>NZ_CP050153.1:3600000-3913130 GCF_011617465.1 Brevibacterium pigmentatum
CAGGGCGATGCACTTGCCCGCCAGGTCGGGCATCGACGCCCCGTATTCCTCCGCCATGGCCGTCAGCGCAGCACGATCGTGGTCGCGCAGAGCAGCGCCGAGGCGGCCGACGATGTCGAACTCACGCCCGGTTCCGTGCGCGGCGGCCTCGCACATCGCCTGGGGTGCGATCTCGTCGAAGTGAAGGAAGAGGTGCAGCCGGATGAGGACGACGATCGCCGCGGCCCCATCGGCTTCGGCTTCGTCCAACATCCGGCGCAGCTCGTGCTCAAACTTGGGTTCTCCGGTGCGTATCGCTCGTGCGGTGGTGCGGAGCACGAGTGCCCGACGATACTCGTGGTAGAGAGCGGTGACGGGCAGCTCGTCGAAGCGGGCGTGCAGGTCGTCGGCCTCGGCGGGGGTTCCGACACATGACACCGCATATTCGGCCTCCGCCAACGCGATGGCCAGCTGCGTGCCCATGTTCCAATAGGTCAGCGATTCGATCGCTGCTCTCAGCGCCTTCATCGCCCCGGGCAGATTGCCCTCGAGCAGATTTGTCTGAGCCCACAGCAGGTCGATCGGCCCGGACCGAGCAGACAGGTAGGCGATGTCATGTGTCGGCAGTGTCGTCATCAGCTCTCTCGCCTCAGCGATTCGTCCCAGCTGCAGAAGAGTGCGGCCCTGCAGCATGGTCAGGTGAAGTGAAGCTGTGCCTTCATTGCTGAAATCAGCTCGAGCGGATTCGAGGAGCGCGAGGGCTTCCAAGGTGCGTCCCGAGTCGAGCATGTCGGTGGCGTGCAGCATCGTGTCAAGCAGTTGGAAGCTGCCGGTTGCCCCGCTCTCGGGTGTGAGTCCGTCGAAGACGACTACGGTGATCGGCCGTTCTTCGGCCACGACGGCAGCGATCCGGTCGAGGAAGTCGAGCCCGAACGCCGCGTCCACTCCCCCTCCCGGGTGTCCGTCACCTTCCTCGCGCAGCCGATTGAGAGCGGTGCGGAAGTCCGCAAGTCGCAGGGCAGGAGACTGGGATGCGGAAGCACGGTTCATCCAGACCACGAGCGCGTCGACGACCAACTGTGCGCAGCATGCGGTACGGACCGCGTGGGCCAAGATGTCGAGTCCGAGGGGAATCTTATTGCAGCCGCAGTAGAGCAGAGCGACTGAGAGCAACTCGTGCCGGCTCATCTTCTCCGTCGGAACCTCCGCGATCAGACGCATGGCCCGATGCCAGTCTCCGAGGCGGGCGGCGATCAGTGCGGCGTCGATGGTCCTCGACTCACTGACTTCCGCTCCGCAGATCATTCCCCATTCGGCCCTGATCACCTGCGACCAGTCCGCAGGTGCGTCTCCGCAGGAGTCGATGAAGTCGAACCATTCTCGACTCCGACCGGTTGGGGTCGTGTACCTGATCGTGTCCGAGGTGTGGTTCTCCACTGCCTCGTAGATATGGGGTCTCTGCGCGTCGATCTTCAGTTCGCCGGCGGCCACGAGGGCATCCGCGGCTTCCCCGAGCCCCGCCTCGAGCAGTGTCTCCAGCTCCACCTCCCCCGCGAGGACGACCAACGCGAGGGCCTCGGTCTCCTGCGGCGAATGGTCGGCAAGACCGATCCGTGCATAGTCGCGGGCGCGCGCATCGTAGTCGGTGTCGAGTCCGTCGAGGATCCACACTCCGCGGCGCAGGAGGAAGCGTGACCGTCGTGCGGTGTATTCGAGGAGTTCGAGCAGCTTTCCCGGATTGCGCTTCGAATGGAAGTCGACGATGTCGACCACGGCTTGGGACACGATGTGGCCGAGGCGGTGTTCGACCATCGACCGATAGTCCTCACGCGGCAGGGGGCCGAGGACGAGATGCTGGAGCACACGGTCTTCGACCAGGGTTGCGAACGGTATGACCCCGCTCTCGGGGTTCGATCGCGACATCGCGACGAGCCTGATCGAGCCGACGCTGGCCAAGTCGGTCAGGATCTCCTGCGAACGGGGATCGAGCAGGTGGGCATCATCGACGAAGACCGCTCTCGGGGCGCGCGCCGAGGCAAGTCGGGACACGATGCGGCCCAGCAGCGTGGACGGGTCGCCATCGAGGTCGACGAGCAGACCGAAGACCCCGAACTCGGTGTTCTGGTGCACGCGGTCCCCGCGGATCCAGATTCCGTCGTTCCCGGCGTCGAAGGCCGTTCTCGCGAGGAGCGTCTTGCCGACGCCGATCTCACCTTCGATGAGGATGCCGGAGCACTGCGAACACTGTAGTGACTGACTGATCAGGTCGAGTTCGCCCCTGCGTCCGAAGATCTCACCTCCGACCTGAGCACCCGCGGCCGATGCGGGGGTCAGTTCCTCAGCCATTCCGTCACCACCTCTCGCAGTTCCTGACGATTGGCCACATGCACTCGGCGGTAGAGACGACCGAGGTGCCATTCGACGGTTCTGGCCGACAGGTGCACCTCTTCTCCGATCTGTGCGCTCGTCCGACCTTCGACGATGCCTGTGATGATCGAGTGCTCGAGTTCGCTCAGGTTCTCCTGGAACCGCTCGCCGTCGGCGTCGAAGTCGAGCACGCGCCGGCTCCGGCTCAGCAGGATCCGGGCTTCTTTCGTGACTGCGGCATCGCCTGCCGCGACGGCGCGCTTTCGGGCCTCACCGGAGAGCTGGGCACAGAGCACGACTGCACCGAAGAGCAGAGCCTCACGAGCCGCGGTGATGAGCGCCTGCAGATCGTCGGTGCTGAAGGCCTGAGCCGCGGCACGCAGCAGGCGTCCGAGTGCGCCGTCGACCCTACCGGCCGACGCGGACAAGCTGCCGATGGCCCATTCATGTCCGAGCCGACCGGCCTCGAGCCAGGCGAGGCAGGCAAGGGTATGCGCACCGTGCTCTTCTGCCCAGGCCCCGAGTTCATACAGCTGCGGGGCAGCGGGCCCCGGCGACGTCTGCGCCAGCGTCTGAAGATCGAAGAGCCTGGCTTCGAATGACGCCCACCAGGAATGCCGACTGGCTTCGGCCTCCGCGTCGACAGGAAACGAGATGACCTCTGTCCGCTGCTGCGTCAGCGAAGCGGACAGAGACTGAGCCGACCTGGCCATTCCCGCTATGTCGACCATGTCGCTGGGATCGGCACCGAGATTGAGGTCGCTGAGGCAGCGATGGGCCTTTGCCGCGTTTCCGGTGCGCAGGTCGATGAGCGCGTTCGTCAGTCTGGTCAGCCGCCGGCTGGACGTCAGTTCATCCATTGCCGTTCGCGCTTCGGTCCAATTGCCGGCGATGAAATTCGCCACGAAGAACTGCGGAACGGCGTCTTCCCGTTCGAACGATCCGGGTCCGGGAAGGTCGAACATCAGTCGGGCCTGTGCGATATAGCTCAGTCCCAGTTCGATCCGTCCGGCCATCACTTCGGCCACGCCGAGGAACGCACAGGCGCGCAGACGATGGCGCACCGAACTCGCATGGTTGAGATAGACGCTTTCAGCCAGAGCGCAGGCAGCGGCGATGCGACCTCCTTTGAGGTCGAACCGGACACGCGTCGCGTCGAGCCGTCCGAGGTCGGTCGGCGATTCCAGTCGATCTCGGACCCACTCCAACCGCAGCCGCTCAGGAGTCCGCGGGTCCGTCAGTCGCAGCTCCATAGCCGCGAGGCGGGACAGATACTCCCCAGACGAGTGACTGTGGTCCAGGCACGCTTCGGCGATGAGCGGGTCGATGATCTCCCTGGCCTGTCGGAGCCTGCCGGCTCCCCATTCGCAGCGGGCAAGTTCGAGGTCGAGTTCGGGGCCGCGATAGCCGCTCGTGCGGATAATCTCCGCGGCCTCGAGGTACCTTCCCCGCGAGTTTCCCCACATGGCGGCGTCCACCACCAGCTTCGGCGTGGGCACCCGGCCCAAGGAGATCGACCATGCGGCATACCCGAAGAGCGCCCTCCCATAGAGAGCCGAATGGTCCGCTCCGGCATCGAACCGGGTGAGCAGCTCGAGACTCCGAGAAGGCGGAATCGCGGCGCGGACGTTCTCGGCCGTGACGGGTTCGTGCATACTCACCTCTCCCCCTCGGCCTTTCGAAATCGACAGGAGACCGTCCTCTGCCAGAGAGTCGATCGTCAGCGGACTGGTGAGTCCCACGAGCACGTCATAGGGCACCGCTTCGATGAGAGAGACGGTCTCGAGTACCTCTCGGCTGGGCTGATCGACCCGGGCGATCGCTGTTTCGACCCCGCTGGTCCGGCTCCGGCCGAAGAGCAGCCTCTCGAGCAGCCGCGGATTGCCGTGGGCGAGCGCACTCAGCTCTGAAACCGATCTGGTCTCGGTCTCCATGAGTCCGATGCTGTTGATCATCGCTGCCGCATCGACCTCGTCGATACCGTCCAGATCGATTCTCACGACGCTTCCGGCCAGCCACAGTCCGGCGATGAGATCAACCGGCGGACGCGCGGATTCGGCGGCGACGACGAGCTTGATCCTGTGTGCGTCCGTCAGCTGGGCCAGCACAGCGAGGGAGTGGTCGTCGACGAGATCGGCATTGTCGACGACGACCAGAGACAGTCGGCCCTCTGCTCTGCGCTCGAACAGCCCACCGATCACCGACAGCGCTCGACCCGGCGGGAGGTCGGTGTCGATGCCCTCTCGGGACAGCAGTATTTCGAAGATCCCGAGATTTCGCACCCGTGCGTTCTCCGAGCCGCGCAGGCGGGTGACCGACAGTTCCGGGTCGAGGCGAGAGAGTGCGGTGTTGACCAGCGCGGTCTTCCCGACGCCGGGGGCGCCGATGATGAGTGCGCCCAGATGCCTCTGGCCGGAGATCGCGTCGACGACCGTCGAGAGTTCGGATCCATATCCGAAGAGTCGGCGCGCCGGTGCGACCGGGGGGATGTGTGTGGTCCTGCCTGACACGTTACTCAGCTTTCCGTACCCCTGGGGATGTTCTACGGCGGGGAATGCGGAGTCCAACGGCACGGGGTTCAGTCCGGAGGGGCTCTCAAGCGGAATCAACGATGAAATTCCTGAATTAGTATTACCACCCGCGATAGGTGTAGTAATACGATTCTGAAACAAAGTTAGCCGATTGTGATATGAACATCCGATCGGACAGGAGGGCCGCCTCGGCGAGGATCTCCGTCTTTGCCCACTTGTGAGCCGGAACACCGGACCGTACCATTGGAGGAAAGTTACTGAACGATCTATAAGGAGTTCACATGGACACACTACTGAATGCGGAAGAGCGCGATTTCGCGCAGCAGATGCGTCAGTTCTACCGCACGGAGATCCCTGAGGAACTCCGCCTCAAGGTCGCCACCGGCCAGGAGCTGACCAAGGACGACATGGTCACCTCGCAGCGGATCCTCAACCAGCACGGCTATGCCGTGCCGAACTGGCCGGTCGAATGGGGCGGCCAGGACTGGACCCCCGTGCAGCGTCACATCTGGCTCGAAGAGATGCAGCTGGCCTGCGTTCCGCAGCCGCTGCCGTTCAACGTCTCCATGGTCGGTCCTGTCATCGCCACCTTCGGTTCGCAGGAGATCAAGGAGCGCTTCCTGCCCGCCACCGCGAACATCGACATCTGGTGGTCGCAGGGATTCTCCGAGCCCAACGCCGGTTCGGACCTCGCCTCCCTCAAGACCACCGCGGTGCGCAAGGGCGACAAGTACATCGTCAACGGCCAGAAGACCTGGACGACCCTGGGCCAGTACGGCGACTGGATCTTCAACCTCGTGCGCACCGATCCGGATGTGAAGAAGCAGGCCGGCATCTCGTTCCTGCTCATCGACATGAAGACTCCCGGCGTCACCGTCCGTCCGATCCAGCTCATCGACGGCGGCCATGAGGTCAACGAAATCTTCTTCGACAATGTCGAGGTGCCCGTTGAGAACCTCGTCGGCGAAGAGAACAAGGGCTGGACGTACGCGAAGTTCCTCCTCGGCAACGAGCGCACCGGAATCGCCCGCATCGGCGGCTCGAAGGTCAACCTCGCCCGCGCCAAGGCCTATGCCGCGGTGACGAAGACCGCTCGCGGCACACTGCTCGACGATCCTCTGTTCTCCGCTCGTCTGACGAAGATCGAAGCCGAACTCACCGCGCTCGAGATGACCCAGCTGAGGATCCTCTCGACCCAGGCCGCCGGATCCGACAAGCCGGATCCGCGCTCCTCGGTGCTCAAGCTCAAGGGCTCGCAGCTGCAGGAGGACATCTCCGAACTCCTCGTCGACGTGCTCGGCCCGCAGGGCCTCGACTTCGTCTCCGACCGCGTACAGGGTCAGGGTCTGTCCGACCTGCCCAACGGCGCCGTCGATGCGCTGCCCGCCTACTTCAACACCCGCAAGGTCACCATCTACGGCGGTTCGTCAGAGGTGCAGCGCGGAATCATCTCGAAGGCACTGCTCGGTCTCTGAGATACCGACGCTCATCCGATCTCCCAAGAAGGACAACCATGGATCTTGAACTCAACGACATTCAGCAAGAACTCGCCAGCACACTGAACAAGTACCTGCGCACCGAGTACGACATCGCCAAGCGCGAAGAGATCCTTCGCAGCGAAGAGGGCATCTCCCGCGAGAAGTGGCAGGCGTTCGCCGAGATGGGACTGCTCGGTCTCGCAATCCCCGAGTCCTACGGCGGCGCGGACATGACCTTCAACGAGGTGGCCGTGGTCGCCGAGGCGTTCGGGCGCTCGCTCGTCCTCGAACCGTTCCTGGCGACTGCAGTCCTCGGCGCCAATGCCGTCCTGCTCGGCGGCAGCGAAGAGCAGAAGCAGGCCATCCTGCCTGGTGTGGCAGAGGGCCAGACCTTCCTCGCTCTCGCAGCGCTCGAGCCCGGACTGCGCTACGCCGTCGACGCCCCGCAGACTCAGGTCTCCGGTGCCGACGGCAGCTTCACCCTCACCGGTGAGAAGAACAACGTGCTCGGCGGAGACGTCGCCGACCACTTCGTCGTGACCGCTTCGCAGAACGGCGAACTGGGACTCTACCTCGTCGCCGCCGATGCCGAAGGTCTGACCCGAGTCGCTCAGCGCCAGGCCGATGGCTTGGGCAGCGCGAACCTCAAGCTCGACGGTGTCGCCGCTCAGCGCCTCGACGCCGCCGATGCCAACGCCGTCCTGTCCGAGGTCCTCGACCTGGGCAACGCTGCGATCATGGCCGAGGCCGTC
This sequence comes from Brevibacterium pigmentatum, assembly GCF_011617465.1. Taxonomy (NCBI): domain Bacteria; kingdom Bacillati; phylum Actinomycetota; class Actinomycetes; order Micrococcales; family Brevibacteriaceae; genus Brevibacterium; species Brevibacterium pigmentatum. The sequence goes on from NZ_CP050153.1 coordinate 3,607,108, forward strand.
GGTGCACTCGAAGCCTCGCTGACGATGACCGCCGAGTACCTGAAGACCCGTGAGCAGTTCGGTGCTCCGATCGGTGCGAACCAGGCTCTGCAGCACCGCGCCGCAGACGTCTACGCCGAGCTCGAGTACGCACGCAGCATGGCGCTGTACTCGCGTCTGGCCGTGACCTCCGAGGTCCCCGGGGCCGAGAAGGACCGCCACCGCGACGTCATCGCTGCGAAGATCATCGTCGACCGGGCAGCTCGCAACATCAGCCAGGAATCGATCCAGATGCACGGCGGAATCGGCATGACCATGGAATACCCCATCGGTCACTACGCCAAGCGCCTGACGGTCATGACCCGCACCTTCGACGACGCGGATTCGCTGACCGCGGAGCTCGCCGAACTGGGCGGACTCATCGAACCCCAGGCGGCCGACCTCAGCTGAGGCAGCGACCGAGTCGCTCCGGTTCCGCCGAGGACCCGAGCGACTCGGTCCGGCAGCACAGAAGCGCCGAGGCGGCACGAAATCATTCGTGCCGCCTCGGCGCTTCTTCGTGTCCGCTTCGCACGGTCAGCATCGTCCGTGTCTACTCCGCCCAACCCTGGCGAAGGTACAGCACCTTCGGCACCTCACCCACCGGCTGATACGCTGCTGCGCCCGGCGGAGTTGGATTGTGGGGTCGATCCACGGTGATTTCCGCGCTCAGAACACGGTGGATCGACCCAACAATGACGTCAACCGCACCTGCCCGAGGAGGCCACAGCTTCCTCGGCGCGGGCAGCACCTCCGCCCCGACGAAACCGTCAGTTCACGGGCTGGTCGTACACGTGGCGGCGGATCCAGGAGTGCATGGTGATCGCGGCGGCGGCTGCGGCGTTCATCGACCTCGTCGAACCATATTGCGCGATCGAGAGCACGTCACGGCTCGCCTGATGCGCTTCCTCACTCAGCCCCGGTCCTTCCTGGCCGAACAGGAGCAGGCAGCGCTTGGGCAGGTCGTAGGTTTCCAAAGGCACGGAGTCCGGGAAGTTGTCGATGCCCAGCAGCGGCACGTCGTTCTCGGCGCACCAGCTGAGCAGGTCGTCCACGCTCGGATGGTGGATGACGTGCTGGTACTTGTCGGTGACCATCGCTCCGCGCCGGTTCCAGCGGCGTTTGCCGACGATGTGCACGGCTGCGGCGTTGAACGCGTTGGCGGTGCGCACGACCGAACCGATGTTGAGGTCGTGCTGCCAGTTCTCGACTCCGACATGGAAGTCGTGCCGCGAGGCATCGAGGTCGGCCACGATCGCATCGTGCTTCCAATACCGATACCGATCGACGACATTGCGCCGATCACCCTCAGCCAGCAGCTCCGGATCGAAGTGCTCTTCCACAGGCCAGGGGCCGGTCCACGGACCGACCCCCACCTGCGGTTCAGCGCTTTCGGTCACTTGTCGTCGCGGGAATCATCCGCCGACTTCGCGTCCTCTTCGTCTTTCGCCTTCACATTCGACTTCTTCGCCGAGGCGGCCTTCGACTTCCCGTCGACCGCTGAGTTCGCGTCCTCGTCCGAGTCGACATCGTCCGAATCCGCGTCATCCGCGTCCGAGTCCGAATCATCCGCAGCCGAGTCCGATTTCGCGGAGCCCTTCGCCGAGGTGGCGGCACCGACCTTCTGCGCGCGCTTGCTCATCTTCACGGTCTTGCCGCCGCGTCCGCCTCCGGACAGCACCGAGCGCACGTACGCACCCGAGGCCAGAGCGTGGAGGATGACGGCGAGGACGAGAGCGATGCCGGCGGCGACGAGGCCTTCCCACCAATCGGTCTGACCGGCGAAGGAGCGGCCGGCGATGCCCAGCGGCGAGGTGAACGGCGTCCACGACAGCACCTTCGCGACGGTGCCCGTGGGGCCGATGAGGACCGGGGCGAAGAAGCCCGCCACAGTGATGACGCCGATGATCGCGAGGAAGGTGGCACGTGCCTTGGACCCGACGACGGTCGATGCCCAGACCAGCAGCGCGAACACCGACCAGGCGGTCAGCAGCAGAGCCAGAGCGAACCAGCCGAGGCCCGGCAGCATGGCGAAGGCCAGGGACGTCTTGCCCGACAGCGAGAGTCCCAATTCGGTGATGACGGCCGCTACGACGAGGTGGACGATGACCAGGGTCAGCATGCCGGTGATCCGGCCCGAGGCAGAGGCACGCGGCGGAATCGTGGCCGCGATGATCTCGGTGATCCGGTTGCGCTTCTCCAGGCGCAGGTTCTGGTACAGCGCGGTGCCCAGAGTGGCGACGACGAGGAGCGAGAGTGCGACCATTCCCCACAGCAGCGGAGTGGCCACCTCGCTGTCGACTGCCGGAGTTTCGAGCAACGTGGCCTCGGTCTTCGGCGCGAGCTTTTCGAGCAGGGCGTCGGGCTGTTTGTCCAGCGCAATGATCGTCGGCTGCCCCTGACCGCTCGGGTCCTGGATGAACGCGGCATCGACCTTGCCCTCACGCACGAGCTTCTCAGCCGCCGGCGCGTCCTTCGCGTCGGTGATCTTCACACCGAGCTGCTGCTCGTACATCGCCGCCTGCTCGCCGACTCCGACCATCGCCATGGTCGGTGTTCCGGAGTCCTTCTGCACGTCGGCGACGATTCCGGAGATGATGGCGGCCAGCACGCCGAGGATGACCACGGCGGCCGTGACCAGGAAGTACGGGCTGCGCATGGCCGTGGTGCTCTCGCGGTTCGACACGAGCCATGCGGCCTGGCGGTTGCCGACATCGACGAATTCCGAGACCAGGCCGGTCTCCGGCAGTTCGTCAGGGTCGGGGGTGTCCTCGGCCAGTTCGAAGGGAACATCGTCGAGGCCGTCGGTGGCGTCGGACTCATCAGTGTCCTTCGCAACTGAGCCCTTTGCTGCCGCGCTCTTCGCGGCCGATTTCTTCTTCGCCGAGGCGGCCGATCCCTTGGTCGCACCGGTCGCGGTCGCGTCGTCGTCCGACTCGACCTCGTCGGCAGCGGTCTCGTCTTCGATCACATCGTCATCGACGGGCACACCGAGGTCGTCGATGCCTTCGCCGGCCGTGCCCTTGGACACGAGCGGTTCCGGGGACTCGTCGTTCGCACCGTTGTCTTTGCGCGCCATTACAGAGCCTCCTTGTACTGCTCGGCCAGTGTCGGGCGGACACTTTCGAAGTTCTTCACATTCTTCAGCTCGGCCACGGCAGCGGCGGCTGCCTTCGCATCGTTCGCGTGGAAGCTCACGCCCTCGTGTCCGGCGGTCTTCACGTCGCTGATTCCCGTCCGGGACTTCAGCGCCGAGGAAGCCACCTCGGTGTCGGTCGTCTCGACTCGGTAGTGCGGATCGCCGAGCAGCTTCTCGACGCTGCCCTTGGCAGTCACCTTGCCCTGGCCCAGAATGACGACGTCGTCGGCGAAGGTCTGTGCGGCCTCCCAGTCGTCGGTGGCCAGGATGACGGGCACTCCCGATGATGCGTGGGCCCGCAGAAGGGACGTGACCAGGCGCAGCGAAGCCGCGTCGAGGCCGGCGAAGGCATCGTCGATGACGACGACGTCCGGGTCGGCGGCCAGTGTCGCGGCGATGTCGACGCGGGCGATCTCGGCTCCGGAGAGGTTCTTCAGCGGAGCGTAGCCGCGGTCGGCCAGCTCGAGGTGGCCGAGAAGCGTCAGCGCGTTCCGTTCGGCCGCGCCCAGGGTGATCCCGTGCAGGCGGGCGAGGTAGACGATCTGGTCGAGGACGCGCATGTTCGGGTATCCGCCGCGTTCGGCGGGCAGATAGCCGAAGTTCTGTCGGTCGCCGAAGTCGAGTTCGAAGTCCTCGAGTTCGATGGTGCCCTCATCAGCGGCGATGAGGCCCATGATGATGCGCACCAGTTCGGTGCGGCCCGCCGAGCGGGTTCCCACGATTGCGGTGATCCGGCCCGCCTCGGCGGTGAAACTCACCTCGTCCAGATATGTCCGCTTCCCTTTGCGCAGGGAAACCTCTTTCAGTGTGAGCACGCGTCATCCTTTACATCAAACAGTTCTTGGGGAGTGTCTCATCTATCGTGTTGAAATAAGAGACTTGTTTCAAACCACGTCCTCGATTTCGACAGAATTGCCAGTCGAGTCCCAGGTCGTGATCGGTGAGCCGATTTCGTCGAGGCGGCACCGTGCAGGCCCACCTCGCCGAGGCGGAGCTCAGTCGAGTCCGAGATCCGCGGTCGTCAGCGCGGTCAGGTACGGAATTCCCGTCGCTTCGACCCGTTCCTTGGCGCCGGTGTCGCGGTCCATGACCACGGCCACCGCGACCACCTCGGCGCCGGCTTCCTTGAGCGCGTCAACCGCGGTCAGCACGGAACCGCCTGTGGTCGAGGTGTCCTCGACGGCGACGACGCGCTTGCCGGCGACATCGGGGCCTTCGACGCGACGCGACATTCCGTGCTTCTTCGCCTCCTTGCGCACGACGAAGGAGTCGAGCGGAGTGCCGCGGACGACCGACCGGTGCATGACTGCGGTGCCGACCGGGTCGGCGCCCATGGTCAGGCCGCCGACGGCATCGACCTTGTCGAGCAGATCATGGGCCTCGAGGAGATCAAGGACGACGTCGCCGACGAGCGGTGCCGAGCGATGGTCGAGGGTGACTCGACGCAGATCGAGGTAGTAATCGGCCTCCTTGCCGGAGGAGAGGGTCACTCTGCCGCGCACCACGGCGAGTTCGTCGATGAGGTCGAGCAGTTGTCGGCGAGTGTCAGCGCTGTCGGTCATGAACTCCAGTCTACTGGGCGGTCGGCACGCGGCCGTTCAGCCCCATCTCAGTGACTGCGGGGGCACTCAGTGACAGTAGGGCCGTCCGGCGAGTGGCCGCGGGCACCTCCGCTCCGCGACCGCGGACATCTCTTCTCTGCGACCGCGGGATTGTTCCCTGAGAGTCCGCGTTCGTATACGGTTCTCGCCTCCAGTCTCATGTGCGCGATCCGCCGAAGAGGTGCGTGAGGATCCGGACGGCCCTGCGTCCGTACAGATGTCATAAAGAATCAACGAGACTTGGCACTTACCCTGCATTTCGGAGGTACAGTGGCAACAGAACCGTGCAACCCGGCCGGTCAACAGTCTTAGAAGGGACGTGAGCAACATGGGTTTCATCGCATATCTCATCCTCGGACTCATTGCCGGAGCCATCGCCAAGGCGATCCTGCCCGGCAAACAGGGCGGCGGCTTCATCGCCACGCTCATCCTCGGCGTCATCGGAGCCATGCTCGGCGGTTGGCTCGGCGGCATGATCTTCGGTGTCCAGATGGACAAGTTCTTCTCGCTGTCGTCGTGGCTGTGTGCGATCGGCGGCTCGCTGATCGTGCTCATCGTCTGGGGTCTCATCACCGGACGCTCGAAGAGCAAGGCCGACTGAGCGCCACCGGCAACGGCCCAGAAAAAGGCGTGTAGCCCGTGTTTGAACATGGGCTACACGCCTTTTTCTGGGCTATTCGCGTTCTATCCTCCACTGCGGGCAGCAGTGAGCCGCGACTGACCCCGCGGGGCGGACGGGTTTCAGCGGCTGCGGCTGACGACCCGGACGTCGATGTCGATCTCCCCGACGGGCCCGTCGACCGCGGCTCGCAAGTCGACGGCGATGACGGCGAAGAGCTCATCGACGATCTCGGTCACTGGTCGGCTGTCGTCGAGGTGCGCATCGACACGGACATGGAGATCCTCACCCGTCCGTGGACGTCACCCGGTCCGGACGCAGCTGCACGCTCGCCGTCCAGCTGGGCCTGGCCTACCCCACCCCCATCGCCGAGGCGACCGAACACGTCCGCTCCACGCTGAGCACCGAAGTCGAACGCCTCACCGGTGTCACCGTCCGTCAGGTCGACATCAGCGTGCGGTGGCTCGCCCCGGAATCCTCCGGTGCGAATCGAGGAAGGAATCGCCTGCAATGAGCACACGCCTGCTGCGCAAGCGGCCCTCCCGCATCGGTCCGGCCGTGGTCGTCGCCCTCATCCTGCTGCTCCTCGCCGTGGGACTCGGCTGGGCCGGCATCGCCGCATTCGTGAGCTTCGGATCCGTCGCAACCGCACTGATCGAAACGCCGGATTCCGCCATCGCCGAGGCGGTCGGGAACCTGCATTGGAATTCCACGGTCGTCATCGCGGTCGGCATCGTCCTGGCTCTGCTCGGACTCATCGCCTTCATCCTCGGCATCTCTCCCGGAGCGCGCCGGATTCTCGGCGTGAGCGCTGCTGGGTCAGAACACATCGGTGATTTCGAGGTCGCCCTGCCCACCTCGGCGCTGTCTCAGATCGCGGCCGCGGCCGCCGATGGGGTCGACGGCGTCAGCGGGGTCAAGGCCTCGTCGAACGCGAAGTCGACGATCGTGACGTTCTCGACGCCGGTCCGCGACTTCGAGCCGATCCGCGCCGAGGTCGAAGCCGCCGTGAAGGACCGCTTCGCATCGATCTCGTTCGACCGCACCCCCACGGTGAAGGTCCAGGCCAGAAGGAGTCAGTCATGAGACGCACGGCCGCCGCTGCCAACCGCACGGGACTGATCATCCTCGGCCTCATCGCTCTGCTCATCGGGCTGGCGGTGCTCGCCATCGGGTTCGGTCTCACCGCCCCGATCGCCCCTGCCCTGGAGGCGGGAGCAGATCTCGGTCCGGTCGCCTCGGTGCTGGCCCTGCCCTATTCGGCGCTCATCGCCGTGGTCGTGGCCCTCATCCTCGCGATCATCGGGCTCCGCTGGCTGAGCGTGCAGGTCCCGCGGAAGGACTTCGCGAAGCCCTTCCGGATGCAGGCCGATGCCCGCACCGGTCTGACCACGGTGAATGCGGAAGTCATCGCCGAGGCGGTCGCCGCCGACCTCGAATCCACCGACGGAGTCTCCGACGCACAGGTGATCCTGCGCGGCACCGCGCGGCGACCGGAGCTGCTCATCCACGTCGATGCCGATGAGCGCGCCGACATCGATGCCGTCATCGCCGATGTCGCCGAACGCGCCGCCGGCAATGCCTCGGTGGCGCTCGGGGCCCCGCTGAGTGCGGTGGCATTGGAGATCGGCATCGCCCGCACTCACTCGCGCCGCCAGCGCAGCGTCAGCATCCAGTGACCCGGAGCACCGCCTGTTGCGCAGTGCATCAGCGGGTCGGAAGTGCATACGTGCTGTATCAGATCAGTGCGTATGCGTTTCTGACCCGCTGATGCGGTCCGCGCCTCAGTGATCGCGGAAAACGGCTGTGAATGACAAGAACCCCGGGGCGCGTAATCGCGACATCCCGGGGTCCTCGCAGCACTCCCCTCGAGTACCCGGACGCATCCCCATACGTCCGTTATGTCCACCCGATCCCCACCGGGCGAACATCATTAATTTGACCACACTTTCGTAGCGCTTGTAAAGAATCTCACGTCCCGTCTTGAATCCTGTCGGGCTCTATAGCATAGAAGCGATCAGAATAAAACCCCTGGTCACAGGCTCATCTCCAGGTAGTTCAATCCTCAACTCAATGCTGTCGGGCTCGCCCAGAATTGCATATAGGTCACATCCTGCGAGTGCGGGCGAAGGAGAATCCAGTCGATCCCCAGCGCATGAGCGGACGCGGCACCGCGGGAGCCACGAGCGCGGCCAACCGATATCCCCATCCCGGAACCGAGACGACCTTTCCCGCCCGGGCATCACGCAGCGACTCCCGCACCACCTGATCGACGCTGAGCCAGATCAGACCGGGTCCTGGACGCTCCACGCCGAGGCGGCTGTGGAACTCAGTCCGGATGAAACCGGGCAGAACGGCGGTGGCCGTCACCGGGCTGTCCCTGAGTTCCCCGGCGAGCGCCTCGGTGAAGATCAGAGTCGACGCCTTCGAGGCTGCATACTGTCCCATCGTCGTCACCGCCGCCAGCGAGGAGACGTTGACGATTCCCCCGCGACCGCGGGACTGCATGCGCCTGGCCGCAGCCAGCGACAGCTCCCTCACCGCCCCGGTGAGCACCCGATCCTGTTCGTCGAGTTCGGCGATATCGGTGTCCAGCAGCGTCCCGCGCAGACCGAAGCCGGCGTTGTTGATGAGCACATCGATCGGCTGCGTGGCGATGATCTCGACGACCGAGTCGATCCCGTCACGGGCGGACAGATCCGCCACGGCCACCTCGGCGCGGATGTTCTGCGTGGCCTGGAGCTGGTCGGCCAGCTCTCTCAGTCGGGCTTCGTTCCGGGCGACCAGGACGAGGTCGTAACCTTCCGCCGCCAGGGTGCGGGCATAGCCGCGTCCCAGCCCGGAACTCGCCCCGGTGATGAGGGCACGCGGCCGGGGACTCGGGTCCCGCCTCGGCGAGGATCCGTCCCGGGTTCGGGACGTCTCGCTGCGCTGCATGGGCGGGACCTCGCGGCTCATACCGCGCCTTGTCCTCTGCGCACGGTCAGCGACTGCACGGCGGTGCCGATGGGGCCGCCGGCGTCGCTGAGCACGCTCGTCGTCTGCCCCAACCCGGTCGGTCCGAAGGCGACCCGGGTGTCGAAGCCGACCCAGCCGGGCTCGGGAACGCGCGTGAGGTGGATGGAGAGGTCGACGTTCGGGAAGAACGTCGTCTTCGGATTCTCGCGGACGGCCAGACCGTTGGCCGTATCAACGAACTTGACGAAGGCTGCGGTCGGCGGGTCGCTCTCACCATCGACGAGAGGATAGGGGCTGCGCACCCAGGACTGTGCGTATCCGGGGTGGGCGTCCGCGCCCTGCCGGCCCTCGAGCGACGCGATGTAGCCGCCGCCCCAACGACCGGTGAAAGGAGCCTCGGGCACTTCGGACACCGGTGGCATCGCCTGCCATTCGTCGCCGGCGACCTCCTCGGTGTCGGATGCCTGCAGACGCCACACCCGCGCGGCCACGCTGGTGCGCTCACCATGGCGCATCTGTGCTTCGACGAGTTCGATGGTCCGTCCCGGACGGATGACGTTGACGTCGACCGTGAACTCGCCGGAGTGAATGACGCCGAGCACGTCGAAGGTCACTCGGGAGATGAGCTTGTCGCTGGGCAGCCGCCGCTCGATCTCGGCGAGCACGATCCCCGAGGCAGGCGCGAGGTGCTGCTCGCCGGGCTGCCACGCTCCCTGACTGTGCAGGGTCGAGACGAGGCGGTCCTCTGACAGGCGCACATAGTAGGAGTCCGGGTAGGCGGCCCCGTCGTGGCCCAGGTGTTCCTTGGGAGCTTCAGGCATGGTCCCAGCTTATCGAGCCGAGAGGGTCCGCTCGACGCAGGGGCTGGACACGTCCCCTTCCACACGGCTCCGGCATAAGCGGCTGTGTTGCTCCGGCATAAGCACGCCGAGGCGTCCCACCGGCAGCCGCACGCACCCCGCTTTCACCTCCGGCGCGGACGGCTTAGGGTGGGAGGGTGAGAATCGCTACGTGGAATGTGAACTCGATCCGTGCCCGCCACGACCGCATCGGGGCCTGGCTGGATCGTTCGGATGTCGATGTCCTGGCCATCCAGGAACTCAAGTGCAAGGATGCCCAGTTTCCCGAGGAGCTGTTCACCGAGCGCGGATACGAGGTCAGCTATCACGGCCTCAACCAGTGGAACGGGGTGGCCATCGCCTCGCGCGTCGGCCTGGCCGACACCGAGATCGGGTTCAAGGACATCCCCGCCTTCGGCGCTGACGAACCCGTCGTCGAAGCCCGGGCGCTGTCGGTGACCTGTAGTGATGTGCGCGTCTACTCGCTCTATGTGCCCAACGGCCGCGAACTCGACCACCCGCACTACGGATACAAGCTGGAGTGGTACAAGGCGCTGACGGCCGATATCGCCGCCCAGCTCAGTGCCGAACCGGAGAAGAAGCTCGTCCTCTGCGGTGACTTCAATGTCGCCCCGCTCGACGAGGACGTCTGGGATATGGCCGAGTTCGACGGCGCCACGCATGTTTCCGGACCCGAGCGTCAAGCTTTCGACGATCTGCTTGGTGCGGGACTGTCCGAAGTCACTCGACAGTTCACTCCCGGCCCCGGCGTCTTTACCTTCTGGGACTACCAGAAGCTGCGGTTCCCGAAGAAGCAGGGCATGCGCATCGACTTCCAGCTCGCCTCGCAGGCACTGGCGAAGACCGCGACCGCAGGCGAGATCGACCGCGAGGAGCGCAAGGGCAAAGGCGCGTCCGATCACGCTCCCGTCATCGTCGACTACGACGTCTGAGGCACCCTCGTCTCACCTTTCGACACCTCGCGACAACTTCAGCGTCGAAGCCATAGACATCTCTCCTCTCTTCTGGTGAAGTTGAATCAGGAGCTAGGAAGGTGACGAGGATGTCAGCAACTGTCCGCGAATTGGTCGACGAAGCCTACGACCGGCGTGAGTCCACCTGGAGGGCCGCCCTCGAGACGGTCAACGACTGGGTCGAGTCCGTCCGCGCTCCTTCCGCTCTGCTCTCCGGGGATCGAGTGCGCGTCGTCGACGGTCGGATCAAGGATCGGATGCGCACAGGCGAGAAGCTGCGCCGCAAACTCGCCGATGCCAATGACGAGATCCACGAATCCGTCGAGGTCGAGAATCAGGTCATCGATGTCGTCGGCGCCCGTGTCATCTGCCGCACCGAACGCGAACAGTCAGCCCTGTGGGATCTGCTCACCGCGGTGAGCGACGATACGAACCTCTCCATCGCCGAGGTGCGCGACTATTCCGCAACCCCGAAACCGTCGGGATACCGCGGCCGCCACCTCATCGTCGAGGTGCCCTTCGACTCCGAACCCTCCGTCCTCGTCGAACTCCAGCTGCGCACGATCATGCAGGACGCATGGTGCGTGCTCGCCGAGGAGCATCTGTTCAAACCGGGCCAGGCCCTGAAGACCGATGCCCAGCAGGAACGGCTCTCGGTGATCCTCGCCGGACTTATGGCACAGGCCGACTCCGTGGCCGGCTATATCGCCGATGACGTCGGCGCGTATCTGGGCATGGGCAATTCCGCTCTGCCCAGAGCCTTCGCCGAGGCGGACGAACCGACCGATCCGGCCATCGAGGTCACGATCCGCGAACTCAACCACTCCTACGTCCTCGCCGCCGATGAGGTGGGTCGTCACGGCATCATCCGCTTGGAGACGCTCGGGCTGACTCCCGACAATCCGGAGCGCTCGGCCTTCCCCCATCCGGGCGACAAGCTGCAGGTGCGGATGGACGAGTCGAACAACACGCGCTACTTCATCCCCGTCGGCCGGGAGAGCTGAGCCCGTCGCCACACGACCGACTGCGGACTGGGCAGCCTTCCGGGCGCCACACCGACTAGACTTGCGTCCCATGGGAAAGAAGTCGAAGCGCTCCAAGGAAGAACTCATCGCCAAACGCCTCGCCAGGGCGCAGGCCACGGCATTCGTCGCACGTCCCTTCGCGGACCTGCCGTTCGAAGCCGACCTCATCTGCCTGCGTGAGCTCGTGCCCGCGGCCACCGCGACCGCGAGGCTGACCGAGGAATACGGCGGCCACGAGGTGACCATCACTTCCCTGCTGCCCGCGGCATGGCAGGCGTGGCACCGCGACGACGGTGAGATCCTGGCCGGAATGCAGGTGCCCGTGTCCTCGACCGACGCCTCCCGCGATGTCGCCCGCGGACTGCTGGCCGCCGTCGATGCCGAACCCGGCACCTCCATCGAAGCCACCACCGAACCCGGCGAGGGCCCGCGCCTGCAGGACATCCTCGACACCTCTCATCCGTTCGACGTCCGCGTGCTCGAGAACTTCGACTACTGGGCCCTGCCCGAGGCGGAGAGCGACCCCGACGTCGCCGCCGCCCTCCAGCAGGCCAACGACTCCGTGGCCCCGACGGAGAAGCTCGCCTCCGTCGACTCCGCCTACTGGACCGAGATGTCCGGCCGCACCTACGTCCGCTGGGCTCGCCCCGAGGGTGAGGACCGCGTCGTCGACGCGATGGCCCGCCTGCAGGCCGAGAACGCCAACGACCTCGGCGGAATCGGCACCTTCCTCGGCTACTTCCGCGCCCACGGCATCATCGTCCCCGTCTGGGAACTCGAGTTCGGCACGCAGGTCGACGACGTCGAAGAGCCCATCGCCGCCTTCGGCAAGCGCCTCGACGAAGCTCTGAACACGACCGAGCCGATGAGCACCGAGGCCCGCCGCGTCCGCTCGGGCATCGTGTCCCGCCAGCTGACCATCCACTGATATCCGTCGCCCCATCACCGAGGCGGGACCCGGGAACGGCGCCCCGCCTCGGTGCCGGTGACGGACAGGAGAACCGACATGAGCGCACAGCCGCACCCTGCCCCCGAGGCGGTCGCTGCCATCATCCCCGCGATGGACGAATCCGCGCGGATCGCTGCCACCGTCACTGCGGCCAAGCAGATCCCCGGGGTCGACATCGTCCTCGTCGTCGACGACGGATCGTCTGACGACACGGGGGTCCTGGCCCGCCGGGCCGGCGCCGAGGTGATCACCCACCCGAAGAACAAGGGCAAGGCCGCGGCCATGATGACCGGGGCGTTCGCTCTGCGCAATCGGGAGATCTCCGACGCCGATCCGGGTGCCGATCCGCACCACCGGGCGCTGCTGTTCATCGACGGCGACCTCGAGGACTCCGCGATCAATACCGCTCCCCTGGCCGCCCCGGTGCTCGCAGGGGAAGCCGATATGACGATCGCGATCCTGCCCACCCAGAAGCGCAAGGGCGGCGGCTTCGGCTTCGTCGTCGGATTGGCGAAGAAAGGGATCGCCGAGCTCTCCGGGTTCGACGCCACCCAACCCCTGTCGGGAATGCGCTGCCTGTCGCGGGAGGCCTTCGACGCGGCCCTGCCGTTCGCCGCCGGATGGGGCGTCGAGGCGGCCATGACCATCGACGTCGTCAACGCCGGACTGCGCGTCGAAGAAGTCGAGTGCGACCTCCACCACCGCGTCACCGGTCGCGATCTGAAAGCGCAGCTGCACCGCGCCGCCCAGTACCGCGATGTCGCCCGCGCCATCCTCGTCCGCCGCCTCCGCGCGAAGCGGAATGGCGATAACCACAAGGAGACCGGCAAGTGAGCCTCAACCGTTTCGCGTATCTCGGCCCCGAGGCCACCTTCACCGAGGCGGCCCTGCTCAGCTTCCTCGACTCCCGGAACCTGCGTGCCGACGCCTCGACGCACCCGATGCGCAATGCACCCTCGGCACTCGATTCGGTGCTCGAGGGCGACTGCGATGCCGCGGTCGTGCCGATCGAGAACTCCCTCGAAGGCGGAGTACCGGCCACGATCGATGCGCTGACGGAGAACGGACGCCTGCAGATCATCGCCGAGGTGGTCGTGCCCGTCCGCTTCGTCCTCGCCGTCAAGCCCGGCACCACCAAGGAGGAGATCTCCTCCTTCGGCTCCCACCCGCACGGCGAGGCACAGGTGCGCGCGTTCATGAACGAGCACTTCCCCGAAGCCGTCTACCTGCCGACGTCCTCAACTGCCGCGGCCGCCAGGGATCTGGCCAATGACGCCGGCGACCATATGGCCGCGGTCTGCCCGGCTCTGGCCGCGCAGCGGTATGGACTCGAAGTCGTCGCCGAGGACATCGGCGACCGCAAGGACGCAGTCACCCGATTCGTCGTGGTCACCCGCCCAGGTCCTCTGCCGACTCCAACAGGGGCCGATAAGACGACCATCGTGGCGGCGCTGCGCTCGGACCGTGCTGGTTCGCTGCTCGAACTGCTCGAACAGTTCTCCAGCCGCGGGATCAATATGTCCCGCATCGAATCCCGTCCGACCGGTGACGGACTGGGCCTCTACCAGTTCTCCATCGACCTGCTCGGACACATCCATGAGGCACGCATGGCCGAGGCCCTGCAGGGCGTTCACCGGGCGGCTCTCACACTGCACTTCCTCGGCAGCTACCCGAGCTCCGACGGAGCCGTGGTGCCGATCGACCCGACGACGACGGACGAGTCCTTCGCCGCGGCCGCCGACTGGCTGGAGTCGACCCTGGGCGCCTGAACGTGTGGTGCGGTGCCCCGTCCCGGCTCGTTGCTGAACGCGGCGCCTGATCGTCCCCTACTCGCCGCCGAATCTGCAATACTGAAGCCTACTGGTAGGTAAGTGTGCGCAGATTGCCAGAAACTGGTCTGTTTCTGGCAATCTGCGCACACTTAAGTCGGTTCACCCGCCGACGAATGCGACAGAGGAGTCGACGATGAGTTCTTTTGGCAGCACGGACCCGTCCCCCACAGCCGATGACCGCGGCGGCAGCTCCGCGGTTGGAGATCTCTCCGCTCCGGGCCGCCCCTCCCCCGATGCGATCATCGTCGGAGCCGGGCTCGCCGGACTCGTCGCCGCCCACGAACTCACTCAGGCCGGCAAGCGCGTGCTCATCCTCGACCAGGAGAACCGCGCGAACCTCGGCGGGCAGGCCTTCTGGTCGCTCGGCGGGCTCTTCCTCATCGACTCCCCCGAACAGCGCCGACTGCGCATCCACGATTCGCTCGAGCTCGCCAAGGACGACTGGGCCACCTCGGCGGGCTTCGACCGAGACGAGGACCATTGGCCCAGGAAGTGGGCGGAGGCCTACCTCGAGTTCGCGGCCGGCGAGAAGCGCGAGTACCTGCGTGACCTCGGACTGAAGCTGACGCCGATCGTCGGCTGGGCCGAACGCGGCGGCTCCGGGGCCGGCGAGCACGGCAATTCCGTCCCCCGCTTCCACCTGACCTGGGGCACCGGCCCCGAGGTGGTCCGGGTCTTCCGCGAACCCGTCGAATCCGCGGAGGCCGCCGGACTCGTCGAGTTCGCCTTCGGGCACCGCGTCGACGAACTCATCACCGAGGGTGGTGCCGTCGTCGGGGTCCGCGGACGCACACTGGCCCTCAGCCACACGGCCCGCGGAGTCGAGTCGAACCGGGAGGAAGTCGCGGACTTCGACCTCCGCGCTCCCGCCGTCATCGTCACCACCGGCGGGATCGGACACAATTTCGAGCTGATGAGGAAATACTGGCCGACCGACCGCCTCGGCGAGTTCCCGGATACGATGCTCGCCGGAGTCCCCGCGCACGTGGACGGGCGGATGCTGCAGATCGCCGAGGATGCCGGAGCCAGCCTCATCAACCGGGACCGCATCTGGGCATATACGGAGGGCATCGAGAACTGGAATCCGATCTGGCCGGGGCACGGGATCCGCATCATTCCGGGACCATCGTCGCTGTGGTTCGACGCCGAGGGCAACCGCTTCCCGGCCCCGAACTACCCCGGTTTCGATACGAATCGGACGATGCGCACGATCCTGGACACCGGACACGACTATTCGTGGTTCGTGCTCAACGAGTCGATCATCCGCAAGGAATTCGCGCTCTCCGGTTCGGAGCAGAACCCGGACCTCACGGAGAAGGACATTCGGATCACGCTCGATCGGGTGCGCTCCTCCGATGCCCCGGGACCGATCGAGGCCTTCAAGAAGTACGGCTCCGACTTCGTCGTGGCCGAAACCACCGAGGAACTGGTCGCGGGAATGAACGAACGCTCCCGGGGACCGGTCATCGATCATGACCACATCGTGGAGCAGATCCGGCAGCGGGACCGGCAGACCGAGCACGGCTTCTCCAAAGATGCGCAGGTCCAAGCCATCCACAATGCGCGGTCCTATCTGGGCGATAAGATCGTGCGCGCGGTCAAGCCGCACAAGATCCTCGACCCCGCGCACGGACCGCTCATCGCGGTGCGGCTGAGCCTGCTCTCGCGCAAGACGCTCGGAGGGCTGGAGACGAACCTCGACGGGCAGGTCCTGGCGGGATCCGGCCCGGCTGCACTCGGCGGGCCCGGTGGCGGCGACAATGCAGGTGGTCCAGGCGCCGAAGACTCGAACACACCGATCCCCGGCCTCTATGCGGCCGGCGAGGTGACCGGTTTCGGCGGCGGCGGAATGCACGGCTACAACGCGCTCGAGGGCACCTTCCTCGGCGGGTGCATCTTCTCCGGCATGCGCGCCGGCCGCGCTGCTGCCAAGCAGGGCCGGGCCGCGGCGACGCAGGTGAGTCTTGAGGCGACGCCTGGACACCCGCAAACCGCATCCGCACCCAACGATGGAGAACACACATGACCACCACCGCGCAGGCAGACCTCACCATCCTTGTCACGGGCGGCACCTCGGGCATCGGCCGAGCCCTCGCCGAGGCGCTGGCGGCGAAGCGCTGCACGGTACTGACGACCAGCCGGAACCCCGACCGCCTCGCACCTGCCGAGCGGATCCCCGGTGTCCGGTATCTGCAACTCGATCTGGCCGACCCGGATGGTCCGGACGCCCTGGCAGAGGAACTCGAGGATCTCGGCCTGCTCGACGACATCGATGTGCTCATCAACAACGCCGGTGAGAGCCAGTCGGGTCCGTTCGAAGAGCTGCCGGCCGAGGCCATTGAGCGACTCTTCCGCACCAACGTGTTCGGACCCGTTCGGCTGAGCCAGCTCGTTCTGCCCGGTATGCGTGCGCGCCGCCGGGGGCGCATCATCATGGTCGGGTCGATGCTCGGCAGCTTTCCCTTGGCCCACCGCAGTTCGTATTCAGCGGCGAAGGCGGCTCTGCGCACTTTCGCCACGGCGGCACGGCAGGAGCTTTCACCCTTCGGTGTGTGGGTGAGCACCGTCGAACCGGGTTCGATCGCCACGGGAATCGGGCTGCGGCGGACGAAGTACCTCGAGGAGGGCTCACCCTATACGGACGACGTCACGACGATGCTCGAGCATCTCGATGCCAACGAACGCGGAGGCATTCCTGCTGAGAAGGTCGCCGCCACGATCGTCGATGCGATGGTCGCGCCGAGGCCGCGAGAGTTCTACGCCGTCGGCAGCAGGGCACCGCTGCCGTTTCTGCTCAAGCGCGCACTTCCGCGCGAACTCCTGTCGAAGATCGTCGCCGCCCAGCACGGTCTGAAGCGGTGAGCGCAGGCGGTCCGTTCCCAACCGCCCTACTGCAGGCGGGACGGGATGAGGTGTTGGGTGGTCGAGATGCCGAGCACCCGCTGCTGCCGGGACAGGTTGTACGTCCGATCCGACTGCAGGTATCTGACGAGGAAGAGCTTCGCTCGGTCCCCGCGCTTGAACACGCCCTTGATCTTGAGCCCCAGCTTCGCCGACACCAGCGCCTTGTCCTTCGCGACACCCTCGATGACGACCTGGTCATAGCCCATCCGAGCAAAGTGAGTGACCACAGCCTCTTTGAGCCGGTACGGAATCGGGTCACCGATGTTGAAGGGACCCGCCGCCGAAGGCACGTCGAGGCAGGCGAGCGCTGCCCGCACCACATTGCCGACATGCGTCAGGGTGATCTTCTGTCGTCCGCCGCCGGGCAGCCGCAGCACACCCTTCTTCGACATCCGCGACAGGAGCGGCATGAGCATCGTCTCCCCCGGACCGTAGACAGCCGCAGGACGCAGGATCGCAGCATCGGGACGGAGCCTCATGACGAGCTGCTCGGCGAGAGCATGGGTGCGAGAGTACGCGTCGGCGAAGTCGTTGGGATCCTTCGGCCCGGCCTCCTCCCACAACTCTGCGTGGGGTTCGGACTCGGAGTACACCGTCGTCGAGGACACATGGACGATGCGAGCCGTCGGGAAGGCGTCGAGGACATTGCGCGTGCCCGTCACCTTCACGTCATAGAGAGCGTCGTCATCGGCGCTGACGGAGGCGATTCCGGCACAGTGGAAGACCGCGGTCACATTCTTGGCCAACGAGGTCACCGAGGCGGACGCGGGTTCGGTGATGTCCCAGTGCTGGAAGTTCACCCCGGGGATCTCGGGATCTCGCCGGCACAGCGCGTAGACCGTTTCGTCCCTTTCGGCGAGTGCCCGTGCAATGGCACCACCGATGAAGCCGCTGGCTCCGGTCACTATCACCGCCACGACGTTCCCTTCCTCATCTTCACAACCGCCGCCTCAGCGACGGTGCTGCCACTGCGGCTCCCTCTTCGTCAGGAAGGCGTCGATCCCCTCCTGCGCATCGGCCGCGACGGCATTGTCCGCCATCACCTGCGACATCCGCGCATAGGCATCAGCCACAGGCAGTTCCCGCTGTTCGTAGAACGCGGCCTTTCCTACGGCAACTGTAGCCGACGAGGCGGACGCAACTTTGAGAGCCAATTCCAAGGTGGCGGACTCGAGGTCGGCGCCGGCGACGACGTCGGAGACGAGACCGAACTTCAGCGCATCCTCAGCGGTCACGAAATCACCGGTCAGCAGCATCCGCATCGCCTGCTTAGCCGGCACCGCACGGGAGAGCGCCACCATCGGAGTCGAACAGAACAGACCGATCTTCACTCCCGGAGTTGCGAATCTGGCCGACTCGGCGGCAACGGCCAGATCGCAGGTCGCCACCAGCTGGCAGCCGGCCGCCGTGGCCACTCCCTGCACCTGCGCGATGACCGGCTGCGGGATGGTCTGGATGAGCTGCATCAGTCGGGCACAGGCATCGAACGTAACCTGCTGCGTCTCATGGTCGGCCCCGCGGATCTCGGTGAGGTCATGACCGGAGCTGAACACATGGCCGGCGGTCGACAAGATGACCGCGCGGACATCGGTGCGGTCGGCCACCTCGTTGAGGGTGTCGATGAGGTCTTCCATGACCGTCAGCGACAGCGCGTTGCGCGTGGACGGCCGATTGATCGTCACGGACGCGACCCCGCCGTCGAGCTGCGCGAATACAATTGATTCCGACATAGCCTCATTCTGCCAAAGGTCACCGGGCCCGGCGCGGAATCTGCGCCGACATTTTCCGCCCGCCTCCGGACACATCCGCCCCAGTGGGAGCGGTTCGGAAGGACTGGCATGACCACACTGCTGATGATCATCGGATTCGGAGCCGCCACCTCGGTGGTGGTCGGACGCAAGAGACGCGAGGAGGATCCGGATGCCGCGCCTTTGAGCGTTCGCGATGCGACTCTGATGACCTGGGGCGGGATGCGCGGTCTGGCCACCGTTGCCCTGGCTCTGTCGATCCCGGCCACGACGAGCGCAGGCGCTCCGTTCCCCGGCCGGTCCTATATCGTCGTTGCGGTTGCGGTGGCCCTGCTGGTCACACTGGTGCTGGCGGGCTTGAGCTTTCCGACGGTCGTCGCCGTCCTCGGCATCGACGACGAAGCGGAGAAGGAGCATCAGGCGACGAGGGACATCGCCCTGCGCGCCTATAAGGCCGCGATGCGCGAGGTCAAGAACGATGACACCCTGCCCGACGACGTCATCGAACCGCTGCGGGCCAGGTTCAAGGTCCTCCATGATCAGCTCAGCGGAACCACCGACGACCAGGCAAGTTCGGAACAGGCGATGGCGTTCAAGGAGCACCGGGAGCAGATGATGCAGGTGCAGAAGAAGGCCATGCAGTCTGCGCGTGCCGCGGTGCTCAAGGCCCGGCGCGAACGCGGCACCGATCCGGAGATCGCCGACCGCGTGCTCCACCGCTTCGACCTCCAGTCAGTCATCACGCGGTAGGGGCTGGTCGGTCCCGACCGGACGGGATTCCGGGCCGGTCCCGGTGGGGCAGGGGCACACATCCGGGCGGGATACTTCGACGAAGATTCCTCTGGAAATTCAAAGTTGAGCGGAATAGACTCAACTTTGTCGATGTTGTTCTTGGTGAGAGTTCAAATCAGCCCAGAATCTTAAGAAGGAGATGCGCAGATGGACGCACAGATGACAACCAAATCCCGGGAGGCGCTGCAGACTGCGGTCAACGACGTCGTCGCCCGGCACAACAACCAGATCGAACCGGCCCACCTCGTGGCCGCGCTGCTCAAGCAGCCCGACTCCCTGGCCTCGGCCCTGCTGACGAAGGTCGGCGCCAACCCGCAGTCGGTGCTCACCGCGATTGAAGCAGTGATCGGCGGGTTCCCCACGGTCAGCGGAGCCTCGGTCAGCCAGCCGGGCCTGTCCCGCGCCGGACTCGAGATGATGAACCTCGCGCAGGAGGAGATGACCGCCCTGGGCGATCAGTTCGTTTCGACCGAGCACCTGCTGCTCGCAGCGGCGGCCGGAGATGACGGAGCCGGTGAGACGCTGCGCGCGAATGGGGCGAACCGGGACGCACTGCTTGCGGCCCTGCCCGAACTGCGCGGAGGCAAGAAGGTCACTTCGGAGAACCCCGAGGAGACCATGCAGTCGCTGGAGAAGTTCGGTGTCGACCTCACCGCCACCGCCCGCGAAGGCAAGCTCGACCCGGTGATCGGCCGCGACAAGGAAGTGCGCCGCGTCGTCCAGGTGCTCTCGCGCAGGACGAAGAACAACCCCGTCCTCATCGGTGATCCCGGCGTCGGCAAGACCGCCGTCGTCGAGGGCCTGGCCCAGCGGATCGTGGCCGGAGACGTGCCCGAATCGCTGCGGGACAAGACGCTGATCAGCCTCGACCTGTCCGCCATGGTCGCCGGTGCGAAGTACCGCGGCGAGTTCGAGGAGCGGCTCAAGGCCGTGCTCGAGGAGATCAAGAACTCCGACGGGCAGATCATCACCTTCATCGACGAGCTCCACACGATCGTCGGCGCCGGCGCCGGCGGGGACTCATCGATGGACGCGGGCAATATGCTCAAGCCGATGCTCGCCCGCGGCGAGCTGCGGATGATCGGCGCCACGACCCTGGACGAGTACCGCGAGAACATCGAAAAGGACCCCGCCCTTGAGCGCAGGTTCCAGCAGGTGTTCGTCGGAGAGCCCAGCGTCGAGGACACGATCGCGATCCTCCGCGGGCTCAAGGAACGCTACGAAGCCCACCACAAGGTCTCGATCAATGACGGCGCGCTGGTGGCCGCGGCGACGATGTCGGACCGGTACATCACCGGCAGGCAGCTGCCGGACAAGGCCATCGACCTCGTCGACGAGGCGGCCTCCCGCCTGCGGATGGAGATCGACTCGGCTCCGGTCGAGATCGATGAGCTCCGCCGCGCCGTGGACCGCCTGAAGATGGAGGAAATGGCCCTGTCGAAGGAGACCGATTCCGCATCGGCCGAGCGGTTGAGCGCCCTGCGTGCCGATCTCGCCGACAAGGAGGAGGAGTTGCGTTCGCTCGAAGCGACGTGGGAGTCCCAGCGTGCCGGCCTCAACCGGGTCGGTGAGCTGAAGACGAAGCTCGACGAACTGCGCTCGCAGGCCGAGAGGGCTCAGCGCGACACGGACCTCGAGACCGCATCCCGCCTGCTCTACGGGGAGATCCCCGCAGTGCAGAAGGAGATCGCCGAAGCCGAAGCAGCAGAGGCTCAGGCCGACGCCGGTCAGACCACGGATCCGATGGTCTCGGACAAGGTCTCGAGCAGCGATATCGCCGAGGTGGTCTCCTCCTGGACGGGCATCCCCGCAGGACGCCTCGTCCAAGGTGAGGTCGAGAAGCTGCTCGAAGCCGAGAACATCCTCGGTGAGCGCCTCATCGGTCAGAAGAACGCCGTCGCCGCGGTCTCCGACGCCATCCGCCGTTCGCGTGCGGGTGTCGCCGACCCCGACCGTCCGACCGGTTCGTTCCTGTTCCTCGGGCCCACCGGTGTTGGTAAGACGGAGCTCGCGAAGTCTCTCGCGGACTTCCTCTTCGACGATGAGAAGGCCCTGATCAGGATCGATATGAGCGAATACGGTGAGAAGCACACTGTGTCCCGCCTCGTCGGTGCCCCTCCGGGCTACGTCGGATACGACGAGGGCGGCCAGCTCACCGAAGCGGTCCGCCGTCGTCCGTACTCCGTCGTCCTGCTCGACGAGGTGGAGAAGGCGCACCCGTCCGTCTTCGACATCCTGCTGCAGGTCCTCGATGACGGCCGCCTCACCGATGGTCAGGGACGTACGGTCGACTTCAGGAACACCATCCTGATCCTGACTTCGAACCTCGGTTCGCAGTTCCTCGTCGACACGAACCTGTCGACCGAGGAGCAGAGGTCCAAGGTGCTCGATGTCGTGCATTCGACGTTCAAGCCCGAGTTCCTCAACCGGCTCGACGACATCGTGCTCTTCGATGCGCTCAGCCAGGCAGAGCTCGCCTCGATCGTCGATCTGCAGATCGCGCACATGGCACGCAGGCTCTCGGACCGTCGGGTCTCGCTCGAGGTCACTCAGGGTGCCGAGGACTGGTTGGCCCTCGAAGGCTACGATCCGGCGTTCGGTGCCCGGCCGCTGCGCAGGCTGGTCCAGCGCGAGATCGGCGACAAGCTGGCCCGCGCCCTGCTCGCCGGCGACATCGTCGACGGAGATACCGTGGTCGTCGACCTGCCCGAGGACCCGGAGGCTACCGGCTTGGAGCTGCGCCCCAAGCGGTAAGCCTCCCGCCGGTGGGTGCGCCTCGCGGGTCTCCCGGCTCCGAGCGCGCCTCGCGGATTCCGCCCGGTTTGAGGTGAGCAGCCCTAGTTTGAACATGGGCTGCTCACCTCAGACTGGGCTGTTCTGCTGACCGTCGCAGGCTGCCTGCGGGAATCACGAGTGTCTGCGTCGACAGCACGAGTGGCTCGCAGCCTCTGCGGCGCAGCTACTTGAGCGGCGCAATGCCGAGAATGGGACATGTTTCTCTGAAATGCTCACCGAAGAAAGTGAGCATTTCAGAGGAACATGTCCCATTCGGCTTCTTTTGACAGTGGTGGACTGCGCGCGGTCTACCTCCGGCGCGGCCCAGGTGCACGTGCGGGCTACGTCTTGCGCGGCCCTGAAGACGTCTTCGCCCCGGACTTCGTCGCACCGCTCTTGGAACCGGAGTTGCCCTTCGAACCGGCACCGCCTTTCGAACCGGCGCCGCGAGCAGCCGAACCAGCGTTCGCCCCGGACTTCGCTGCCTTGGCATTCGAACCGCCACGGGCAGCACCCGAACCGCGTCCACCGCCCGCGGCCACGCCGGCGCCCGCGGCCCCGTCGGCGCCCGCGGCCCCGCCGGCGCCCGCGGCCCCGCCGGTCGACCGCGGCGCCGATGATGCCCACCAATGCCGCAGGTAGACGCTGACCTTCGCGAACGAACGGTCGCGGATGAAGATCGCATCGACGGCGATCATCGTCAGCGAGAACCACGGCAGGCCCATGAGCAGCGCGATGCCGAGGTGGAAGGACAGGATGCCCAGCAGCGCGATGATGCGGGTGTAGCGGTTGAAGAGCATGAACGGGAAAGCGCACTGGAAGAGGATCGATCCCCACGAGATCGCCACGACCATCGGTCCCCACGCCGTCATCAGGTCCGACAGCACCGGCCATGTGCCGAACTGCTGAGTGTGCAGCGGGTTGTACACGGCGAATCCGTGCTGCCAGGCTTCGCCACCGGCTTTGTACAGACCGCCGGACATGTAGATCGCGCACACCTGGAATGCGAGCACGACGATCGCAAGATTGTTGGCCATGATGAGCGCCCAGCGCCACTGCCCGCCGTCGTTGTCAGGGAACTCCGGACTCCGCGCCCGCCGCCTCGCGTCAAGCGACCAGCGACGGGTCGTATCGGCGAAGAGCAGGGCGATCATGAACATCCGGTAGGCGTTGTCCCCCTGGTCGCCGGCCCCGTCGTTGAGCTCGATGAAGCTCACCCACAGCACGAGATAGATCGGCAGGATGATCCGAGTGCGCCAACCGAGGATGATGACGACCGCCAGCAGCGCAAGGCCGATCATCATCGCCGTGAACAGCGGCGGCGTCGTCACCGCCCGATGGAAGAGGGAGAAGAGCCAGATGGTCGGGAAGTCGCTCTTGGGTTCGGCGATCTCCCCATTCCACGCCGATCCCACACCGAAGGTGTAGTGCCGCGCATTGAAGTTCGTGAGGATGAGGCCGAGACCGGTCAACCCGATGAGGATCCGCGTCACCGCCAGCCCGTACGTCGCGTGGTACCGGCCGGTGAGCATCTCCTCGAGCCAGTTCCACCCCTGCGCGAGCTTCGTCCGCACGAGGGTCGTCACCGGGACGAGCCCGAATTCGGGTGCGGATTCCTCCGCCGAGGAGGCCGCGCCGGTCCGGTGGTCCGTGACCTCACCATTGCGGTCGTCCCCGTCCTTGCGGGTCGTATCGTCACTGTTCACCGACGCACCTCACTTCGTCGGAGGCGCAGAAGTACTTCGTGAACTCCTCCTGGGACTGATGTTCTTCGACGACGAGTGCGCGCCACCCCACGGGGACGGGCTGGATGTTCGGACGCTTCGCGTCTTTGTCGTTGCGTTCGGCGAAGGGCACGACGTTCTGACGGGCGGCCTGGTATTGGACGCGCTGGACGTCGTCGCCCCAGATGGCCTTCGCCACCTGCGTCGCATACGCGGTCGCCAGGTGTTCGCTCTCCAGGTACTCCGGAATCGCATTCTGCGGGTCGTCGTACTCCCCCAGCTTCGTCTCCAGCCTGTCGACGGAGTCATCGCCCTTGAAATAGTCGAGTTTGACGATCGCCTTCTGATCGTCGGGCAGCTCTTCCCAGGACCCCTTGATGTCCGAGGCCACTCCGACACCCAGTCCCGCCGACCGCGGCGGGAAGAGCTTGTAGGTCGAGTGGTCGAGCTCGACATCGGTGGCCCGGACCCACTGGGTGATCTCTTCGCCGCTGTCGGTCTTGATCACCGCGCGCACGTCGAAGTAGTAGTCGCCATTGATCGGTTCGGGGGCGAACACGCTCCACGACTGCCCCCACAGCGGGATCATGTACTTGGAGAGCAGGTCACCGGGAATCACCTCCCGCATCGTCGACGCAGGGGCGATCCACAGGAAGCTGGCGAAGATATGGAAGCCCGTGATCGCCATGGCGACGACCATCAGGGTCCGTTTCACCGCCGAACGTCGCCGAGGTGTGACCTCGGTCGGCTCATTGTCCATCTCGGTTCCGGATTTCTCTTGGGAGTACGACAGTCGTCACCGCTGGTCCCGCGCCTCATTGCTGGCGTGGCGGTTCCCTCGGTGACAACACACAGTCAATAGCGTACTTCAGCTGTCCCACTGCCCGCCCGGGCAACGACAGAATCACTCGCGGTCACAGCGCACACGATGACTTGCCGATTCGCGGCACACAGTCGACGTCGAACTCGGCCGAGGTCTACTTGGACGCCCGAAGCCACGCCTTGACCGCTTCGGTGGAATCACCGAGCGTCGGCGGGGCCAGTTCGTAGCTGGGCGGAGTCTCGGACAGTCGGATCGGGTTGCGGACTGTGGGGATGACGCGATCGCCGGTCCCCGTCTCGGCGACGGGCTCGAGTCCCAGCGACGATGCCAGGTCCACACCTTGGGCGATCGAGTTGATCGGCGCACACGGCAGCCCCGCCTCGGTGAGGATGTCGAACCATTCCTGGTTCGTCTTCTCACTCAGCGCGGCGATGAGTTCGGGTTCGAGGTCGTCGCGGTTGACGTTGCGGTCGGCGAAGTTCGCGAACCGTTCATCGGCAGCCCATTCGGGATGGCCGAGCACCTCGGCAAGTCGGGCGAACTGTTTGTCGTTGCCGCACGCGATGATGATCTGCCCCTCGGCGGTGGGCATCGGCTGGTACGGGTAGAGACTCGGGTGCTTGTTGCCCATTGCCTGCGGAGTCACGCCGCCGGCCACATACGCCGAGGTCTGATTCGCCAGTCCGGACAGAGCCGAGGACAGCAGGTTGGTCTCCACCAGCTGACCGACGCCGGTGTCCTTCCGATGGGTGAGCGCACCGAGGATGCCCACCGCCGTGTGCAGACCCGTGATCACGTCGACGACGGCGACACCGGCCTTGACCGGGCCCGATTCCTCGGAGCCGGTGACCGACATGAATCCGGACAGGCCCTGGATGAGCAGATCGTAGCCCGGCTGCGAGTTGCCCCGACCGAACCCCGTCACCGACGCGTAGACGATTCCGGGATTGCCCGCGCTGACCGTCTCATAGTCGAGGCCGTACTTCGCCAGTCCCCCGGCCTTGAAGTTCTCGACGAGCACGTCGGCACGCGCGGCGAGCCGCTGAGCGAAGGCGAGGTCCTCCTCGTCCTTGAAGTCGAGGACGACGGAGTGCTTGTTCCGATTCGCCGTGAGGAAATACGTCGCGTCGTCCCCTCGCCGAGGCGGCGCCCAGTGACGTGTATCGTCCCCGGTCTTCCCCTCGACCTTGATGACGGTGGCACCGAGATCCGCAAGCATCATCGTCGCGTAGGGTCCGGCGAGGACTCGAGAGAAGTCGGCCACGATGGTTCCGGCCAGCGGCCCCGTCCCCCGCCTGCCGAACATCTCCTCCAGATCCTGGTCTTCCACTTCCTGCCTCCTTCGGCACGCGATCGAATGCTGGCTCCGGGTCCGGTGTGCGGTGCCCCGGCCAGCTCTGTGACTCCCTGCCAGACTATACGGACTCTTATGAGCGCTCATCGCCCGGGCTGACTACGTGGACTCTCCCGAACCGTCTGGTGCGCGGATCCAGGGAACGGACCTGCGAAATCCGTCGACCGCCTCGGCGAGATTCTGGCTACACTCGGGCTAAGCGACTGGCCAAGCGAAGGGACGAACGATGACGTTGCACATGCCGGCGGAGACCGCCGCCCAGGACCGAGTCTGGATGGCGTTCCCGTCCTCCGGCTACGCCCTCGGCGATACGGAGTCGGAGGCCGAGGCCGCACGCGCCACCTGGGCCGCCGTTGCCCGTGCCACCAGCGAATTCACCCCTGTAACGGTCGTGGTGACCGAGGCACAGACAGAGCACGCGCGGGCCCACCTCGGCGAGGGCATCAATCATGAGATCACCGTCGTCAATGCCGAGCTCGACGATGCGTGGATGCGCGATATCGGGCCGAGCTTCGTCATCGACGACGCGGGAGCGCTGCACGCGGTGGACTGGGTGTTCAACGGATGGGGCGCGCAGGCATGGGCGACGTGGGATCACGATGAGCTCATCGGACGATTCGTCGCGGACCTCGCTGGGGCTCCCGTGATGTCCTCGGATCTGCGCAACGAAGGCGGCGGATTCCACGTCGACGGTATGGGCACGGTGCTCGCAACGCGCAGCGTCCAGCTCGATCCCGGCCGCAATCCTGGCCTGACCGAAGCCGATGTGGAAGCCGAGTTCGCACGCACGATCGGGGCGAAGAAGGTCATCTGGCTCGACCGCGGACTCCACCGGGACAATCAGACCTTCGGCACGCGGGGACATGTCGACATCGTGGCCGCGATGCCCACCCCCGGGGTCGTCCTCGTCCATGATCAGCGCAATCCCGACCATCCCGACTTCGAATTCAGTCGCGCACTCAAGGAGCAGTTCGCGGCCGAGACCACCGCCGACGGCACCCCCTTCGACGTGGTGCCGATCCCGGCTCCCGAAGTGCTGCGCGACGAGGAGGGGTGGGTCGACTACTCGTATGTCAATCACCTCGTCACCAACGGCGGCGTCATCGCCTGCACCTTCGATGATCCGATGGACGCCGAGGCGGCCGCCGTGCTCGAACGCGTCTACCCGGGCCGGAAGGTCGTCGGAGTCGATGCACGCGAACTCTTCGCTCGCGGCGGCGGGATCCACTGCATCACCCAGCAGCAGCCGAGTCTCGGCTGAGCCTCGAAGCCGGGTCTCAGTTGAGCCGCGCGGGGTACGCCTGCACGCGCCACGTGCCGACCCGACGGCTGTGACGATTCCGCGATGACGACGCGGGTGAATCCATACCCGCACGGGCCCGACTCGGTATAAGGTGGATCTCAAGGGCACAGTCCCCGTGCGCTGCCACATCGTTGCCCGGACCTGTGTCGCACAGCAGAACCGAATACGGTGACGTCGAGTTGCGAAGAGGAGCAAGACCATGAAGAAGAGATTGATTCTCCTGGCCGGTCTCGGAGTCGGATTCATTCTGGGTTCACGCACCGGGCGTCAGAGCTACGAACGGCTGAAGGCCCAGGCTCAGGAACTGTGGACCGACCCGCGAGTTCAGGACACCGTCGAGAAGGCCAACCAATCGATCCGCGAGAAGTCGCCGGCCGTCGCCGATGCCGTCCAGACCGCGGCCGACAAGGTCAATGCCGCCGCAGCCACGAACACTCCCGTCTCAGAGTTCGATGGTGACGAGGATTCGGCTGCCGCGAAGAACACCACGGCCGCGCATGATACAGCGAAGTCGGGCACGACGGCGAAGCACACGCCCTCGCCGAAGGCCCAGGACGTGGTCGCCGATCCCGAGCGTCGCCTCGACGACGAGGGTCCGGCCGGAGTCGCCGACGACGACCAAGAGCCACCCGACTGACTGAGTCAGTCGGCTACGGCACAGAAAGAGGTGAACAGCCCATGTTTGAAACTGGGCTGTTCACCTTTTTCTGTGCCGTTAGCGGATTCCGCCGGCAGCGACCTCTCCGCGCCTACAGCAGTGAGCTCGTCAGGCGGGCCACGTTCTCCAGATACTTCTTCAGCAGCGGTCGCGACTGCCATTCCTCGGCATTGAGCTCGACGGAGTTCGGTGCATAGCGTTCGGCTTCGAGGTCGTACATGCGCTGGGTGAATTCCTTGTTGACGATGAAGAGCGTGGCCTCGAGGTTCATCGCGAAGGACCGTTCGTCCATATTCGACGAGCCGATGATCGAGACCTCGTCGTCGATCATGAGGAACTTCGAGTGCAGCACCGTCGGTGCGTGGTACATGAAGATCCGCACTCCAGCCCGCACCAGCTCGTCATAGTAGGACTGCTGCGCTTTATGGGTCAGCCAGTGGTCGCTCGTCTCCCCGACGTAGAGACGCACTTCGACCCCGGATCTCGCCTCCGTGGTCAGTGCGTGCAGCAGTGATTCGTCGGGCACGAAATACGGTGAGCAGACGACGACGCGGCGGTTGGCGTTGTAGATGAGGTGGTTGAACAGCCGCAGATTGTTCTCGTCTTCGAAACCCGGACCCGAAGGCACGACCTGCGCCTGGATACCGCCGAATTCAGGAGCTTCGAGTTCGAAGCTGTCGGGTTCGTCGAGGATCTCGTCGGTCTCCGAATACCAGTCGGTGATGAACACGGCATCGAGCTCTTCGACGACCGGCCCACGACATTCCACAGACAGGTCCTTCCACTGGAAGCCCTTCCTGCGGTTGCGGGCCTTGTTGTAGGTGCGGTCGATGATGTTCTGCGAACCGGTGAACGCGACCTTCCCGTCGACCACGAGGATCTTGCGGTGATTGCGCAAATCGGGACGCTGGTACTCGCCCTTCCAGGGGCGGATCGGCAGGGCACGGCGCCAGCTGATGCCCGACCGGTCGAGCTTCTTCACGAGCTCCGAATACCCCGGGTAGCCCAGCGATCCCACGTGGTCGATGAGCACCCGCACACTCACCCCGCGTTGATGCGCGGCCAAGAGCGATTCGAGCAGCCGCCTCGTCGTGTCATCGATGGCGACGATGTAGAACTCGAAGTGGACGAACCGCTGTGCTCGGTCGACGGCATCGGCCATCGCCTCCATGCAGGCGTGGTTGTCGACGTGGAGGTCGAAGGAGTTGCCGTGCGTCATCGGCAGGGCACCGAGGTCGAAGTTGAGCTGCGCGGCAGTGCTCAGGGGTTCGGGCATATGGTCTTGGCGCCCGACGATCGCCTGGTGGCGGATCTGATCGCGGAAGAGGTGATTCATCTTCGACTGCTTGTCCCGCCGCCGCTTCGGCAGCTTCGCCGAACCCAGCAGCAGGAAGGCCGCAATGCCCACATAGGGGATGAGGAAGATCGCGAGCAGCCAGCCGAGCGCGACCGACGGCCTGCGATTGTGCGGAATCCACCCGAGCGCGATGATGCGGATGATCAGATCGACCAGCAGCAGGATGATGATCACCCAGTTCGGCCAAGCCTGGTTGATCGTGAAGAACGGATAGATCCCGAAACTGCTCATAAATTGCCCGTTCAGCCCGCCCTGTTCGTCACCGGTTGGGTTATCGGCCTCCGATGGAGGATGTCAGATTGTCACCCATCGTATCCTGCCCGTCACCTGCGCACTCGGCCCACCCCTCCGCCCGTCGCCCGCTCGGGCCCGAACGCACTCGACCCACCCCGCCGACCGCTGCTCGTCGCTTCCCCGGCATACTGGATGAAGACATCAATTGCTGAGAGCGAAGGTGCTGAACGTGATTCGAGACATCAACCCTGAGGGCTCCGACCGTTCGGATACCGCCGACAGCGCGAGCCGCGGTCCCGATATCGCCGACGCCGAGGCGGTCCCGATCAGGCCCGCCGTCAGCGTGCTCATGCTCCGCGACGGGGACGAAGGACTCGAGGTCTTCGTCCAGCACCGGGTGTCGACGATGGACTTCGCCGCCGGTGTCGTCGTCTTCCCCGGCGGCCGCGTCGACCCCATCGATTACACGACCGCACCGTCCATCACCGTCCCCGATCCGCAGGTGCACACCTCCGCCTGGTCGAAATCGACCATCGCCGAGGATGCCGAGGGTTGGCGCGTTCTGCTCGCCACCGCTGTGCGTGAGGTCGAGGAGGAGACCGGCGCGGTCCTCGATCCCGCAGGGCTGACGCCGTGGGCGAACTGGGTGACTCCCCTGGGCCGGCCGAAGCGCTTCGACACGTACTTCTATACGATCGCCGCTCCCGAACTCGCCGCCGCCAAGCATCAGACGACGGAGGCGCACACGAGCGAGTGGCGCTCGGTGACCGGGATCCTCGCCGATGAGGGCGAGGGCAAGCTCAAGCTGATGCGTCCGACGTT
This sequence comes from Brevibacterium pigmentatum, assembly GCF_011617465.1. NCBI lineage: Bacteria > Bacillati > Actinomycetota > Actinomycetes > Micrococcales > Brevibacteriaceae > Brevibacterium > Brevibacterium pigmentatum. The sequence goes on from NZ_CP050153.1 coordinate 3,637,556, forward strand.
CGTGCTGCTGCGTGAGCTTTCGGAGTTCTCGACCGTCGCCGAGGCGGTCAACGCCGACCGGATCATCGACCCCGTTCGCCCGGAGTTCCCCTCCAATCGCGGTTCCTAAGTCACCTCATTCGCCTGAGCCCCACATCCCGCGCCTGAGTCCCGCATCCCGCTGTTCGCAGGACGGCGCGGGCTGTTCGCAGCAGAATGCGGCTGTCCGAGACAGCGCCCGGATCTCAGCCCTTCGCGCGAGCCTTCATCGCAGCCAGTCGAGTGGCGACGACCTGTTTCTGCTCGTCGGTGCCGAGCAGCGCGGCGAGCGCTTCCTGCTCCGCGTCGAGTCCGGTGCTGAGATCGGATTCGTAGGACAGGTCGACGAGCCGCTTCGCCCACACCAGTGCCGACCGTGACTGGCCGGCGATCTGCCCCGCCAGTTCGAGAGCACGAGCCAGAGGATCCTCGGCGACTTCGTCGACGAGGCCGATGCGCAGGGCTTCTTCGGCCCCGACAGTGTCGGCGGTGACGATGAGCTTCTTCGCCTGAGCCGGTCCGACGAGCCGTGGCAGCAGCTGGGTGCCGCACATATCGGGGATGATTCCCCAGTTGAGTTCCATGAGCGAGAGCTTCGCATCGGGTCCGGCCACCCGCATGTCCGCACCGAGGGCGATCTGCAGCCCGCCGCCGAGCGCGGCCCCGCGCACGGCCGCGATGACCGGAACCTCGACGAGCGACCACACATGCACGGCCTTCTGGGCCAGGGCCCGGGCCGAACCGAGTCGCTCTCCGACGTCGACGGCGGAGGCCACGGAGTCCGCCCCACCCGACTCACCGGCGCCGGCGTCCTTCTCAGCTGCCGCTTCCTCAGCGGATGAACGGGTAGCGGCCCCCGCCTCGGCGATTCGGGCGAGCTCGGTGAAGTCGAGGCCGGCGCTGAAGGCGCGACCGCGACCGGACAGGACCACGGCCTTGACCTCACTCGAGTCCTTCAGCGCCAGACCTGCCTCGACGAGGTCTTCGAAGACCTCGCGAGTGAGCGAATTGAGTTTGTCGGCACGGTCGATCTCGACGTGGGCGATGCCGTCGGCGATCGAGCAGACGACGGTCGAATTGGTGGTCTCGGGCATGAGGTGGCCTTTCGAAGACGGTGCCGGTGATGCATCAGCCGGCGGAAGCGGAACACGCTGCGACCGCAGGCTCCCCGGCGCAGGCACCGGCGACCCTGAACGAGCGATCAGTTGCGTTTCCTGAACCCTATCGGAGCTCCCGTCAGGGTCAAGACCAACACGGCGATCAGCGAGGCCGCGCACATGCCGACGACGCCGGGCCACGAGAAATCGGCGAAGAGGACCGCCGAGAGCCAGGCGCCGAGGCTCGTGCCGAGGTAGTAGACGGTGAGGTAGATGGCCGCGGACCGGGTCGAGTCGACTCCCGGCCGGGCGGCGCTGGCCGCCGCGGAGGCGCCCGTATGGCCGAGAAAGAATCCGGCGGTGAGCAGCGACATGCCGATGATGATCACCACGAGCGAATCGACGAGGGTCAGACCCGCACCGGCTAGCGCGATGACCATTCCGGCCAGGGTGATCCGCGTGCGCGGGTACTTCGTGGCCAGGCGGCCGTAATACGTGGTCACGACGGTGCCGACGAGGTAGATGAGGAAGAACAGAGCGACCGCGCCCTCGCTCAGCCGCCACGGGTCCTGCTGCAGGCGGGTACCGAGCATCGTGAATGATCCGCCGAAGACGATCATGCACAGGAACCCGGTGAGGTAGATCCGCCACAGTCCCCCGCGCAGCGGAATCGCTCGCCGAGGCGGCTGTGCACTCCCGGTCCCGCCGTCGCCGACTTCGGTGACGCCGTCACCTGCAGTGACAGCGTCGGGGTCGGCCGCCTCGGTGGGGGTGGGATCCGTGTCGGCCGGGACGGCCCGGCTGCGGGCGGTGGAGAAGAGGTCGTGGCGCAGCAGCCAGACGACGATGAGGCCGAAGACCAGTGACACGACCGCGGTGAACGCGAGGCCTCCGTGCCAGCCGAGGAATTCGGAGGCCAGTCCGGTGAGCAGTCGCGAGCACAGTCCGCCGATCGTGTTGCCGGCGATGTAGATGCCGATCGCTCCGGGCAGGGCGGCGGGTGGCAGGCGCAGGGACAGGTAGGCCATGGCCGTGGCCGGCACCGAGGCGATCGCCACGCCCTGCAGGAACCGGACGACGATGAGCAGCTCCGGAGTCGGAGTGAAGGGAAGGACGAGCGCGAGGATCGCCGCAACGATCACTCCGGCACCGATCTGGCGGGCGTGGCCGATGCGCGGGGCGAGCATGGAGAACGGGATGAGGAAGCAGGCCATGGCCACGTTCGTCGCGGACACGGTCAGGCTCGCCGTTGGTCCGTCGATTCCGTAGGCATCCCGGATCGCCGGCAGCAGACCCTGGGTCTCGTAGAGGACGAGGAAGACGGAGACTCCCGCGAGGAAGACCGCAGCGACGGTACGCCGAGTGCTCGTCGGACTCGGCTCACCTGTGCTCATGAGCTCAACGCTATGCCTCCGATGATCGCGACTCAAACGATTCCGGGTCCCGGACCGTGTGAATCCCGACACCGCGGGACTCGCTGACCCGAGAGGCGTAGTCCCGCGTGGACTCCCTGTGCACCTTCACCAAGATTGTCGCGGATGTGGAGGATAACCCCATCGCCGAGGCGGCCCTGCACTTCATAGGCTGAAGACCAGAATTCGACGCACAGTGAATGGAAGTGCCCAGCGATGACGGCGACCAGCGAGATTCCCGCACTCAGCGCAGACCCCGCGAACCGCCCTGCCGCGCCCTCCCCCAGCGTCCCCACCTCGTCGCTGGAATCGCTTGCGCCAACCGAAGGCCAGCACACGGACGTCCCCGCCAACCGTTCCTTCGTCGTCACCTGGCTGCTGTCGATGCTCTTCGGCATCCTCGGTCTTGATCGGTTCTACACCGGCCGGTACCTCACGGGCGCACTCAAGCTGCTCAGCCTCGGCGGTCTGGGGATCTGGTGGATCATCGATCTCGGCATCGTTCTGGCCGGCGGTCTGCGCTACGGGCGGGGTCCGCTGCGCGGTTACGCCCAGGACAAGGAGATCGCGTGGATCGCCACCGGCTTCACGCTCATCGTCGCCTACTCGCTGCAGGTCGACGAACTGGTCGCGACGCTGGTCACCGGACTGTTCTGAGCAGTCTCGGGCGCCTGTCCTGGTGCGTCCCGGCGGTCTGTCCTGAAGCGTCTCAGCTGACGGTTCTTATGCGGTTCGCCGGCAGTTCACAACCGTCCTAGGTCTGCCTTTCCTGAAATCTGCGCCTCCCGGGTCTAGGCTCGAGGTGAGGACAGTTCAAGGAGGCACTATGAAACGGCAAGTCCCCATTGTCAGAATGGTCACCGGCGACTCGGCAGGCAGACAGTTCGCGGGAGTGGCGGCGGCCGCCTCGGCGATCGGGCTCGGCGCACTCGCCGCGTGGGATCTCACGCAGAAGAAGCACTCGATCCTGCGCAACTATCCGGTCGCCGGCCACGCCCGGTTCCTGCTGGAGTCGATCCGGCCGGAGATCCAGCAGTACTTCATCGAACGCAACTGGGACGGGCGTCCATTCAGCCGGGATACCCGCACCACTATCTACGAACGCGCCAAAGGCACCCACTCCGAGCACGCATTCGGCACCGAGCACGATGTCGACCGCGCCGGCTACGAGGCGCTCATGCACTCGAATATGCCGATCCCCAATCCGCCCCGGCCGCCGCGCGTGCGGGTCGGCGGTGACGAGTGCACTCAGCCCTACGACATCTCGCTGCTCAACGTCTCGGCGATGAGCTTCGGCTCGCTGAGCAACAACGCCATCCGCGCCCTGAACAAGGGCGCGGCGATGGGCGGATTCGCCCACGACACCGGCGAGGGATCCATTTCGCCGTATCACCGTGAACACGGCGGCGACCTCATCTGGGAGCTCGGCACCGGATACTTCGGTGCCCGCACCCCCGAAGGGAAGTTCTCCCCCGAGATCTTCGCCGAGAAGGCCAGGGACCCGCAGGTGAAGATGGTGTCACTCAAGCTCTCTCAGGGCGCGAAGCCGGGCATCGGCGGCGTGCTGCCCGGGCCCAAGGTCACCGAGGAGATCTCGGAGATCCGCGGCATCCCCGTCGGCCAGACCTGCATCAGCCCTCCCGGACACACGGTGTTCTCCACCCCGATCGAGCTCCTCGAGTTCATCCGGCAGATGCGTGAGCTCTCCGGCGGCAAGCCCGCCGGCTTCAAGCTGTGCGTGGGTTCGCGCACGGAGTTCCTCTCGATCGTCAAGGCCATGGTGGAGACCCACATTCTGCCGGACTTCATCATCGTCGACGGCTCCGAGGGCGGCACCGGTGCGGCACCGCTGGAGTTCGAGGACAACGTCGGTCTGCCGCTGACCCAGGGGCTGATGATCGTGCACAACGCGCTCGTCGGCGCGGGGCTGCGGAAGAAGATCAAGGTCGGCGCCTCGGGCAAGATCGCCACCGGCACCGATATCGTCAAACGCCTCATCCAAGGTGCTGACTTCACGAACTCCGCCCGCGCCATGATGATGGCCGTCGGCTGCATCCAGGCGCAGGTCTGCCATACCGGCAAGTGCCCCGTCGGCGTCGCCACTCAGGATCCGCGGCGCGCACGCGCCATCGACGTGCCCACGAAGGCCGATCGTGTGCGCAATTTCCATGACGGAGTCGTCGCCGAGGCGGTCCGGCTCATGGCGTCGATGGGCGCGGCCTCCCCAGAGGAGTTGGAACCGACGATGCTACGTCGCAATGTCTCGGCATCCGAGTCCTGGTCCTACGCCCGCCTCTACGAGTGGCTCAAACCGGGAGAACTGCTCGAAGACACTCCCGAGGAATGGGCCGATGACTGGGCCACGGCCCGGGCAGACACCTTCACCATTCCCCGCGGCCACAGCCGATAGGCCGTCGCCGCAGCCCGGCCACAGCCGCTAGTCCGGCACCGCAGCCCGGCCCCGTTGCCCATCCTCCCGTCGCCGGGATGCCTCCCGTTGCCGGGATGCCGCCCGCTGCCGGGAGATGGGGATGGAATCGGCCTCAGTGAACTCTGTCGAAAGGAACCTTGATGACCACGCTCGTTCTTCTCCACTCAGCCCTGGGGCGCACATCCGGAATGGACGCCATCGCCGAACGCTTCGCTCTGGCCGGCTATGCCGTGCACACCCCCGATGTCTACGCGGGACGGACCTTCGACTCCGCCGAACCGGGAGTCGCTCACTCCCAAGAGGTCGGGTTCTCGACCCTCGTGGATCGAGCGAAGGACGCGTGCGAGGACCTCGGGGATGACCTCATCTTCGGCGGATTCTCGCTGGGAGCGGCACTGGCACAGCAGATGGGCAAAAACGATCCGCGGGCCCGCGGCGTCCTGCTCTTCCACGGCGGCGGCTTCCCGAAGCCGACGCGCTGGCAGGCCGGAGTGCCGGTGCAGGCTCACTTCGCCGTCGATGACTCGTGGCGCAGTCCGGGCACGATCGAGACCCTGATGGAATCCGCGACGAAGGCCGGAGCGCAGGCGGAGTACTTCCTCTACCCGGGCAGCACCCACCTGTTCAGCGACCCGACTACCCCGGACTACCGCGAGGACAGCGCCGAACTGCTCTATGAGAGGGCCTTGGCCTTCCTCGACCGCTTCTGATCGTTCGTCGGCTCAAGGGCTAGGATTCTGGGCGCCGGCTGACAGTCGGCTTCACCCCATGACGAGGCCGTTGTCGACGATGAGGTTCTGACCGGTCACCGCTCTGGAGGCGGGAGACGCGAAGAACACCACCGCCGAGGCGAAGTCCTCCGGAGTCGTCACCCGCCTCAGCGCACTGGCTGCGGCAATCTGGTCGAAGACCTCCTCGGGAGTCGCCGACGACGCATCCGTGGTCCGCAGCAGTCCGCCGGAGACCATGTTCACCCGCACCCCGGCCGGTCCGAGATCCTTCGCGAACGTCCTGGTCAGCGACAGCAGAGCCGCCTTGCCTGCCGTGTAGTCGTGGTACGGCACGACCGGGTCCTGGAACAGATTGGTGCCGATGTTGATGACCCGGCCGGAACCGAGCTCACGGAAACCGTGCATCGCGGCTTGGATCGTGTTGACCGCACCTTCGACCGAACCGCGGAACTGTTCGGCGAAATCCGAATAGTCGATCTCATCGGCCGGTTGGCGCTCATCTCCGTTGAACGAGAAGTCTGCGAGCGCATTGTTGACCACGGTGGATACGGGAGTACCGAACTCGGCGGCCGCGGTTTCGAACATGGCATCGACGGCGCGGGAGTCCGTGACATCGGCCTCGATGGCCACGGCACGTCCACCGCGAGCGCGGACCGCCTCGGCGAGCTCTTCTGCAGTCTCGGCAGAGTACCGGTAGTTGATGACCAGGGCCGCACCCTCGGGCGCGAAGGCCTTCGCGATCGCAGCGCCCAGGCCGCGACCGGACCCGGTGACGAGCACGACCTGCTCATCGAGTGGCAGGGCCTCGGAGGTGAATGCCTGTGGGTTGCTCATCGCGTGTCTCCTTCGGACGTCGGTGGGCGGATGTCGCAGACCTGATCCCACCCTACCCAGGAAGCGGGCTCGCCGAGACTGAGCGGCGCGAGACGGGCAGCAGCGCGGCGATTGTTGGGTCGATCCACGGTGATATCGAGGCTTAGAACACCGCGGATCGACCCAACAATCGCGCAATGGCCGTGCTCGCACCTCCTCCAGCAGGAAGCAGATCGGCCACAGAACTGCCCCGAACCGCGCACACATCGGCCACGGAACGTGCTCTGAGCGGCATGAGTCCATAGACTGAAACGAAGACCACCGTTGTCCATCCCCAGGAAGTCACCCTTATGAACGAGCTCGGCGCCGGCATCTCCATCGGAGTCCTCGCGGCTCTCGTCGTCTTCGTCATCTACTTCGTCGGAGCGAAGATCGGACGATGGCAGCCCCGGAACCAAAGCGCCGGAGCGGGCGCTCAGGGCGGCTACCCGCAGACACAGGGCTACGGTCAGAACCCCTACGGTCAGTCCGGGTACAACCAGTCCGGCCGCCCGTGGAGCAGCGAGGATGAGACTCGCGTCCTTCCCAGCAATTCGCAGGGCTATGACGACGTCGACGCCGATCCGCCACGGGCCACTAAGAACGAACTCGCCGGCAACATCCAGCACTCCGGCCAGATGATCGAGGCCAATCGGCGGGCCGCCACCGCGGCCAACGGCGACACCGTCGCGGTGTTCACCTACATCCTCGGCGCCGCACTCATCGCCGTCGTCGCCTTCGTGTTCTTCAACAACCTGCTGCTTCCTGCCACCATCGGCGCACTGACGGGCGCGATCATCTGCGTCGCCCTCTCGGCGACCTACACGATCAAGCACCTGGACTTCTGGCCGGACAATGCGACGATCTCGATCATCAACCTGCTCGTCGCCCTGGCCGCCTCGATCGTCATGTACATCGGGTCCGTGCAGACGGTGCGCGACAACATCAGCCTGTCCACGATCACCGACTCGTTCGAGGCTCTTCCCTTCAGCGACGGCTTCTCCGCCTTCGCCATAGCCATCGGCGACCGGGTGGTGACGTTCTTCAAGGACTTCGGCTTCCTGGGCTTCGTGTTCCTGCTGTTCATGGGCATCGGCTGCATCATCGTCTTCACCCTAGCGGCGAAGTCGCTCATCGACGTCATGGACTGGCGGATCTTCGCTCAGTTCGGCCACAACGTCACCGATCGTCCCATGTCGTATTCGCGTGCCGTGCGCTTCCAGACCTCGAAGGTCTCACACACTGTGACCTCGCTCGTTCTGGCCGTCATCGCTGTGCTCGCCGCCACAGGATTGCTCTATGACGGCTTCACCTGGTTCACGCGCTGATGAACATCTCAGAAACCGGGCGGTAGGATAGGTCCGGAAATCCCCGTCGTGACGCGTCACGTGCGCGCCTCTGCGGCCGATAACGACACCGACGAACGACCCGAAAAGGGATGAGTACCTCAATTGGCGAACGGCAACGCAACATTTCGGCACTCGAACGTGGCCTTGCTCGGCCTGACCGAGATCCTGGCCCCGAATGAAGTGACCTCACAGGAATTCGACGAGCGCCTCGCCGATACGCTGTCATCCCTCAAACTGCCGACGGGTCTGCTCCAACGCGTCGCCGGCGTCTACGCCCGCCGCAACTGGGATGAACCCCACCAATTCGCCGATGGTGCGATCGCGGCCGGAAAGAAGGCCCTCGCCGAGGCGGGTGTCCCTCCCGACGCCATCGGACTGATGGTCAACACTTCCGTGACCCGTGAACACCTGGAACCCTCCGTGGCCGTCGGCGTCCACGCCGGAATCGGGCTCGGCCCGCAGGCGATGAACTTCGACATCGCCAACGCCTGCCTCGGATTCGTCAACGGAATGACTCTGGCCGCGAACATGATCGACGCCGGACAGATCGAATACGCCCTCATCGTCGCCGGCGAAGACGCCTCCCGCGTCCAGGATGCAACGCTGCGCCGCCTCAACCGTCCGGAGATCACCCGCGAGGAGTACCTCAACGAATTCGCGTCCCTGACCCTGGGCTCCGGCGCTGCCGCCGCCGTTCTCGGCCCGGCCGACAAACATCCGGAAGGCCACCGCATCCTCGGCGGAATCACCCGTGCGGCCACACAGCATCACGAACTCTGCGTCGGCGACCACAACGGAATGTTCACCGACACGAAGGGCCTGCTCTCCGGCGGCATGGAACTCGTCGTCGCCGCGTGGGAGGAAGCCCACGAGACCGGTTGGGACTGGCGGGAGATGGACCGCTACGTCATGCACCAGGTCTCCGATGTGCACACGAATTCGATCACGAAGGCCGCGAACCTCGACCCCGACCGGATCCCCGTGAGCTACCCGGAGCTGGGCAACGTCGGCCCCGCCTCCCTGCCCATCACCCTGTCCCGCGAGGCCGAGAACCTCAAACCCGGCGACCGCATCCTGTGCATGGGCGTCGGCTCCGGCCTCAACACCGCCATGACCGAGATCGAGTGGTAAAGACTTTCATGAGAATTCCTGCACGGCCGGCCACGATTCCCCCGCAGCTGCCCGAGTGGGACCCCGCCTGGTCCCGAATCGTCGAGGCGAGAACCTCCGACGGGACGCATGCGTTCCATGTGCTCGACACGCTGCCCACCCTGACCGCAGCCGGTGTGGAGCCGGCGGGCACGATCGTCGCCCTCCACGGCAATCCGACCTGGTCGTATCTGTGGCGTCGGCTGGCCCGCGCCACCGTCGATGCCGCGCAGTCCGGCGGCCGCGCCTGGCGGCTCATCGCCCCCGACCAGCTCGAGATGGGCTTCTCCGAACGGCTCGCCCACGAGTCGATGCCCGCCCCGAAGTCCCCCGAGGTGCGTCGCATCGCCGATCGCATCGCCGATTTCGATGCCGTCGTCTCCGATCTGTTCGCCGAGGTGGCCGCCACCGGATCCGACACCCACCCGATCGTGACGATCGGTCACGACTGGGGCGGCGTCCTCTCGCTCGGCTGGGCGGCCCGGAACACAGACCGCGTGTCCGCGGCCATCAGCCTCAACACGGCCGTCCACCAGCCCGAGGATGCCCCGGTGCCTGCACCGCTGCGCGCGACCTTGGCCGGGCCCATGCTGCCGACGGCCACCGTGCTCACCGACTGGTTCCTGCGCGTGACACTGAGCCTCGGCGATCTCGATGCCGAGACGAAGGACGCATTCCACGCCCCGTACCGGAAGGCAGAGGACCGGTGGGCGATCGGCAATTTCGTCGCCGATATCCCCGTCGACGACACTCATGCCTCCGATCCCGAACTCCAGCGCATCGGCAAGGACATCGCCGCCTTCGACAAGCCGGCTCTGCTCATCTGGGGCCCGAAGGATCCGGTGTTCCTCGAACGCTATCTGCGGGACCTGCGCCAGCGTCTGCCGCAAGCCGATGTGCACCGGTTCGAAACGGCTTCCCACCTCGTCAGCGAAGATCACGATGTTCCCGGTCTCGTCCTCGACTGGCTCAGCGCCCGGTTCGATTCGCCCGACACGGCGAACACCCCCACCGAGGCGGCCCCCGCGAAGGGATCGTCCGCACGGTCGGGAACGGCCGCCTCGGCGAAGGGATCGACTTCCGATGCCGCGGATGACTCCGCCGACAGCGGCGCGGACGTGCGCGCGGTGACGGCGATCCTCGATGCACGCCGTGACGACGAGGCGATCGCCTCGGTCGACTTCGCACAGAACCCCGCGCAGCAGATCACGTGGCGCCACCTGTGGCACGTCACGACGTCGATCGCGAACGGGCTGCTCGACCTCGGCGTGAAACCCGGGGATCGGGTGTCCATGCTCGTGCCTCCGGGCAACAATCTCACCGCCGCGCTCTATGCGTGTCTGAAGATCGGTGCGGTCGCCGTCGTCGCCGACGCCGGACTCGGCCCGAAGGGGATGACCCGGGCGGTCACCTCGGCAGATCCGCAGTGGATCATCGGCGAGCTGCCCGGACTCACCCTGGCACGAGCCTTCGGTTGGCCGGGGCGGCGGATCTCCGTGCGTCCGCTCGGGCCCGTACGCTTCCGCCTGTTCAAAACGGAGACGAGCCTGACCGAACTCTCCCGCACACCGCACCGGGACGCGCTGCCGACCCCGGCACCGGATGCCGATGCGGCGATCCTCTTCACCTCCGGGTCGACCGGACCCGCGAAGGGTGTGCGCTATACGCATGCGGACATCTCCTCGTTGGCGGCCGTGCTGACCAGGACCTTCAACGTCACGGAGGGCACCGGTCTGGTGGCCGGCTTCCCACCGTTCGCGCTGTTGGGACCGGCCATCGGGGCCACCTCGGTGACACCGGACATGTCGGTGACGAAACCGAAGACGCTCACGGCCACGGCGATCGCCGATGCGATCATCGCCGGACGAGCGACCATGGTCTTCGCCTCCCCTGCGGCCTACACGAACGTCGCCGCGACCGCTGCGGACCTCGACGAGCAGCAGCGAGCAGCGTGCGCCGGAGTCGAACTCGTGCTCTCGGCTGGTGCGCCCGTGCCTCTGGAGCTCATGGACGCCATCGCCGAGGTGTTCCCGAACGCGTCCATCCACTCCCCCTACGGTATGACCGAAGGGCTCCTGCTCACCGACATCGACCGTGACGGAGTCGCTGCCGCCGACGCCACCGGCGGCCTCGGAGTGTGCGTGGGGCAGCCGATCGACGGCGTCGAACTCGCTCTGGCACCCATCGATGAGTCGGGCGCATCCTCCGATGAGCTGCTGCAGGGCGAGGCCGCGCAGGGCCGCCTCGGCGAATTCGTCGTCAGCGCCGCCCATATCAAGTCCGGCTACGACAACCTGTGGCGCACCACTGCGGATTCGGCTCGCGACGATCTGCACGGTCTGACCTGGCACCGGACGAACGACATCGGCCATATCGATGACGCCGGTCGGGTGTGGCTCGAAGGACGCCTGCAGCATGTCGTCACGACGCCACGTGGGCCGGTCGGGCCCGGTGGTCTCGAGGCGCTCATCGACGCCGACGAACAGGTCAGCCGCAGCTCCGTCGTCGGAATCGGCCCCGTCGGCACTCAGGCTCTCGTGGCGGTGCTCGACGCCGAGGGCACCTCGCTCTCACCGGGTCTGGCGCCCTTGGACCTGACGGAACGTCTGCGGGAGACGGTCGCCGAGGCTGGCGGTCATGATCTGGCTGCGGTGCTCGTGGCGCCCGAATTCCCCACCGACATCCGCCACAATTCGAAGATCGACCGTTCCCGCCTCGCCGCCTGGGCCGACAGCGTCCTGGCCGGTGGGCAGGTGCGTGGAAGCGTCTGAGGAGTTGAAGTGAGAATCACCGTCACCGGAGCCTCCGGACTGCTCGGTTCGTCCGTCGCTCGTGAGCTCGTCACCGCTGGTCACGAGGTCACGACCCTGCAGCGTCGCCCCTCTGGGGTCGACGGCGCCACCGATGTGGTGGGGTCGGTGACCGATGCGGCTGCCGTTGAGAAGGCGGTCACCGGCGCCGAGGCGGTCGTGCACTTGGCCGCGAAGGTGTCCATGATGGGTGACCCCAAGGAATTCGAGGCCGTGAACATCGGCGGCACCCGCACTCTCGTCGATGCGGCTCGGGCCGCCGGCGTACAGCGCCTGGTCCATATCTCATCGCCGTCGGTGGCCCATACCGGTGAGTCGATCATCGGCGACGGCGCCGAACCGGCATCTCCGGAGTCTGCGCGCGGCGAGTATGCGCGGACCAAGGGGGCCGGTGAGCGGATTGCCCTGGGAGCGGACTCGTCCGACTTCCGGGTACTCGTCCTGCGGCCCCACCTCATGTGGGGTCCTGGTGACACTCAGCTCACGGAACGGGTCATCGATCGCGCCCGATCGGGGCGGATGCCGGTGCTCGGTTCGGGAGCGGCGTTGGTCGACACCCTGTTCGTCGACAATGCAGTGGAGGCGATCGTCGCGGCGGTGACCGCGGTCGATTCCACCCATGGTGAGGCATTGGTGGTGACGAACGGTCAGCCTCGGCCGATCGGTGAGCTGATGTCACGCATCGCGATCGCCGGCGGTGCGGCGGAGCCGAAGCTGCGCATTCCGGTGGCACCGGCGCTGGCAGCAGGGTCTGTGGTCGAAAAGGTGTGGGAGTTCGGAGAGCATGACGACGAACCGCCGTTGACGAGGTTCCTCGCCGAACAGCTGTCGACCGCGCATTGGTTCGATCAGCGGCGGACGCAGGAAGTCCTCGGTTGGGCTCCCCGAGTCAGCATCGAAGAGGGGCTGGAGAAGTTGGCACAGCACTACCGGCCCTGATCAGCGCGGAGGGATCTGATGCTCGTCGAGCTGGATCGCCTTCGACGGGCACAGGTACTCTGCTGCCCGGACGGCCTCCCGCTGCGATTCGGGAGGTGACGTGTCGTTGAGCTTCGCAAATCCCTCATTCTCATCTGGGTTCGAAGAGACTTCGGGCGCGACGAATCCGCAATTGCCGGACGCAACGCACATGCTCGAATGCAGTGTGATCTTCATCGGTTCGCTCCTGAGTGGTGGATGCGGCACATCGGTTTGAGGATCAGGCATGGACGTCACCCTCGGTATCGTCGCACGAGCGGACAGGTGTAGGGATCCTGTCCTCTCACGCCGACCTGGCTGAGATAGGCGACAACCGTGGCCGCTGCCTCGGTCAGTGTCCTCTCCGTGTACGGGATGTCGTAGCGGGCGCAGCGCTCGCGGACGATCGTCTGCATCTTCGGGAGGCTGGTGCGCGGCGCGGCCGGGAACAGGTGATGTTCGATCTGGAACTGCAGACCGCCGAGGAAGAATCGTGCCACCGGCCCGTCCTTGATATTCCTGGACATGACCACCTGCCTGCGCAGGAAGTCGATGTGGATTCCCTTCTCGACGGTGGGCATCCCGATGTGGTTGAGGGCGAAGGCCCCACCGAGAAGGATCCCGAAGAAGCCGACCTGCACACCGAAGAACGCGCACGCCATGCCGAATGGCAGCACAACGAAGAGAAGCGAGAGATAGCCTCCATGCCGGACCGCGATCAGCACGATCTCGGTGATGCGGTGAGGCACATTCGGAGCCGAGAACAGGGTCTTCAGCGATGCGTAATGAAGGTTCGCTCCCTCCAAGAACAGCAGGGGGACGAAGAACGCGCCCTGGTGACTGGAGAGAAAGGCTCCTATCCCTCTGCGACGGCCCGCGGCGTTGGGGGTCATCGCAATGAGATTGGAGTCGATGTCGGGGTCGACGCCCTCCTGATTCGGATAGGCGTGATGCGTGTTGTGTTTGGCCATCCACCAGCTGAAGCTGAGCCCCATGAACAATCCCGCGATGATGCGCGATGTCCACTCGTTCCATCCCCTTGAGGCGAAGATCTCACGATGGGCGGCTTCATGCGAGAGGAAGCCGAGCTGAGCCATGACCATCCCGATCAACCCGGCAGTGATGAGTTGGAACCATGTGGCTCCGAAGGCGATGACGGCTGCGAGCAAACCGGCCAGAACCACCAGCCAGGCAACGATCCGGCTGAGATAGAAGCTTCGGTGTCGACGCATCAGACCAGCGTCATGGATGGTCCCGCTGAGTTGCCGATACGACTCGACGTACTTGGCGACCGCCATTGATATCACCCCGCCCGAGAATGGTCGACGGGTTCAGAGGCTGGGACCATTTGTCCAGTACTGTGCTAAACCCTTTTCAACATCGTAGGTTCGCTGGTCGTAAACAGCAATGGACGAGTCTCATAGACAGACCACGCACAGCCAGGGGTCGTGCCTCACATAGATTTCCGCGCGGAACTCTTCGCTCTCAAACGTCGACACTCACCCCACGTCGGCGCGAGGGCTTCAGAGCCGGTACTGGTTGTTCTCCTCGGCTGAGGGACCTCTGCGTTCCGGTGCCTGGTCTTCCGCAGTCTCGTCTTCGACAGGCTCTTCTTCAGCCGAGTCTGCAGACTCCTCGGCCTCGTCCGGCATCTTGCCGGAGAGCGCGTCGGCCGACATTCCGGGTTCACCGGTCGGCGGCGCCTCGAGCGAGGAGCCGCTCGCGGATTCGTCGAATTCCTCGGGGTCGAGCGTCGCCGGGTCTTCGGCGGGTCCTTCGAGTTCGGGGTCGGACGCCGAGGCGGACCCGCTGTCACTGACATCGTCCTTATCCAGTGACGAAGCGGACATGGTCACGTTCGTCGTATCCGCAGCCTGTGGGGCGGCGGGCTGGCCCGGGAACGACGGCGGCATCGGCGGAGGCGGCGGCAGTTCGGACGAATCCCCTGACTGCGCGGCTGTCTTCTCATCGGCTTTCGACGGGATGTTTTCGACACCTTCTGCACCGGCGGCATCGGCGGGTGCGATGGGCTTGACTGCCTCTGCGGGCTGCGCGGGCTTCACCAGCAGATCGGGCTTCGCAGACTCAGTGCCACCGGTCGTGTCCTCGCCAGATTTCGGTGTTTCGATCGGTGCCGCGGCTTCATTCGGGGCAACTGCTTCGGACTCCATCGCATCCGCGGGCTGCCTCTCATCCTGCGAGGTCACGTCGTCTCCGGTTCCGTCCGATTCCAGGGACGATTCCGTTTCCCCGTTCGGATCGGCGGCACCCTCGGTCGCATCATCGTCGGCGCCGCTTTCGGGATTATTCTCCTCAGAGGTCGAGCCGTCAGTCGCTTCGGCGTCTGTGGCAGCGGAAGGCTCATCATCGGCACGGTCACCGGCCTGGTCGGTCCCTTCGCTCTCGAAAGACGCTCCCTCGGTGGGAGCCGCCTCCGCAGACTCACCCTCGGCAGCCGAATCACCTTCGGCAGCAGGCGCGCCCTCAGAGGCCGACTCACCGTCGGTGGAGGTCGCCTCGGAGGATTGGGCGGTCGATCCCGGCAGGGCACCGTCGACGCCTTCGAGGCTCACTCCCGCCTCGGCGGCGAGTCGGGCACGTCGTTCGGCACGGGCCTTCGCTCGGTCGTCTTCGCTCTTCTGCGCCTTGGCCTTGGCCTTCGCCGATTCGCCCTTCGGCTGGGTCGGGCGCACGGCCTCCCAGATGAGCAGGACGACGAGCATGGTCAGTCCGACGATGACGCCCATGAGGATCGAACCCCACGGTCGCGCCATCGCAAAGAAGTCGAAGATGGCGTTCAGACCGAACATGACCGCCAGGCCGAGGATCAGTGCAACCAGGAATCTCATAACCCCATTGTGCCCTCTCCTGGTCCGAGTGCAGGGAAATGGGTCGACTTTCGTGCCGATGGCACTCCCCGAGGATGTGCACCCCACCTCTTCACATCACTGTGCCATGCGTCACAATAGGATCATGAACACCACCGAGAACTCCGCACCCAGCTACGACGACGTCGTGTCACGCATCGCCGAGGACCCCGAGGGGTTCTGGCTCGAGCAGGCCAGGAACCACATCGACTGGATCACCGAACCGACGAAGGCCGTCGACGATTCGAATGCGCCGATCTATCGCTGGTTCCCCGACGGCGAGCTCAACGTCTGCTACAACGCGATCGACCGCCATGTCGCGAACGGCCGCGGCGATCAGGCCGCCATCATCTACGACTCGCCGGTCACCGACACCGTCCGTTCAATCACCTACGCAGAACTGCTCGACGAGGTCTCCCGCTTCGCGCGGGCTCTGTCCGACAAGGGCGTGACCAAGGGCGATCGAGTCGTCATCTACATGCCGATGATCCCCGAGGCGGCCGTGGCCATGCTCGCCTGCGCCCGCCTCGGCGCGATCCACTCGGTCGTCTTCGGCGGCTTCGCCCCGAACGAACTGGCCGTGCGCATCGACGACACCGCCCCGAAGGCCGTCATCTCCACCTCCTGCGGTGTCGAGAAGAGCCGAGTCCTCGAATACAAGCCGATGCTCGATGAGGCGATCGAGATCGCTGAGAACAAACCGGACTTCACCGTCATCGTCCAACGAGACGAACACCGCTGCGAACTCGGCGAGACCGACCTCGACTACGCCGAACTGCTCGACCAGACACCCGAGGGCATCGACCCCGTGCCCGTTAAGGCCACCGACGAGCTCTACGTCCTCTACACCTCGGGCACCACCGGCAAACCGAAGGGAATCGTCCGCGATTCCGGCGGATACGCGGTGGCCGGCGCTTTCTCGATGCCGACCGTCTTCGGTCTTCAGCCCGGCGACACGATGTTCACCGCCTCCGATGTCGGGTGGGTCGTCGGGCACACGTACATCATCTACGCACCCCTGCTCGCCGGCGTCACCTCGGTGCTCTATGAAGGCAAACCCGTGGGCACCCCCGATGCCGGAGCCTTCTTCCGCGCCATCGAGCAGCACAAGGTCAACGTCCACTTCACCGCCCCGACGGCCATGCGCGTGGTGCGCAAGGAGGATCCGAACGGTGAGTTGATGAAGAAGTACGACCTGTCGTCCCTGCGTGCGGAATTCCTCGCTGGGGAACGTCTCGATCCCGACACGTACGAGTGGACGACGAAGATCCTCGCCGAGGCGACCGGACGCGACATCCCCGTCGTCGACAACTGGTGGCAGACGGAGACCGGCTGGCCGATCACGGCCAATCCCCTGGGACTGAACCGATTCCCCCTCAAAGCAGGGTCGTCGACGAAGCCGACTCCCGGCTTCCAGGTCGAGGTCGTCGACCCCGGCGGCAAACCCGTTCCGGCCGGAGAGGAAGGGCTCATCGTCATCAAGCTGCCGCTGCCTCCGGGCACCATGGCAACCGTGTGGGGCGATGACGAGCGGTTCATCTCCTCTTACCTCGCCGCCTTTGACGGCTATTACCTCACCGGCGATTCCGGCTACCTCGATGAGGACGGCTACGTCTTCGTCATGGGCCGCACCGACGATGTCATCAACGTTGCCGGTCACCGCCTGTCCACCGGCATCATCGAGGCGGTCGTCGCTTCCCACCCGGCCGTGGCCGAGGCAGCTGTGATCGGCGTCCACGATGACGTGAAGGGGCAGATCCCGCGTGCCCTCGTCGTCCTCGGGGATTCCGCCGAGGCGGCCGACCCGGACACCGTCGTCGACGAACTCGTGGCGCTCGTGCGCAAGGAGATCGGGCCGGTCGCCGCATTCAAACGCGTCGACATTGTCTCGGGTCTGCCGAAGACCCGGTCGGGCAAGATCCTGCGCAAGACGATGCGGCAGATCGCCGACGGCGACGCCGATCCGGCAGTGCCCTCGACGATCGAAGATCGCAGCGTTCTCGATGATCTCGGGGCGGTGCTCGCCCGCAGCTGAGAAGCCGGAGCCTTCAGCACGCAGACGCGATCCGGTGCGAACCTCGGAGGTTCGCACCGGATCGAGGCGGTTACGTTACGAGTTGCGCCCCTGTTCGAAGCCCGCGGCGAATCCGCGCTCGAAGGCCTCTTGGACCTCCTGTTCGCGGCTGCGACGCTCATCGGCCCAGCCGAAGGGGTCGAATCCTCGTCGGCCCGGTCCGAAGCCAGGACCGAAGTTCGGGCTGAACCCGCGGCGTCCGCGGCCTCCCCCGCGGCGGTCACGATCGCCATGCCCGTGCGCCTCGTGGCGGTCAGGGCCGCCTCGGTGATCGTCGTGATTATGGAAGCGTTTGTGATCGTGCGGTCCGTCGTGGCGGTCTGAGTCGTCTCCGCAGCGGTCGGGGCCGAGGTTCTCGACGATCTTCGACAGGGAGGCTTTGAGGTTCTCGAACTCTTCGGAGGTGAGCACCTCTTCGATGTGGTCGCCGACTCCGTCGCGCATATCGCGGAAGCGCTGGCGCAGCTCTTCGGGATCGATGTTCTTCGACGGACCCCAACCGCCCCGCCCGCGCGGCGGACCGTAGGTCACCGGCTCTTCGGGGTAAGCGGCACCGTCGGCGACCACTTCATCGGAGTCCCAGCGACGACGTCCGCGCCGCATGCGCCCGAAGTCGCGAGGGTCGAATCCGGAGTCCGCCGCGACCGAACGGAATTCGCGGCGCAGCACGTGGCTGAATTCGCGCAGCAGCTGCGGCAGATCGGCGTCGGTGTCATTGCTCTTGTCGTCGCCCGAACCGGCGTCGCCCACAGGTTCATCGCCTGCGGTCGCGGCATTGTCCGCGTCGACTGCGTCTGCCGCGCCGAGCTTGTCGCGACCGGCATCAGAGCGTGAGGCATCGCCCGTGGCGGTGTTCTCGTCTGAGTTCATAGAGTCCTCGCTGCCTTTTGCGCCGGCGCCTGCTGCGCCTGCGGTCGGGGTGGTGAAGTCGTCGTTGTCATCGTTGAAGGCTTTGTTATCGGTCATGTCATCTCCTTAGTTGTCATCTGACATGTACATGCAGAATGACATGCAATTCGATTGCATGTCAAGTAGCATGTAAAATCGAATCATGAGCACGAACGATGACATTCAGGCGATCGCCGAGGCGCTCACCCGACTGCAATGGCGGCGCGGGCCCGGCGGTCCGCGCGGATTCGGACCCTTCGGCGGGTTCGGTGAGCACGGTAGACCCGCCGAACGCGGGGGGTTCGGTGAGCGCGGAGGATTCGGAGGCGGTCGGCACTCAGACGACTTCCCCTTCGGCGGCAAGCGTCATCCCGGCGGACCGTTCGCCGCACACGGCCGCGGGCGTGCGCTCATCCGCCTGCTCGTCTCCCTCGTCCAGGCGGGCACGGCACTGGGAGTCAGCGCGCTCGGCGATGCAATCGGCGTCGATCAGCCGCGCGCGTCCCGACTCGTGTCCCAAGGTGTCGAGCTCGGCTTCCTGCGTCGCGAGGCCGACCCGGATGATGCCCGGCGGACCCTCATCGCGCTGACGGACAAGGGCCGCGCGATCACCAACAGGTTCCGCGGCGCTCAGCGTGAGAACGTCGATCAGGCGCTGAGCGCATTCACCGAGGAGGAGCGCGCTCAGCTGGCCTCGCTGCTCACTCGTTTGGCGGATGCCTGGCCGAAATAAGCGTCTCGGCGCCACTCCGGTCAGTCGGCCGTTGACTATTCCGGGCAGACGACTGCTGACAACTCCGGTCAGAACGCGGCCTGCCCGGAGCCTGACCTCAGCTCTCAGCGAGCTGTTTGAGTCGCTTGAGTGACGCGAGCAGATTCTGGGCCGTTGTCGACTGTGCCCGCGGCAGGCGCTGAGGATCGCGCAGCTCGGTCCAGTCATAGGTGTGACGGACCAGGACCGAATCATCCCCTGTCGGTTCGATCTCCCAGACCCACTTCTGCCCGAACGGCTCTCCCCCGACCTCGGAAGGCTTCCAGGCGATGAGCCTGCCCTCGGCGAAGTCGACGATGTGGTTCTCGCGGTCCACTCCCATGGTCAGGGTCGTGAAGAAGGAACCGCCTGTCCCACGCACCCGCTGACCGTCGACGGCCGAACCGAGGTTGTCGTTTCCGTCCCATTCCGGCTGTCGCTGCGGATCGGCGATGAGGTCGAAGACCGCCTCGGCGGGGGCCACAATCTCGATCTCGGCGGTGACCACCCTGAGGACCGGATCGATCGAATCGAAGACGGAAGCATCGGGGGTCTGGTCGGTCATGGAGTCCTGCCTTCGTGTGTGGTCCTGCCTCGGCGTCGAGCTGGGCTGCGGAGTGGATCGGACACGGTCAGAATACACGCGCCCGCCATCGCGGTCCTCCGGCCGACGGCCCCGCCAACGTGGCCTTCGGTTCCGCGAGTCTCCAGCCTCAGTCCTCGAGCGCGCGGTCCTGGCGCTCGGCGCGCAGGGCCGCCGTGCTGAACCGGGTGAACATCCGGGAGGAGTCGCTCGACAGCGCCAACAGCACTGCCACCTGCATCGCGATCGTCGTCAGCGCGTACATGTTCGTCGCCAGGTCGCGGTCGCCGGTGAAGTAGTTCGTCATCGACACGATCACAGAGATCGTCGAGAGAGTGAGGATCCACAGTCGGGCCCGGTTGCTGCCGCGGAAGACCGAGGTCGAAGCGATGACCTGCAGACACCCGATGAGGAGACTGACGCCGACAAGCACTCCCGCGACGATGCGCGTGGCAGTGTCGTCGCTGACGGCCGCGATGTCCGAGCTGTAGTCGACGACTTCGGACCGCAGCCCGTTCCAGTCGAGGAGCATGCTGATCACGTCCCACGCTTGGAAGAGCAGCAGGACGAGCACGAGGGCGGCCCCGACGACGGTCTGCAGGGGGCGCCGCCGCCACAGCGTCTTCGTCACTTCGGACACGCTGCGAGATTCGGAGTAGATGCTGGTGGCGTCGAGGGCCAGCTCCAAACGTTCCGGATGGTCGGCTTCGTCGGCGACCACCTCGGTGACGTCGACGATCGGCAGGTGCCCATCGGTGATGATCGAATCGCCGCCGCCGTTGCGAGAGTGGTATCCGGTGGAGAAGTCCTTGATCCGATCGACCGAGATCGCGTCGTTGACGCTTGTGACGGTGTCGACGATATGGTCGCGTTCGACGTCGGTGTTCTCTTCGATCTTGTGGGTGAACTGGAGGGTGAACAGGGAGATGCCGACGGCTTTGTCGTAGGTACCAGCGGCCAGCCAATCGGCCTGATGACCGCCGGGCAGCAGCCATCCGCTGGGGCATTTCCAGAACCGCACGTGGTGACGCTGCCCCGGATCGCCGTCGACTTCCTGCTGGTAGGCGAAGTCCTGGCGTCGACCGAACAGCAGCAGCGGGGACACCGGAGCCTCCGGGTAGCTGCGATTCGTCACTGTCGAGCGGATGATCTCCCACGTCGAAGCGGGGGTGATGCTGTCGGCGAGGATCCACCCTGCTTCCCGCATCGCGTGGTGGATCTGCGCTTCCTCACCGCGCCAGGCGAGGTTGACCGGATCGCCGAGCAGACCGTCGGAGGTGCGGGTACGGCCGATGAAGTAGTTCGGCACATAGATCTGGGACAGGATGCGGTGCAGTCTGGGCAGAGCCAGGTAGGACACGACTCCCCAGAACACGAGCAGCGTCAGCACCTGCCACCAGCCGAGGCTGAATCCTTTGAGCAGGATCAGCAGCGCCAGCCAGGTCGAGGCCGCACCGGCGAAGAGGAAGAACAGGTAGTCGAGCACCCCGGTGGGCGTGAAGTGGTGTCGCCGAAAGATGAACGGCTGCCTCAGCCGCCGTTTCTGCCCGACCGCCGCGCCGGCTGCATCCGTTCCACTTGTCGTCCCTCCCGTTGCCATGGGCGCCAGTTTAGCCAACCGACTGACGCGCCCGGAATGCGGATTCCCGCCTTCCCCTCACCGAGGTGACCCCACCGGAACCGCTCACGCTCGTCCCTCGTGGGCCGCCTAGCCCCCGCGCCGAGGCGGCCGGTCCGCATCCGTTCACGTTCGCCGTCGACGGCGATTGAGTTCGGCGCGCGCGGTGGCCGCGAGTTCCGGACTGCAGTCGTCACTGAGCTCGGCGATGAGGTCATCGCTGTCGTCGCCGGAGATCTCGAGGAGGACTTGGAGCACTCGGAACCGCGTCGTCGTCTCGCTCGATTCAGCACGTCTGTGCAGTTCGGACAGGATCCCTTCGCCTATGTCGGCATTCGGTCCGGCCGCCTCAACGATGGTGCCGAGGGTCTCCGCCGCCTCGATGTCCTTCGGCCCGTTCATCGCCAGGTCGAGCAGCACGGGCACAGCCTTCGCATCACCTGCTTTTCCGAGGGCGAGCGCGGCGATGCTGCGAATGTCGGAGTCGACGTCGTCGAGCCCGACCTCCAGCGCGTGCCGGATCATCGACGTCGAGTGCGAGCTGAGCTTCTCATCCGGTGTGGTTCTGCGGATCTCGTCGAGGGCGAGCAGCGCGTTGCGGCGTACCTGAGCGGATTCGTCGTCCATTCCCTTCACCACATGCGGCACGGCTTCGGCGCCGGCTTGGGCGAGCGCCCATCGCATGGCCCCCGCCGCGTTGAGCACGGTCTCCTGCAGGACCGCCTGCGCCAGGGTCTCGATCGGCATTCCTCCGTCGACTCCGCTGCCGAGTGCGGCCTTGTGCCTTTGAATGACGTCACGCGATTCGAGGGAACGCATGAGATCGATGGTGTAGAGGAGCGATCCGCCATCGGTCCGGCCGAGTCGAGCGACGGCCTCCAGGTGGTCGAGCAGACGCTGCTCCGCCGCGATCCGCCCCCGCGTTTGGGCGATGAGGTCGCCGAGCACGCTGCCGGGGTCGAAGTCAGGCTCGGACAGCACCCGACCGACTTCGGTCAGAGACATGCCGAGCTTGCGCAGACCCTCGATATGGAAGATGCGACCGATATCGGAATCGGAGTATTCGCGGTAGCCGCCGGACGTCCGCTGGGTGGGTGCCACAAGCCCGAGTGATTCGTAGTGGCGCAGCATGCGCGCGCTCACACCGGAGCGCCGGGCCACCTCGCCGATGAGCAATTGCCACCTCTTCTCTGCTGCTTCTCACTCTATGCCGCAGCCGCCGCCCGTAGGGAGCCCTGGCACTGCATCCATGCGCCGGGGGAAGGGATCCGAGACTCCGGCCGTGTGTCGGCGGGCTTGCCCCACTCGCCGACACACGCACGATCGGACCTTCCCTGTACCGATCTAGACCGTGGTCTCGGATCCCAGTGCGACCACCCGTTTGGCTGCGTCCAAGGCGTGAGCGAAGCCGGCGTCCGGGTCATCGAACATGTCCCGTGTCGCCATGGCGTGAGCCCGCACTGTGTCGTCCTCTGCGTGAAGCTTCTCATCGACCACTGACACGAGATCCTCGCCGAGGGCCACGATCGCTCGGCTGAGGCTCTTCTGCATCTCGATATCACCCCGGCCCAGCTGCATCACCAGGGATGATGCCAGTTCTTCACGATTCTCACCGGGCACCAGGGCAACGGCGGCTCTCCACGCACTGCGAGCCACCTCGGTGTCGGGATGGGCGATGAGGGCCGTGCCGATCCGGGCCGGATCCATGGCCGGCCAGGCCCGGACGTCGCCGACCTTCGACAGAGTGTGCAGGGATTGGCTGATCGCCTGCGGCAGCGGCGAGTCGAGTTCGGCGACGAGGCGGGAAAGGGTGTCATCGGCGGGCAGCCGGGTGAGCGCCCAGGTGAGCATGTCGCGGACGAAGAAGTCCGGTTCGACGCGGCACCGGGCGATGAGCACGTCGAGATCACGGGGCTCGGCCCGCGTGCCGATCGCCATCGCTGCCTGCAGCCGTTGCTGCGGGTGCGATGCGCTCAGCGCGTCGACCAGGCGATCGCCGGTGTCGGTCCGGAGGTCAATGAGTGGATGTGTCATGGTCTCCACCTCCTTAGTCACCCAGTGAAGACCCTGACATCGTGTCAAGGTCAAGCGGACTAGACTCATTTCATTCCCGACCCCGGAATGGAGCCGGGCATGGACAAGGTCGACTTCAAGAGATCGCTGCCGAGCTTCCGCGCGAAACAGGGCCGGTTCGATGTCATCGAGGTGCCGGAAATGCAGTACCTCGTGATCGACGGCCACGGTGACCCGAACACTTCTCCCGATTTCACAGCGGCAGTGACCAGCCTCTATCCGCTGGCCTATGGGCTGAAGTTCTTCAGCAAGCTCGAACTCGGTCGCGACTATGTGGTGCCACCGCTCGAAGGGCTGTGGTGGGCCGACGACATGGCGACATTCACGAGCGCCCGGGACAAATCCGCGTGGTACTTCACGCTCGTGCTGCTCGTCCGGGACTGGTTGGACGGCGGACATTTCGAAGGCGTTGTCGACACTGTCCGGGCGAAGGGATCGGAGCCCCGCCTCTGCGAGGTCCGGTTCGAGACCCTGCGGGAGGGACCGTGCGTCCAGACCCTGCACATCGGTCCTTTCGACGACGAAGGGCCGGTCCTTCAGCACATGCACGCCGACGTCATTCCCGATGCAGGGATGACGATGACGGGCAAGCATCACGAGATCTACCTCAGCGACGTTCGCCGCACCGCGCCGGAGAAGCTGCGCACGATCCTCCGTCAGCCGGTAGCGCCACAGGGCTCAGCCGCCGCTCGACCAGCCTCCGCTGACCGGGGCGGTGGTCCTCACTCCGGCTCCGCCGTCTGAGTCGGCACCTGAGCTCGCGTCGGAGGATGAGGACCCGACCTGCGAGGACTCCGGGTTCGGTGACGAACCAGTCGACGGCGACTCTGCGGAAAGGAAGATTACGGCGACGAGGATGCCGGCAACGGTCAGGATGCCGACAGCGACGAAGGAGAAGACCACGATGAGGCAGGTCATCAGAGGTGGGCGGTTATTGCGCCGAACGATTCTCACCATGGCTCAAGCCTAATGGGCGCCGCTCGCTCCACCGCGCCGTGACCTTCCTGTGACAAAAACCTCGGCGTGGTCTCATGAGTCCTTAAGTTTGTTGCATTATCGTTATATTCATGCCTCGTCTGACTTCATCTCGCAAGGGCCGTCGGTCCGTGCTCACTGGTGCCCTCATCGGGCTCGGGGCGGCAGTGATGGCACTGGTCGTGGGCGCCGTCATCATCCTCAATTCCCCCGTCTCGTTCGGTTCCACGAAGATCAGGCAGATGCAGATGGCTTCGGTCAATCAGCTCAGCGAACAGCAGATCGACAACGCTCGCCTCATCATCGGCGTCGGCCGCGGCGGCAATTTCGACGACCGTGCGATCCGCATCGCTCTGATGACGGCTCTGCAGGAGTCCTCGCTGCGCAATCTGGATTCCGGTGATCGTGATTCGGTCGGACTGTTCCAGCAGCGCCCCTCCCAGGGATGGGGCGAACCGCATCAGCTCACCGATCCCATCTACGCGGCCAAGGCCTTCTACGGGATCAACCCCGAGGTCGAGAACCCGGGGCTCAATCAGATCAATGGCTGGGCCTCCATGACACCGACCGAAGCGGCACAGTCCGTGCAGCGGTCGGCTCTCCCCGACGCCTACGGGCAGTGGGAGTCCTTGGCCGACGACCTCCTCGGCACGCAGGCCGACGTCGAAGCGCTCGACTGACGCGTTCGCAGTCGGCGCCACCAGACGCCTTCGACCGACGTCCCGGCAGACGCGGCCGCCTCGCGGACTCCGATATCGTATGACCACGCCGGTTGTCCGGTAATCTGCACTCATGGCTTCCATTCCCGATTCCGTTCCCGTCAATGACGAGGTCGAGCAGCTCCTGCTCAACCCCGAGGACCATCTCGAAGCCATCACCGAAACCGCCGACCTCTTCAAGGCACTCGCCACACCCTCCCGGCTGAAGATGCTGCTCGTCCTCACCCATGGCGAGGCCACCGTCACGCACATCGTCGAGGCGACCGGTCTGTCCCAGCCGCTGGTGTCCCAGCACCTGAAGTTCCTCCGCGGGCTCCACCTCGTCGGAGTCAACCGCATCGGCCGCGAAGCCTACTATTCGCTCAAGGACGACCACGTCGCCCACATCATCGTCGACGCCATCGCCCACACGATCGAGGCCCACGAACACTGAGTCCCGCCTGGGGCGGGGCTTCCACAGCAAATCCCTCGCCGAGGCGGCCCGCCGTTCCCCGGCTCACCGAGGCAGCCTGCTGTTCCCGTCTCACCGCGGTGGTCTGCGGGTCCGATGGCACTGCGCTACCGTCGTCGGCGACGCTTCAGGGCCTCCGGTCCCCCGCCGACGACCCACACGATGAGGGCCACGAGGACGGCTCCGACCCACTGCCCCGCCTGCAGCCGCTCGCCGGCGATGAGCGATCCGAGGACCACCGCTGACAGCGGTTGGAGCAGCATGAGCGCCGCGGTCATCGGCACCGGCACCAGCGGGCTGGAGATGCTCAGCAGCACCCACGACAGCGCCTGACCGCACACGGCCAGGGCGATCATCCACCCCCAACCGGCCCAGCCGAGGTCGAAGTCGAGCCCGCCGAGAGTCAGCCCGGCCACCGCGGTCATCACACCGGCCGCGATCGTGCCCACCTGAACCGGGGCGACGACGAAGTCTCCGGCGACCTTGCGGCTGTGGTGGATGCCGAAGATGTACACACCGTAGAGCACACCGGACAGAACCCCGAAGATCGCTCCCCGCGTCGGATTCGCCGCCGTCTCATCGGCGCCGAACACCCCACCGGTCAGCAGCATGCCGATGAACATGATCGGCACGCAGCCGATGAACAGCCACCCGGGCCTGCTCCCTCCGAAGATCCACACCAGCGCCGGGAACACGATGACCTGGACGCTGATGAGGACCGTGGACACACCCAGACCGGCGTCGAGCACGCTCTGTGCCCACAGCACATAGTCGATGCCGAGTGCCGCTCCGGAGACCGCAGCGATGATGATCGCCTTCGGCGGGAACCGTCCGTGCCTGCGCAGCTCGAGCACCGCCAGCGGAGCGAGCACGACCACGGCGATCCAACACCGGAGGAAGGCAGCGGTGGGGGCGGTCGCCTCGGCGAGGATGACGAACAGCCCGGCCGATCCCAACAGGACGGCGGCCATGATGATGCCGAGCACCGGCAGGGCCTTCGGCGCAGGAGGCGGCCTTCCAGCCCGCGTCTGAGGTGAGCTCATCGGGCCGCCTCGGCGGGGCTCATCTCTCGAACCTGAGGACTCATCCCATAAAGTCGAGGATGCGGTCGATGGCCTCGGCCGTCCGGTCCGCTCCGACGGCCAACGACAGGCGGACCGAACGGGAGCCGTCGACGGAGTCGAAGTCGTCTCCGGGAGCGAGCGCGACGCCGGTGGCTTCGAGCACCTGCGCACACCACTGACCGGCGGTGTCGAGCCCTGCGCGGTCGAGGATGTCGTCGACGCGGGCGTACATGTAGAAGGCACCGTCGGGTGGGGCCATCTCGCCGAAGCCGAGGTCGTCAGCGGCACTCAGCACATGCTCGCGGGCGCCGGCGAAAGAGGCCACAGCGGCCTCGCATTCGGCATACGACTCGTCGGCGAAGGCCGCAACCGCCGCGTACTGCGCCGGCACCGGGGCGCACAGGGAGAGATTGCCGGTGACATTCTGAGCCGGGCCGACGAGTGCTTCGGGCAGGATCGCCCAGCCCAATCGCCACCCCGTCATCCCCCAGTATTTCGAGAACGAGGAGATGACGATCGCGTTGTCGTCGTGGGCCAGGGCGCACTCCCCGCGGGTGCCGATATAGCTGATGCCGTGGTAGATCTCGTCGGAGATCACCTGCACCCCATTGTCCCGACACCAGTCGACAAGTTCGCCGAGCGCCTCGGGGCCGATCATCGTGCCCGTCGGGTTCGCAGGCGACGCGAGCATGAGTCCCTTGAGCGGGGCCTCGGCATGGGCGGCGGCCAAGAGGGCGACGGTGGGCTGGAACCCCTCGTCGGCGCCGCAGTCGAGTTCCACGACCTCACAGCCCAGCGCGGCGAGGATGTTCTTGTACGCACCGTACCCAGGCCGGGCCAGAGCCACCCGGTCACCGACGTCGAAGCAGGTGAGGAAGGTCGTCTGGAACGCCCCCGAGGACCCAGTGGTCACGGCGATGCGGTCGGGTGCGATGTCGAGTCCGTACCAATCGCGGTAGTGGGAGGCGATGGCCTCCCGTAGTTCGGGGATGCCGAAGATCGGCGAGTACCCGAGTCCCGTGCCGTCGCGAGTGACCTCGGCGGCGCGGGTGAGCACGGGGCTGGGCGCGCCCTGGGTCGGTTCGCCCAGGCACATCGCGATGGTGTCGCGGCCTGCGCGCTGCATCTGCCCGACGGTGGCGACGATGCCCATCGCCGCGAAGGGTTTGACGAGTCCCGAGCGGGCGGAGGCGGCCGGACCGGAAACGGCGGGGGCGGACGTGGTGGGGGCCGCCTCGGCGGGGGTGGATGAGGTCATCGGTTCACTTCTTCTCATGCGGGAGGCGGCCGAGGGTGTAGAACTCCGGATTCGGGACCATCCCGGAGATGTGGGCCATGCGGTTGGACAGGCCGAAGAAGCCCGTGATCGCGGCGATGTCCCAGGCGTCCTCGTCGTCGAATCCGTGCTCGGCGAGTGCCGCATGGTCGGCTTCGCCCACGGCCCACGGTTCCTCGCAGACCTTGACCGCGAAGTCGAGCATGGCCATCTGACGTGGGCTGATATCGGCCTGACGGTAGTTCACGGCGACGACGTCGGCGATGAGGGCGTCCTTCGCGAAGATCCGCAGCATCGCCCCGTGCGCGACGACGCAGTAGAGACACTGATTGATCGCCGAGGTGGCCACCACGATCATCTCCCGATCCGCCTTGGTCAGATTCCCCGTCTCCTTCTCCATGAGCGCGTCATAGTAGGCGAAGAACGCGCGGAATTCGTCCGGTCGGCGGGCCAGGGCGAGGAAGACGTTGGGCACGAAGCCCGACTTCTCGGCGACCTCGAGGATCTGGGCGCGGATGTCATCGTCGACGTTGTCGATGTCAGCAAGTGGGTATCGCATATCCCTCATGCTAGCCCGGGTGGATCGGTTCGGGTCGAGCCCGTTCAGGGCGATACAGTGAGGGCATCAGGTCCGTCCCGGCTTCGGCGCGATTCCGCTGGGGCCGTTCACGTATCGAAGGAGATCAGCATGACCGCAGACAGTGCAGCAGACACCGGTTCGACCGGCGATGTGCAGCTCGACAACGGTGTGTTCCGGGTGACGAAGTGGACGATCCGTCCCGACGGCGTCATCCCGATGCACAAGCATGAGTACGAGTACGTCGTCGTGCCGATGGTCACGGACACGATGCTCGTGCGCAATTCGGACGGCACCGAGATCCGCGCCGAACTCGAGGCCGGAGTCTCGTATTCGCGTCCGGCAGGGTCCGAGCACGAGGTCTCGAATCCCGGAGGCAGCGCCGACGTCGTCTTCGTCGAGGTCGAACGCCTCTGAACCTCCGGCCGCTGCCACGCTTCGATCGAGTGGGTGACACCGGTCGCCACGGCTGCGGTTGCGCACAAGCGACGCGTACAGCGCTCGCTTAGGTGGGCGAAATGGTCACGCCCACCGCTGAATTCCGTGACCATTTCGCCCACCTAACGCCGGGTATTCGCCCCCGACCGGTGCGAACCCACCTCTAGGAGTCACTCCACCCCGAGACGCATCTGGCCTCAGCCGCACCCTCAGGAAGTGGGGATCTCCCAGGTGTGGACGGGCTTCCCGGTCGCCTGGTTCGCCAGGTAGGCGTCCATCATCGCCCTGATGCCCTCCGCGCGTTCGGGTGAGTCCTGTCGGCTGTCGGGGGCGAGGCTCTCGAGGGCCTTGAGCTGCCAGGTCGCGCCGTTGACGCGGTTTTCGGCACGGCCTTCGATGATCGACATGTATTCGTCGATGACGTCCTTGTCGATGTTCAGCCGTGACAGTCCGCGCCGGGCCTGAGGTGCGAGCACATCGGTGACGAGGTCGGCCACGCCGATGCGGCCGATCTTCGGCCACGTCACTCGGGCCTCGATTCCGTCCTTGGCGCAGGCGATGAAGTTCTCCTCCGCTTCGGCGAAGGACATCCGCGACCACACGGGACGGTTCTCACCGACGAGGAATTCGGCCAGGCCGTAGTAGAAGGCCGCATCGGCGACCATGTCGACCGGGGTCGGTCCGGCCGGCAGCAGCCGGTTCTCGACGCGGATGTGGGCGCCGCCGTCACCGGAGTTGTAGATGGGGCGGTTCCAGCGCCATACGGTGCCGTTGTGCAGATTGAGCTCGAAGAGCTTCGGGGCGTCGGCGGCACGGAATTCGACGAAGTCCTTGATCTCGGGCAGCAGCGGCGGGAAGTAGCGGACGTTCTCCTCGAAGAGGTCGAAGACGCTGGTGATCCACCGTTCGCCGAACCACACGCGGGGACGCACACCCTGGTTGACCAGTTCGGGTGTGCGGGTGTCGATGGACTGCGCGAAGATCGGGATCCGGGATTCGTGCCACAGCTTGCGGCCGACGAACAGCGGTGAGTTCGCTGCCATCGCCACCTGCGCCCCGGCGATCGCCTGCGAGGCGTTCCAGGCGTCGGCGAATCGGTTCGGCGCCACCTGCAGGTGCAGCTGCATCGACGTGCAGGAGGACTCCGGAGCGATATCGGAGAACTCCGCCTTGTACCGCTCTTCACGGCCGAGTTCGATGCGGACGTACTCGCCGCGGGCGTCGATGACCGAGTTGCTCAGCGCCTCGTACCGGTTCTCCTCGGTCATCCACTTCTCGTCGGTGAGGAACTCGGTGGTCAGGGTCGGCAGGGTGCCGATCGACACCGCCTTGAGTCCGTCCTCCTCGGCGGCCTTCTGCGCTTTCTCCAAGCGGTGGGCGACACCGGCCTCGAGGGTCTTCAGCCCGCGCCCGGCCACCTGGAGCACCGGATGATTGAGTTCGAGGTTGAAGGCGCCGATCTCCGATTGGTACTCGTCATCGAGTCGAGCGAGCACCTCCTTGTTGCGCAGGCTCGGCTGGTTGCCCTCGCCGACGAGGTTGAGCTCGAGTTCGAGCCCGATCGTCCCCGCCGATTTGAAATCCGCATGACGAAGGTAGGTATCGAAGAGCTCGAGGTTCTCCGCGAGCTTCTCCCGATACAGTGTGCGTTCCTCTGGCGTGTACCGCTTCGAGCTGACTGCCTCACCCATAGGACTAGCAAACCACAGACGGCTGGGTTTGTGCGCGGCCGTTGTGCGGGCGGGGCGTGCATCGCCTCCGTCCTGCACCATCCGGACACCTGCGGTGTCGGCAACCGCCGTTCCGTAGACTCGCATCATGACTTCGACCACATCACCCGCACCCCAGCCCGCTGACTTCGTCGAACAGGCGAAGCGACGCTTGCCCGACATGCTCGCCGACATCGAACGCGTCATCTCCCTCGAGACTCCCTCACATGACAAGGCGGCCGTGGCCGCAGGTGCACGGGACTTCGCCGCGCTCCTGAAGGACCGCCTCGGCGCCGAGGCGGAGCTGCTCGATATCGACGGCACGGCCCACCTGCGCCTGCGCTTCGGCACGGGTCCCGCCCGAGTCGTCCTGCTCAACCATCAGGACACGGTGTGGCCGCACGGCACGCTCGAGCGCATCCCCTTCTCCACCGCGGACGGCATCCTCCGTGGTCCCGGCAGCTTCGACATGCTCACCGGGGCGATCATGAGCGTGCACGCCACCGCAATCGTGGCCGACCACCTCGGCGAGGGCGGGCTGGACGGTCTGTCGATCCTCGTCACTGGTGATGAGGAGATCGGGTCGGTGTCCTCCTCGGATCTCATCCGCGCCGAGGCGGCCGAGGCGAAAGCCGTGTTCGTCATGGAGGCGAGCGCCGACGGCGCGCTCAAACTCGAGCGCAAGGGCACGAGCGACTACGTCCTCAAGTTCACCGGCAAGGCCTCACACGCCGGCCTCGAGCCGGAGAAGGGCATCAACGCGGGCATGGCCCTGGCCCTGACTCTGCCGTTGGTGGCCGATCTGGCCGACGCCGAGGCGGGGACGACGGTGGTGCCGACCGTGATCAGTGCGGGGACGACGGCGAACACTGTGCCAGCCGAGGCCCGGGTGAACATCGATGTGCGCGCCCGCACCGCGGCCGAACTCGAACGAGTGGATGCGCAGATCCGCGAACTCGCCGCGAACCCGCAGGTGGAGGGCTCGACGACGGAGATCCTCGGCGGGATCAACCGGCCCCCGTTCGAAAGGGAGCAATCGGCTGCGCTCTTCGACCGGGCGACGGCTCTTGCCGGCGAACTCGGACTGCCCGCGCCACAGGGAGTGTCGGTGGGCGGCGCCTCGGACGGGAACTTCACCGCCGGCGACGGCATCGCCACCCTCGATGGGCTGGGTGCCGTCGGCGATGGAGCGCACGCCGAACATGAGCACGCTGTCATCGACGAGATCGCCCCGCGCACCGCTCTGCTCGCCGCTCTCATCACCGATCAGCTGCAGGGCTGAAGGGGGTCGGGGGCCGCGGCTCCTCCCTCTCCGCAGTTAAGTGTGAGCAGATTGCCGGTTTCGAGCCGAAAATGTGCAATCTGCGCACACTTACCTGGCGGTAACAGCAGTCTGTAGGCGCCGACCTGGCCCGCCGCCGCCATTGATAGTGGCGAAGAGTCCGAAATTCCCCCTGAATTCGGACTCTTCGCCACTATGAACGCAGGTTCACGCTAGTTTCGCTCCCTGCGGTCGCCGGTTCAGTCGACCGGGTACCCGGCGGCGCGCATCTCGTCGGGCGACTTCAGCGTGAACAGCCAGTCGCGCAGGTGCGCATCGGGCCTGATCGTCGTCTTCGCGTACAGCCGGTCTTCGCCGACGAGGTAGTAGTGGTAGCCATGCTCGCCGAGGTGGCCCATGAGTTCTCGCGGCTCCGCGCGGTCCTCGAGCACTTCGCACAGAATGTCCGGGTGCACTGCAGCGAGGAATTCCTGCCCGTGGGCGAAGACGTCGTTCTCCCCGCCTTCGACGTCGATCTTCACCGTCACGCGCGGCCTCTCGCTCCGATCTGAGCCGGCGGGAATGTCATCCTCCCCCGCCTGCGGCTGTGCGTCTCGCCGCCCCGATTCCCCTGCCAGCACCGCGGGAAGGAGAGCGTCGAGGGAGGTGAAGCGCACCTCGGCGTCGGAGTCGAACTGCATATCCGAGGAGTAGAACGACGGCAGCGCCGATCCCCCATCCCCGATGGGCACCTTCATCCAGGTGTCGGGGCTGCCTACTCCGGTCGGGTGGACGGTTGCCCGGCGATTGAAGCCGTTGCGGTCGATGTTCTTCTCCACGCCCGCGACCACTGCGGGGATGATCTCGAAGACGTGAGCGCGCACATTCTCGTTCGCGGCGAGGACCGCCATGGTGAAGACCCCGGTGTAGGCGCCGATGTCGAGGAAGACGTCCGCGTCGGCGCTGAGTGCGACCATCAGGTCGAGGGCGAACGCGTCTTCGGGTTCGGTGCGCCGGCCCTTCCCCCAGTAGAACTCCTTGGCGATCTCGCAGCGGAAGGGTTCGACGAGGATGAAGTCCGCTCCGCCTGCTCTGCCGCGGATTTCGGTGAGTTCGATGGGAGCCGGGAGTCGGCCGATCTTCAGCCCTCTGAACCGGGGCGCGATCGTTCGCAGCAGAGGATGGAGCGCCGGCTGCGCGAGGGCGGTTTTGACCGGCAGCTTGAGGCCGAACCAGGACTGTCTGCGCGCGGTGAAAGTGCGCAGGTGATCGTTCACGACGGTGGCCCCCTTGCTGACAGGAAGACTTTTCCTCACACTATCAATGCTCGGCCCGCCGCTCCAGGGCTCCCGACCTAAGCGGTCCAGAGCTTCGGCCCAAGCACTCCGGCCTCCGACCTCAGCTCTCCACGGTCCTGGCATAAGGTGGAAGCGAAGACCCATCCGCCCCGTTGCGAAGCAGGAGCCCGGCACATGAAGCTCAAGTCAGTCACTCTCCACCAAGTATCGATTCCTCTCGTCACCCCGTTCGAGACCTCGTTCATGAGGGAGACCGAGAAGGACTGCTACCTCGTCGAAGCGCTCTTCGACACTCCGCAGGGTGAGATCACCGGGTGGGGAGAGTCCGTGGCGATGATCTCTCCGCTCTACTCCTCCGAGTACGTGGCTGCCGGGATCGATGTCACTCGCCGCTGGCTGGCTCCGCTGCTCTTCGACGTCGACGACCTCAGCGCGGAGACGGTGTCGTGGCACCTGCGTCACGTCATCGGCCACCCGATGGCGAAGTCGGCGCTGGAGATGGCTGTCATCGAGGCTCAGCTGAAGATGCACAACCAGTCGTTCAAGGACTACCTCGGCGGAGTCGTCGACTCCGTGCCCTCGGGAGTGTCGGTGGGCATCCAGGATTCCGTCGAGGAGACCGTCAAGGTCATCGGCGGCTACCTCGAAGAGGGGTACGCCCGGATCAAGCTCAAGATCAAACCCGGCAAGGACATCGCCCCGGTGGCCGCCGCGCGCAAGGCCTTCGGCGACGATTTCGGTTTCCAGGTCGATGCCAACGCCGCCTACACCCTCGTCGATGCCGCACATCTGCGACGCCTCGATGAGTATGGTCTCCTGCTCATCGAGCAGCCCCTCGGCGAAGCCGACATCCGCCAGCACGCCGAGCTCGCCAAGCTCATGGACACCCCGATGTGCCTCGACGAGTCGATCGTCTCCGCCGAGGCGGCCGCTGACGCGATCATGCTGGGAGCCACCTCGGTGATCAACATCAAGCCCGGACGTGTCGGCGGGTTCATCGAGGCGAAGAAGATCCACGATCTCGCCGCCGCCCACGGGGTGGCCGTCTGGCACGGAGGAATGGTCGAGACCGGCTTGGGGCGGGCGGCGAATGCGGCGCTGGCGTCACTGCCGGGCTTCACACTGCCCGGCGACATCTCCGGATCGAACCGATTCTTCCACGAGGACATCACCGAGGAGATCGTCATGTACGACGGCAAGGTCGATGTGCCCACCGGCGTCGGCTTCGGCGTCTCGATCGACCTGGAGAAGCTCGAGCGCTCCCGCACGGATTTAGTGGAGATCCTGCCCGGACGGTGATCCACCTTCGCCGAGGCGGCCCACCCCTGATCGGTCACTGATCGACAGTGTGGGCCGCCTCAGTCGTGGGTGTGGGTCTCCTCGGCGGCATCGACGGCCCGGTCGAACTGGAAGGTCGAGTGTTCGATCGCGATCTTGTGATGCTCGGTCAGGCATTCCTGCAGCGCCTTGAGGATACGCGGGGCATGCCCGTCATAGAAGCAGTCATCGGCGAGAACGACATGAGCGGTGAGCACCGGCAGGTTCGAGTCGATGCGGGTGATGTGGAGGTCGTGGACTTCCTGCACATGCTCGACCGCTTCGAGATGCTCGCGGACCTTGTCGAGGTCGAGCTCCTTCGGCGCCTCTTCGAGCAGGATCGACCCGGTCTCGCGCAGGATGGCGAACGCCCTCGGAACGATGAGTGCCGCAATGATCAGGGCGGCCACGGCGTCGGCACGGTCCCAACCGAAGAGCCAGATCGCCAGGGCAGCGAGAATCACGGCCACCGAGCCGAGCGCGTCGGCGATGACTTCGAGGAACGCCGCTTTGATATTGAGGGAGTCTTCCTTCGACGAGCTGAGGATGACGATGGAGACGAGGTTTCCGACGAG
The DNA here is from genome assembly GCF_011617465.1 of Brevibacterium pigmentatum. NCBI lineage: Bacteria > Bacillati > Actinomycetota > Actinomycetes > Micrococcales > Brevibacteriaceae > Brevibacterium > Brevibacterium pigmentatum. The sequence goes on from NZ_CP050153.1 coordinate 3,672,876, forward strand.
GCCGATGGCGCCGAAGATCAGCAGGCCCGGACCGGGCACCTCCGGCGGGAGGAAGAACCGACGGATCCCTTCGATGAGGCTGTAGACGCCGAGGCCCAACAGCAGAGTCGCCTGCGCTCCGGCCGCGAGCACTTCTGCCCGGCGGAATCCCCAGGTCTTCTGTCCGACCGTCGGCCTGCTGACCAAGCTCGCCGCGAAGAGTGCGATGCCGATGCCGATGAGATCGACGGCGTTGTGGCCGGTGTCGATGAGCAGCGCGAGACTGCCCGTGACCACCGAGCCGATGAGCTGAAACACGAAGATCGTCGCGACGATGCCGAAGACGATCCGCAGCTGCCGCCGCGAACCCGAACCATGCGCATGATCGTGAGCCATAGATACCTCCTCGACTCAACACATTAACATATGCACATTTATTTATGCATCTAATCAATCTCGACGAAGAATAAGAGCACACCGGGCCCTTGCCGCAGGGCACATCGTCGCCCGGCCGCCCAGCACCGTAGCGCGCGCCACTGAAGAAACGGCCGCCGAGGATGTCCTCGGCGGCCGCTGCCTGCATGATGTGGTCGCCCCTCCCGGGGCGGCGGTCAGCTCTGGGTGCCCTTGCTGTCGTCGTCCCGATCATCGCCGGGCTCATCGCTGTCAGGGATATCTGCCGCATCCGCCCCGGACGCGCCTGAACCGCTCTCGTCGAGGCGGCGCTTCGCCTCATCGATATAGGCCTGCACATCGAAGCCGGTGGCCTTCTTCACCTCGTTTCCGATCCGGTCGAGATCGACGCCGCTGTCATCGAGGAAGGCCTTCGGGTCGAACCCGGCGCCTTTCGATCGCGGACCAGCAGACGCATCGTCTGCGACGACTCCGTCGACGACTTCGTCCGAGGCGAGGCCCGTCCCGGACGAACCACCTGGGGTGTTCCCGCCAGGACCGCCGTTTCCACCGGGCCCGCCCGAATCTTCACCGCTCGCGCCGGCTCCACCGGAGCTCTTCGCCTTGGCCACGAGGTCGGTGAGGTCGACACCGGTCGTTCCCCGCACGACTTCGAGGACCTGCGAGAGGTTGTTCGACACGGAGTTCGCGAGCTTCGACTCGCCATCGGTGGACACGATCGAGAGGTCCTTGATGTTCGCGTACGGCGCGACGAGCTCGCCGGCCACGGTCGGCAGAACCTCGAGCACCTTCGACAGCACGGCCGCGTCGTTGAACTGCTTGTACGCCTCGGCCTGAGCCCTCAGCGCTTCGGCTTCGGCCTCACCGCGAGCACGGATCGCATCAGCTTCGGCTTCGCCTTCGAGGCGGATCGCTTCGGCGTCCTTCGAGCGGCGATGCAGTTCTGCGGCCGCCTCGGCCCGACCCTGCGCCTCGATCTCGTACGCACGGGCGTCGGCGGCGGCCTGCTGCCGGTAGCGTTCGGCGTCCGCGGGTCGGCGCACCTCGGCGTCGAGCTGTTCGGCACGCAGCTCCGCAGCTTCCTTCGCCACGATCCGGTCCTTCTCGAGCAGCTTCTGCTTCTCGGCCGCGGCGGCCAGCGGGCCGGCGTTGTCGGCAGTCGCCTGCCGCTGATCGGCCTCTTCCTTGAGCGCAGCGCGGCGCAGAGCCAGCTGCTGCTGCTGTTCGGCGATCGCCTGATCGGTCAGCGCCTGCTGCTTCTGCGTCTCCTCGTTCTGCTGCGCCTGCTCGACGGCCGACGCACGGCCGGCGTTCGCCTCGGCGATGGCGGCGTTCTTCGCCACCTCGGCGGCCTGCGGGCGACCCCAGTCGCGCAGGTAGCTGCCTTCGTCCTCGACCGCCGAGATCTGGAACGTGTCGATGATGAGGCCCTGGTTGTTCATCGAGTGCGCGGATTCCTCCTGCACCTGCGCGGCGAAGGAGGCGCGGTCCTGGATGATCTGCTCGACGGTGAGCGTGCCGACCACGGCGCGCAGGGTACCCGAGAGGATCTCCTTCGAGTAGTGGTCGATCTGGTCCTGCTGGTCGAGGAAGCGCTGTGCGGCCTTGCGCACATCATCCTCGGTGCCGCCGACTTTGACCTGGGCGACTCCGCGCAGACGCAGGGCGATGCCGTTGATGGAGATGCCGTCGATCTCGACGGAGATCTGCCGCGAGGACAGCGACAGGATGAACGCCTTCTGCACGATCGGGTAGACGACCGAGCGGCCACCGATGACGATGCGGCCGGTCCCCGAGGCGCCCGAGGCGTTCCGGCCGGTGATGATGAGCGCCTCGGACGGTGAGGCGATCTTGTACGAGCGCAAGATCACGAACAGCGCGATCAGGATGATGATCACGAGGACGCCGATTCCTCCGGCGCCGAAGAGCAGGTCCATCAGTGGGCCTTTCATCGCAGTGGGATGTGCCGACCGACCGATCGCCGGCCAGCCCCTTTCATCCTAGGCCAGCCCACTGCGTCGCAACAGGGCAGAAACTCGCCGAGGCGGCCGGCCCGGTCGTCTCTCGCGCGGCGATCGTCAGCCCTCGCCCCACCGGCGCAGTGATCAAGTTCACTTGCCCCATTCGCCGGGAGGGCCAGCCAGCAGCAGACCCGAGAAGACGAGGATGACGAAGATGATGCCCAGCCCGATGGCCAGCCAGGGGTTACGGATGCACCACGAGGTGAGCTTCTCGAACCAGGTCTGCGGGGTACGACCGTTACGGCCCAGACCCCAGTCGCCTTCAAGGGATCCAGTCTTCTCCACCGACCGCTCGAAGGGAATCGTGGCGTAGGGAATGATCGCCGACCCGAGGCCCGTGGCGATGCGCCGTTTGCTCCACTGCTGCGAGGCGCCGACGCCGATGACGGCGATGACGAAGCAGATGAAGATGAAGCCGTGGATGCCTCCGCCGATCCGCACTCCCACCTCGGTGGTTTGGGTGACGTATTTGAGGAACATGCCGATCAGCAGCAGAGTCCAGGTGACGGTCTCGGCGATGGCGAAGAAGGTGAAGAAACGTTTGGGAGTCACAGAAGACCATTGTCCCTTGACGGGTTGGGCGTCAGCTGAAGACCGCCGCCGACTGAGCGGAATCGTCTCAGTCCGGAGTTCCACCAAGTCGGAGTCCACTCCCCCGGTCCAGTCAGGTCACGGACACAACTGCGCGGGCCGGTGACCTCCTCGGTCACCGGCCCGCGCAGTTCGTGCCCCTCACCGAGACGGCGCGTCATCGTCGATCAGATCTCGACGAAGCTCCGCCTCGGTGACGGTGTGATTCCTCTGCTCAGCCGCGGCGGCGGCGCGAACCCAGCGTCATCGCCAGACCGAGCGCGATGAGCGCTCCGGCCGACAGGATCAGCGGCAGGGCTTCGTTGCCGGTGCGCGGCAGGTCTCCTCCGCCGCCACCGTTGCCGCCGTCACCGGCTCCGGGTCCGTCACCCTCGGCGACAACTTCGAAGGATCCGGTCAGCGGGTCTCCGCCTTCGCAGTCGACGGTGACATCGTAGGTTCCGATGTAGCTGTCGACCATCGACTCGTCGAGTCCGCGGACTCCGAATCGAGCGGTGCCGTCGTCTCCGACCTCGGCGGTCTGTTCGAACGTCTCGATCTTCCCGTTGTTCGGGGTCACCGTCATCGTCGCCGTGGTGTCAGCAGTGCAGCCGGTGGCCGCGACCTGGACGCCCTTCTCACTGACGAAGTCCGGTGCTTCGATCGTCTTCGGATCGATGCTCAGTGCTCGTTCGTCAGGAGCCTCGGTCGGCGTCTCCGTGGGCGGGTCTGTGGGATCCGTGGGCGGAGTCGTCGGTTCGGTCGGAGGATCCGTCGGCGCGTCGGTGAGGTCGTAGGCCAGCGTGTGGACGGCGAAGCCGATAGCGGGAGCGAAGATGTCGATGGACTCCTTGCTCACGTTCTCGATCGTGTCCGTGGGCTGGTGGTAGTTCGTGTCGTGCTTCTCACCGACGGTGCCGCCGAACATCTCGGCTTCCTCGGCGGTCTTCGTGCCGTCGGCACCGGAGAACAGGCCGCTGGCAGGGATGCCGTTGTCGATGAACGCCTGGTAGTCCGAGCGCCCGGAGAAGTCGGTGCCGACGTTGGGCTGGTCGATATCGGCAAAGTAGTCGGTGAAGACCTTCTCGAGTTCGGCCGAGCCTTCGGGGACGTTGACGCCGTCGGGGATCGGCACATCGGAGCCGTCGGAGTCGAGCGTGCCGACGATGTAGTTGTCAGAGCCGATCATGTCGAAGTTCATGTACGACTTGACCTTGCTCAGCTCAGCATCGTCGAGGCTTGCGACGTACTCCGTCGACCCGACGAGTCCGACCTCTTCTGCGCCCCACCAGCCGAAGCGGATGGCGTTGTCGACCTCGGTCGGCTGTTCGGCGAGCGCTTCGGCCGAAGCAAGGAGTGCCGCAGATCCGGAGCCGTTGTCGTTGACGCCCGGGCCTTCTTCGACGCCGTCGAGGTGGGCACCGAACATCTGGACGTTGTCATGGTCGCCGGCCTTGGTCTCGGCGATGACGTTCCACGTCTCCTTCGTGGTGAATTCGGTCTCGAGCGTGAAGTCGGCGGTCAGGGCCGCAGCTCCGGCGGCCGCGTCCTCTTCTGCAGCCGCATCCGCTTCATCGGCCTCTTCGGCCCCCTGGCCGAGCCCGGCCTCGGCGCCTGCCTGACTTCCGGCTTCGGTGCCTGCGGCTTCGACCTTCTCAAGGAGGTCAGTGCCGACGTTGTAGGTGACCGTCACCGTCGGGGCGCTGCCCTCCATGCGACCGCCGAGGGTGGCGTTGAGCTCTTCGTCGGGGTTGGCTTCATCGTTGTTGTAGATGATGACCGCCGCGGCACCGGCGTCGGTGGCGGCCTTGGTCTTGTCACCGAAGGCGCATTCGCCGCGGGACACGAGTACGAGCGCCCCTTCGGCGCTGTCATCGTAGTCGCTGGCCTGGCAGCCGAGCTGTCCGCCGGCGAAGTCGCTGTTGTCGTCATCGACCGGCAACACGACGGGCAGATCGGTCAAAGGCCCGGTCGTACCCTCGGTGTATTCGGCGGTCGTGACCTTGACCTCTTCTCCGTCGACCTTGACGTCGACGGTGCCGAAGTCCTGGCTCTCGACGTCGAAGGCCTGACGCTTCACGTCGAACGCTCCGGTCGCCTCGAGGGTGGATTCGACGTATTCCACGGCTTCTTCGTAGCCGGGCGTGCCCAGCGCACGGTGACCTTCGTCCGCGTGCTTGGTGGAGATATCGGAGATCTTCTGCAGATGCTCCATCACAGCGTCACCGTTGACGCCCATATCGGTGTGTTCTGTCGGTCCGGCGGTGCCCGCCGCCAATGCCGGGCTCACCCCGCCGAGGACCAGACCGGCCGTGGCGGTGACCGCCAGCCAGCTCTTCGTGCGCAACTTCATGGAGTTCCTTTCGTTCCTTTGTCTGTGTCCAGAGGAATCGCACATGACGGCGCACCGGAAGCGACCGCCACGGCATGACTGCTCGTCCATACCGGTGTCGGCCTCTTTACAGCTGCGCTTGCGGGGAAGCTCGATTCTGACGCTTCGCTATGACTCGTCATTGGTAACGAATCACATGCTTCTATAACGAAACGGTGACACAACTCACATTGGTCATTAATCTAACGCACCACAGCCGGCTTTAAGGTTACGAATTGATAACAACCGGTCACTGATTGGTTTCGCATGCGCGGACTGCCTGCGGTCCGCATGCGGATTCTCTGCGGTCGCCGCGTCCGCACCGACGGTCGCTCCCACCGCTCTCCCCCACCCCACCCCGTGCCGAAACCACACCACCGGATTAGACTTGGACCAGTGACGACCCATGACTCCGCAGGAGGGACTCCGCCCGCCTCCCCCGACAGACGGACCATTCGCCGCTGGCAGCGCTACCTCGCCAACGAAAGGCTCGAGGAGCGCGTGTATCGCAACCTCGCAGAACGCCGCAAGGGCGAGGACCGTGAGATCCTGCTCAGCCTCGCCGCCGCGGAATCCCGACACCAGGAGCACTGGATCACTCTGCTCGGCGAACACGCGGAGAAGCGCCGTTCCGCCGACCTCCTCACACGCTGCCTGGCTTTCCTCGGAGGCATGTTCGGCTCCGTGTTCGTCCTCGCCCTTGCTCAGCAGTCCGAGACGAGCTCGCCGTACGACGAAGAGGAAGCCGCCTCCGCCGAGATGGCCGCCGATGAGCGCATCCACGCCGAGGTGGTCCGTGCCCTGGCCGCCCGTTCCCGCGCCCGCCTGTCGGGGAACTTCCGCGCCGCCGTCTTCGGTGCCAACGACGGCTTGGTCTCGAACCTCGCACTTGTCCTCGGTGTCGGCGCGGCTGGAGTCTCGAACACCGTCATCCTGCTGACCGGCGTGTCCGGACTGCTCGCCGGAGCCCTGTCGATGGGCGCGGGCGAGTACATCTCGGTGCGCTCCCAGCGCGAACTCCTCGACGCCTCCACCCCCGACCCCGAATCCCGGCACGCTCTGGCCGATCTCAACATCGACGCCAACGAGCTCGCCCTCGTTTTCCGCGCCCGCGGAATGGAAGCCCGCGAGGCCGAGGCCCGCGCGCACCGCACCATCGCGGCGGCGAAGAACAAACAGGCACCGAGGCTGCCGAACCTCGACTCCGAAGTCGACCGCGACGAACTGGGCACCGGCCTCGGCGCCGCGCTGTCGAGCTTCTGCTTCTTCTCCTCCGGCGCACTCATCCCGATCCTGCCGTATATCTTCGGCATGTCCGGACTGCCCGCCGTGTTCCTGTCCGCCGGCCTCGTTGGCATCGCGCTGCTGTTCACCGGCGGCGTCGTCGGCCTGCTCTCCGGCAAATCGCCCGGCCCCCGCGCCCTGCGCCAACTCGGCATCGGCTTCGGTGCCGCCGCCGTGACCTACGCCCTCGGTCTGCTCTTCGGAGGCACCGCATGACCGACCTGCTCATCCTCGTCGACCCGGAATCCGGCACGTTCGTGCTCACCGATCTGCGTGCCGCCCAGCTGCCCGTCACTGATCTCTCCGCTCATCGCGGGGACGGCATCTTCGAAACCGTGCTGGTGAGCATGGGTGCGCAGGGTGCCACCGTGGTGTCGCGGGAACGGCACTTCACCCGGTTCCGCGCTTCCGCCTCGGCGCTGGATCTGCCCGATCCGGACCAAGGACTGTGGGATCGGGTCATCGATTCCCTCATCGCCGAGGTGGCCGCCGCCGACCCCGAGAACGTCGAATTCGGGATCCGCTACGCCCTCTCCCGCGGGGAGCAGGGTGCGGACGGGCAGTTCCGACCCCGCGGGTGGGCCTTCCCCGTCCCCGTCGACGACCACATCCGTACAGCCCGAAAGCAGGGGGTCACCGCCGTCAGCCTCGACCGCGGATTCGACGCCTATATCGGCAGCAAGGCTCCGTGGCTGCTCATCGGCGCAAAGACTCTGTCCTATGCGGTCAATCAAGCCGCCGGCCGTTATGCCTCGGCGAACAACGCCGATGAGGCCCTGTTCGTCTCCCACGACGGAATCGTGCTAGAAGGGCCGACCGCAAATCTCATCATCCGCCGAGGCGACCGACTCCTCACGCCGAATCCGGACGCAGGTCTGCTGTCGGGAACGACGCAGCGTCTGATCTTCGATCATGCGGAGGAACTGGGCCTGAGCGCCGAATATGCCGACCTGCGCCTCGACGACGTCAAGGCGGCGGATGCGGCGTGGTACGTCTCGTCGATGCGCACGGCGGTCGCGCTGCGCGAACTCGACGGGAACGCGATCTCTGTCGATGAGGATCTGACCGACCGGTTCCAGGAGATCATCCGCGGACGGTGACGCACCGAGGAGTTTGTGGGGATGACACGCCCTCGACCGTCCAGTCTCCGGGTGCTGTCGGGGATGCGCTGCCCCGAGCTCTTCAGGCTCGGGGCAGAGCGTCGGCGGGTTTCGCCGAGGGGAGAGTGAAGGCGAGAACGAGCCCGAGGATGCAGGCGGCGCAGCTGATCAGCCACACCGGCCAGAAGACGCCGGACAATCCCGGCAGCAGCGCAAGCAGGAATCCGAGGGCGCCACAGACGAACAGTCCGGTGACGACGCGCGTCTTCCACTTCCTCAGCATCGTGTGCCTTTCTCTTCACGTTTCGGCCCAGACCTTCCCTTGCCCGACCGAAGCGTGCTCTTACGCTATCTCCCCCGGCCTGCCCCGCACATCCCCCAAAAGTATGAAATGAGCGAACTTTCTCGACCTCGTTCGATCGCTGATGGCCTCGCACGCATCGTCCTGCGTTAGTGTTGTCTTCGACGGAATACTTTCCCGCGGCTCGTCGGAGTCGAGGGACGTGAGGTTCAAAGGAAAGGACACGAGCATGGGAAAGCTCGCTTGGCAGATCATCGGCGTGGGAGCGCCCATCGCAGCCGCATTCGTCGCTCGCAAGACCCTGACCTTCGCGTGGGAGAAGTCGACGAAGCGCCCGGCGCCGTCGAACCCCGTCGATGACGAGATCTCGATGTCCGAGGCTCTGGCCTGGACGATCGTCTCCGGCGTCGGTGTGGCCGTGGCTCAGCTCGTCGTTCAGCGCATCGCCGCGAACACCGTGCGCAACAGCTTCGGCGAGGAAGCCCTGCCGAAGAAGTTCCGCAAGCAGATCGAAGAGATGACCGATTGATCCTCCGCTGATCTCCAGCATCGAGACGGCCCGCGAAGCACTTGCTTCGCGGGCCGTCAGTCTGTCAGCTGCCTGTCGGCGGGGTCAGCCGGTGACGCGGTCGAGGATCTCGGCGAGGACCACGGCGTCGATCTGCCCCGGTGCCGAGGCCTGACCGATCTGCGCGAATGTTGCGCAGCTGCCGAAGTCGGCACCCATGATCCGGCTCGTCCGCCCCAGAGGTCCCATCGAGATCCCGAGCACGGGATGCGCCGCGGAGACATCCGCCGCAGCGGTCGCCTCGAGGAGACGCAGCACGTCGGCCGGCTCCTGCGGCATCATCGCCACCTTGGCCACATCCGCACCGGCCTCGCTCATCGCGGCGAACGTCCTCAGCAGGCGGTCGGCGGAGTCCGTGGCCTCGAAATTGTGGTGCGAGGCGACGACGGGTACGCCCGATTCCCGCGCCGAGGCGATGAGGGAGTCCGAATCCGCCCGGTCGATCTCGACGTCGACGGCGACGGGAACGCCCGATGCCCCGCTGCCCGGAATACCCGACGCTGCGGCGACGGCCACGGCATCAGCGTCGGCAGCAGTGCCGTCCCCCACCCCGACTTCGGCAATGCCCGCGATCAGCGCCCGCACCGCCTCGGCGTAGTCGTCTTCCGTGATCTCCACCTGCCCGCCTTCGAATCCGGTGCGCACGGTCACGAGGATCGGCAGCCCCGCTGTGAGTGCACGGGGAAGCAGTCGAAGGGCTGCCTCCGCGCGGGTGAGCGCAGAACCGGAACCGGCGGCGAGCAGCGGATCGATGCGCCATTCGACGGCATCGACGATCCCGGTCGCGGCGGCCGCGGCACAATCGGCGGCGAGCCTCTCGGCATCGATCGCCTGGGTGGGCACGATGACGGCCGGTCGGCCGGGATTGCGCGCGGCAGGCGAACCTGCGGCAGGATTGAGGAACGGCAATGATTTCATTTCTCAAGCGTAGGCGGTGACGCGGAGCGCGCGGGCAGGAGGACACGGGTGGAGACGATGCAGGTGGACAGGATCAGCGCACGCGACGGCTTCCCCCTCGAGGTCCAGGTCAGCGGGCCGAAGAACGCGCCCGCGCTGCTCCTTCTGCAGGGTCAGTCGAACTCGCACGAGTGGTGGGACGACCTGCGCGGGGACTTCGAAGCGGACTTCCGCACGATCACCTTCGACTATCGCGGAACGGGCGGCAGCCGGGGTGAGCTCGGCGAACTCTCGACGGCGAGCTTCGCCGAAGATGCCGTGGACGTGCTCGACCACCTCGGCGCGGATCGGGCCGCGATCTACGGCACGTCCATGGGCGGGCGGATCACGCAGATGCTCGCACTCAACCATCCCGAGCGGGTGAGCGCGATCGTGCTCGGGTGCACGTCACCGGGTGGGAAGCACGCCGTGAAGCGCCCCCGTGAGGTCGGCCAGGCGCTGGCCCGGCTGCGCGGTGCCGAGCACACTCAGTACCTGTTCGACCTTTTCTACACACCGGAGTGGACTGTGGCGGCGGAGTACAGCAAGATACTCGGCGATGACACGATGACGGCCGCCGAGTCATCCGCCCACCTGCGAGTGAGCGCCAACCACGATGCGTGGGACCGGCTGCCGGAGATCTCCGCTCCGACTCTGATCATGCACGGCGACGCGGACCGGATGAACCCGGTCGGAAATGCTCGGATCCTCCACGACCGGATCCCCAACTCTCAGCTGCGCATTCTGCCGGAGGGCCGACACGGATTCTTCGAAGAATTCGCCGAGGTGGTCACCCCGGCCGTGATCCGCTTCCTCACGGAATCGCCGCGGAAGCCTTGAAGGAATCACTGTGGAAGCCGTGACGGATTCGCCGCAGGTGCCTTGAGAGCAAGGCCGCCTACTGCATCAAAATCCCATATCCGGCAGCAAATTCATCAACGGCATATCTACATGCTCCAACCGATGATTATAACAATCAAGTAACGCACGGCCATCTGTTTGCCCAGGTCAGAGCGCCAGTCAAGGGTGACGCGCCGCATAATCCCAATAAGATCTCTACCGAAAATCCTGAACAAAACTACAATGGTGGATCAGATATCCGTGTGCGGTGAGGCGCGTGCGCAATTGAGCTATTCGGATCTGATCTGCGAGCACCGAACCGTGCAAACGGGGGTGAAGCCTCTCGTTCTTGCGGACTGCCAAGAATGCAAGGAGGAAGCACGTGAGCGTTGTCAAAGCGTCACACGTCTACAAAGTTTTCGGAAAGCGTGAGAACGAAGTCGTCAAACGACTCGAAGAGGGCGCTGACCGTGATGACCTGACCAAGCTCGGGACGGCCGCCGTCATCGATGCGAGCTTCGAAGTCGAGGCCGGCGAGATCTTCGTCGTCATGGGCCTGTCCGGTTCGGGCAAGTCGACCCTGATCCGCACTCTCAACGGACTCTGGGCACCCACTGCCGGATCCGTGGAGGTGCTGGGCACCGATATTGCGAAGATCGATTCGGCCGCACTGCGCAAGGTCCGCAGCGAGCACATCTCGATGGTGTTCCAGCACTTCGCACTGCTCCCGCACCGCACCGTCCGCGACAACGCCGCCTATGCACTGGAGATCCGCGGCGTCGCGAAGGCGGAGCGGGATAGGACCGCCGACCGCTGGCTCAAGGCCGTCGGCCTCGAAGGCTGGGGCGACAAGTTCCCCGAACAGCTCTCCGGCGGTATGCAGCAGCGCGTCGGCCTGGCCCGCGCGCTTGCGGCTGAGACCGACATCCTCCTCATGGACGAAGCATTCTCCGCCCTCGACCCGCTGATCCGCCGCGAGATGCAGGAACAGCTCGTCGAACTGCAGCGAGAGCTGAAGAAGACGATCATCTTCATCACCCACGACCTCAATGAGGCGATGTTCCTCGGCGACCGGATCGCGGTGATGCGCAACGGACGCATCGTCCAGGTCGGCACCCCGGAGGACATCCTCACCGACCCGGCCAACGACTACGTCGCGCAGTTCGTCCACGACGTCGACCGGGCACGCGTCCTCACCGCCAACAACGTCATGGAGAAGGCGCGTCAGACCGTGACCAACCAGAACGGTCCCCGAGTCGCCCTGCGCACCATGCGTGAGAACAGCACATCGGGCGTCTACGTCACGGACAGGGACCGCAAGTTCCTCGGCCTCGTCAGCGACCGCGACTGCATCGAGCACATCCGGACGGGCGCCACGACTCTCGACGAGATCATCAAGCCGGTCGCCAATCCCGCGTCTCCGGACGACCTGCTCATCGACCTGTTCCTCCCGACCGCGGAGATGCCTCTGCCGGTGCCCGTCACCGATGCCGACGGCGAACTCGTCGGCGTCGTGCCCCGGGCCACCCTTCTCGCCGCGCTCGGCAACCAGAACGGCAATGAAGAGCAGGCCGTGGACGCCGCTGTCGAAGACTGGCCCGAGCCGGTCGATACCGGGATCATCGACCAGGTACTGGCCGAAGGCGATGATGCCGTCGCACGGCAGACCGCCGGCGAAAGGGGTGAGCGCTGATGGAGAACATCAGAATTCCGATCGGAGCCTGGGTCGACACGGTATTCGACTGGCTCAAGGAGAACGTCGCGTGGTTCTTCGATGCCGTCACCTGGCTGTTCAACTTCCTCATCGAGGTCCTCACCGATGTGCTCGTCGACCTCCACCCGCTCGTCATCATCATCCTGCTGGCGCTCATCGGCTGGGTCTTCCGCTCATGGCAGATGGCCGTGGGCACACTCATCACCCTGTTCTTCATCATGACGATGGACCAATGGGTGGCCGCGATGCAGACCCTGGCGCTGATCATCATCGCCGCCGTCATCGCCATCATCATCGCCATCCCCGTCGGCATTCTGGCCGCACGCAGCAACAGAGCCTCAGCGGTCATCAAACCGATCCTCGACTTCATGCAGACGATGCCGGCATTCGTCTACCTCATCCCTGCCGTCACCTTCTTCGGCATCGGCGTCGTTCCCGGTCTCGTGGCAACGGTGATCTTCGCTCTGCCTCCGGGTGTGCGGTTCACTGAGCTCGGCATCCGCGGGGTCGATTCGGAGACCGTCGAAGCCGGACAGTCCTTCGGTGCGACTCCCGGCCAGATCCTCCGCGGAGTCCAGCTGCCGTTGGCCACGCCGACGATCATGGCCGGCATCAACCAGGTCATCATGCTCGCCCTGGCCATGGCCGTCATCGCCGGCATGGTCGGCGCCGACGGACTCGGAAAGAACGTCGTCGAAGCGATCGCCACCCAGAACCTGCCGCTCGGTGTCGAAGCCGGACTCGGTGTCGTGATCATCGCGGTCTACCTCGACCGCGTCACCGCGGCCCTGGGCAATGCGAAGGACTACCCGCACTCGCTCGTGGCGGGGATGCGTCGTCGCAGCGCGAAGAACAAGGCAGCTGCGGCAGCGGCCTGAGTCGATTGACCACACAGTCCTAATAGTCGATCACTAGAGAAAAGGAACACATAATGAAGAGAAGATTCCTCACCCCGTTCGTCGCTGCAGTCGCAGCCCTCGGCCTTGCTCTGACCGGTTGCTCGCAGGAAGCGTCGAAGGACGACGGCGGAGGCGGCGACAAGGGCGACATCAAGCTCGGCTACGTCACCGGCTGGACCGACGGCCAGAGCATCTCGCTCCTGCTCGAGGATCAGCTGGGCAAGATGGGCTACAACGTCGAGACTGAGACCTTCAACGACGCCGCCGTCCTGTACGCCGGTGTCGCCAACGGCGATATCGACATGTACCCCTCGTCGTGGCCCGAGGTCACACACAAGCAGTACATCGACGAGTACGGTGACAACCTCGAAGATCTCGGCGCCTACTACGACAACGCCGTCCTCACGATCGCCGTCCCGAAGTACATGAAGGACATCAACTCGATCGAAGACCTCAAGGGCAAGGGCAAGGACTTCGGCGGAGAGATCATCGGAATCGAGCCCGGTGCCGGTCTGACGAAGGCCACCAAGGCGATGATTCCCGAGTACGGCCTCGACGGCGAATACGAACTCGTCACCTCCTCGACCGCCGCCATGCTCACCGAGCTCGGCAATGCGACCGAAGCTGAGAAGGACATCGTCGTCACCCTGTGGCGTCCGTTCTGGGCGAACAACGAGTACCCGGTCAAGGACCTCGAGGACCCGAAGGGTGCGATGGGTGATCCCGAGAAGCTCCACTTCACCGCCACCAAGGGCTTCAGTGAAGAGTTCTCGGATGCCGCCGACTACATCGGCAACATCAAGCTCGATGACAAGCAGTACGGAGAGCTCGAGGACCTGGTCGTCAACAAGCACAAGGACGATGGCGAGAAGGCCATCGCCGAGTGGCTGAAGGCCAACCCTGATGCCTACGAAGGCGAGCTGCCTGACGAGGAATGATCGCTTCGCCGCGCCGGCCGCTTCGCTGAGGACGACCTCGTCTACTCGGCGGAACGCTTCCCCGCTGCACGGCGCGAGGTCATGAACATGCTGTGCCCTCCCGGTTCGGAAGAGTCGGGAGGGCACAGTCGTATGATCAGACTCGACTGAGCATCGCCGTCGACACCGGGCTCTCTGCTCGGACTGCGAACGGAGGACATCCCATGGCGACCGTCTCGGCAACCGTCGACACCTTCGTCGGCCCCCTCACCGTGGCAAGCGACGGCAGGTCGGTCGTCCGGCTCGAATGGCGCACATCCGCCGAGGCGACCGACGACTCCGCCCTGATCCCCGCTGAGGCGGCCGCCTCCTCGGATCCGATCCTCGCCGAGGCGGTCGCCCAGGTGCGGGCGTACTTCGACGGCCGCCTCGGCGATTTCGATCTGCCCCTGGACTTCGGTCAGGTCTCGGACATCGCGAGGGCCGTGCTGACGACCTTGGCCGAAAAGGTCCCGGCGGGGACCACGGTCACTTATGGTCAGCTCGCCGAAGCCAGCGGCACCGGGATTCCGGCTCGTGCCGTCGGCGGGATCATGGGGCTCAATCCGATCCCCATCATCGTCCCCTGCCACCGGGTTGTCGCCGGTGACGGACTCGGCGGGTACTCGGGCGGACTGCCCGGGCACGAACTCGAGACCAAGAGGCGCCTCCTCGAGTTCGAAGACGCCCTGCCGCAGCCGCTGTTCTGACAGCCTCGGGGTCTGCGAATCGCCCCCGACCGACGCGGCCGCCGTCTCCGCTCAGATGGGTCCGGCGGTCGAGACGGTCTCTCACGCGTCGAACAGCTCCTGTCCGACGTATCCGCCCTCGGTCGCCCCGGGCGGGATCGCCCACACGGTTGACCCGATCGGGGTCGTCCATTCGTTGAGCAGGTCCACTTCGGCGAGGCGGCGTTGGATCGGCAGGAACTGCCGCTCGATATCGGCTTGGAAGGACGCGAACAGCAGCCCGGAATCCCCGCCCGCGCCGGTCTCGTAGTTGAACGTGCGCCGGTGGATCTGCACCTCCGACCCCAGTCCGTCGCGGGCACGAGCGATATGCGCGACCGACGAGATCTTCGTCAGTCCGCGCCGATCGACGGCGGTGAAGTCCGGAACGTCGAACTCGGCCTTGCCCGACAGCGGCGCTCCGCTGTCCATGGTCCGACCGACCGCAAACTCCCGGGCCGGACGGTCGGCCTTGTCCCAAGTATCGAGGTTCATGGCGATATCGCGCAGAACCAGCGTCGTTCCCCCGCGCATCCAGGGCGGCAGGTGCGCACCGAGGTCGGCAGGCGGCTCCCCGCGAGCGGAGAACACCGGGTCGGCCGTCTCGGTGCCCTGTCCCCAGATGATCCGCGCGAAGTCCTCGGAACCGGGGCCCGGATTCGCCGTGCCATCGAGCTGACCGAAGAGATTCCTCTGGGTCTTCCCCTCCCTCGAACTGCCGTAGGCACGTCGGAAACCGTCGCGCTGCCAGGCCACCTCGGCGAACGATCGGGAGTCCTTGAACAGCATGCGTCTGGCATGTGCCAAGGTCAGCGGATCGTCGCCGCAGATCTGCAGGAGCAGGTCGCCCTTGCATCGGTCCGCATCGAGGCGATCGATCGAGAACGCTTCCAAGGGTTTGAGCCAGTCCGGGACGTGCTCCCTTCCGGCCAGGGCGACCAGCTCGGCACCGAACCCGAAGGTCACCGTCAGCCGGGCAGGGTCGACGGCGAGCTCGGATTCGGAATCGGCCAACGGCGCCCGTCCCTGCGTCAGCGCCGCCGCATCCGCGGTGAGCAGCCGCAGCCAGCGCACCGCCTCGGCGGCCTTGATCCCGGGTCTGAGTGTGAACGCGATGAAGTGCGCATAAGCCTGGGCCGAGGTCTCGACCCCGGATTGATGAGTGCCGTAGAACGGCTCGGTCTGCGGCCCGTTCGCCCCGTCCAGATCTCGCCGAGGCGGCCCTCCGTCCCCGTTGGTCGCCGCCTCCGCGCCCGGTCCGCGGCGGCCGATCCCGAACCCCGCGGCGGCTCCGACGATTCCGACACCGCCGGCGGCGGCCGCCGAGGTCAGGAGACCTCGGCGGCTGAAGCCGGAGCGATCAGGCTCAGTGGTCACCGTGATCTCCGTGATCTCCGTGGCCAGAGTCCTCGTGACTTGCGTCTTCCCCGTGGTCGGCATGGGCTGTGTCCTCGCCGTGGTCGGCTTGCTCGCTGTTGTCGGCATGCTCGCCATGGGCCGCATGAGCTTCGTCGTCGCTGGAGCCTTCGGCTTCGCCCGGTGCGTAGTCTTCCTGGGCTCCGGAGTACTCCTTGGCAACGGCCGTGACCTCGACGGCCTCGTCGTCGGCGGTGACGAGATCGAGCTTGATCTGCTCGCCCGGCTTGATCGCCTTCTTCAGTCCCATGATCATGATGTGATCGCCTCCGGGCTCGAAGCGGAGGCTTTCCCCGGCCGGGATGGTGAAGCCGCCCTTCTTCTCCTGCATGGACATTCCGCCCGAGCCGTCGCCTTCGGTTTCGTGGAGTTGGACCATCTCCGCGTCCGCGTATTTCGCCTCGACGAGGTTGATGTCGGCGTCGGTGTTGTTCTTCAGCTCCCCGAAGACTCCGGTCATTCCGTCGTCGGCGGCCTTGACCCAAGCGCCGTCGAAGCTGAGCGCTTCGGCGTCGACCGCGCTTTCCGAGGATTCAGCCGAGGTCGAGCTGCTGCCATCGGTCTGTGTCGAACCGGCGGCCTTGCTGTCGTCTTGGCCGCAGCCTGCCAGGCCGATGGCGACGGCGATGGGCAGGGCAAAGGCCAGGGTGATGTTCTTTCGCATGATGTCTGCACTTTCGTCATTCAGGTGCAGTCGAGCACATGTCGGCGCGCGCCGCGGTCGCCTGTTGGGCCAGGCAGTCCCGCGTGTTCCCCGTCGTCAGACGACGAGGATCTTCGGTCGCAGAGTCTCTGGTGCCCGAAGCTGCGGGCGCTGAGCCGCATCGCGTTCGTCCGTCTGTGTGCAGGGACCGCGGCCGGCCGGCAGCGCTTTCGTGAGCCTCTGCGCCCGTCACGGTTGCCAGCGCGCACCTCGTGCGAGTGCAAGTGCGCAGGGCACGTGTTGGCCAGTGTGCGGGCACGTGTCCTCTGCGCGCAGCGGTGTGCGCGGACGTGTTCGACTGTCACCGAGGGGCGGCCCGCCGCTGTCTGGGCGGTCGTCCGAAGATGGATGGTCACCCGGGAAACCAGGTGTGGGTCGGCGCTGCAAACGCCGATTGGGATGTCAGCCGAGCGCGGGCGGGCCGCGGCGGTAGTTCGGGCCGACCACCGCCGAGGTGACCGGCTGCGGCACCCGGAACGAAGCGCAGAGCTTGCGGAACGGTTCGTCCGCCAGGACTCCGGCCGCCTCGGCGAGGGCTCGCAATGCGCCGATCACCGGGCCCAGGGCCAGCTGCAGAATGCTGAGGACGATGTCCTCACCGCGCTTGAGGATCACGGCGGTGACGAGGACGGCGACGACGTGGGCGATGATCATCCCCACCGAGGTGGCCCCGTGGCTCGCATGCCCGAGCGCGGACGCGGCAGGACCGAGATCAAGAGTGCCAGGGGCTGGCACGATGTGCCCGGCGTGGGCGTGGAGGGCCGCCTCGGCGGAAGTGGATCCGGCACCTGCAGCTCCGGCCTGCCCGCTTCCGGATTGAGCGGTTCCCGCGTGGGCCCCCGCATGGGCGAAGGTGTGTGCGGACCAGCTCATCGTCAGGTGCATGAGCACCTGTCCGAGGCCGAGCAGGCCCGCCAGAGTCAGGTAGCCCAGGCGCCTGCCGGCGACGATCATCGCCGCCCAAAGGACGAGAACGAAGACGACCACAGTGCCCGGAATCGAGACGCCGCCACCGGCACCGAGGTGCATGAGCAGAGCAAGGAGAGTCGTGAAGAGGGCAGCGAAGAGCGCACGTACGGATTTCGTCCATCCGGTCATGGGCCCTCCTCTCAGCTCGCTCCCACATTCTACTCAATGTAGAACAATTTCGGGAAGGCGACTGACCCTACATCCGCAGCCAGGTATCGGCGGTCTTCTTGACCATGGCACCGGCATCAGCGGCAGCATCGCCCCAGGCGACGAGGTTGCCATCGGGGTCAGTGGTGGAGTCGGAAAGGACGACGACGTCGAAGTTGCACACAAGACCCGCCATCGCCGAGGCGTAGACGGCTCCGGGGGTGCCCGCCGAGGAGGCGCCAGCGTCGGCATCGCCCTCTGCCTGGGCGGCGGGGTCAGTGGTGACTTCGCCAGTTCCAGTGCCCGGCTCGCCCGCGGTGGCGTCGGCGCCGGCGATGATGATCCGGTCGACGGAGAGGTCATGCAGACCTGCGGCCAGATCGTCGACGCCTTCGAACACATCCGGACTCGCGGACCGGAGCACGAGATCCTCCTCATCGGGGACGAAGATGCTCAGCTCCTCATCAGGAGTGTCGGCGAGGTCGGCCTTCGTCGACGCGAAGATGAGCACACCGCCCACAGCGCGGGTGCGGGTGACGATATCGCCGAGGGTCTCCATGGCGTCATCGCTGGGGTAGCTGGCGTCGTCGGTGTCAATGAGGAGCAGGGCATCCATACTCCAATCGTGCCACGACCGACTTACACATTCGAAGCCGGTTCACCTCGGCTGCGGCCGACACCACCCCTGACCTGCATGGATTCAAAGAGGCTTGTCAACATTCTCGAACTGTGACGAACATCAGATTTGTGTTCGAAACTTTTATCGATCACCTATGGCATTCAACACATTATGAGCGTACACTGGATTCCAACAACAACGATGTTGGTGAACGGAATTCATCCCCATGACCCTCACTCCCGAACGCAGCTCCGATCATTCCGATCGGAACGCCGACAACTCCCCGCAGACCAGCGGTCACCCGCTGCTGGCCGACGAGGAGTGGGCAGATCTCAGCCGCTTTGCGCCCGAGGTCACCTCTTCGATCACTCAGCTGATGGGCCTCAAAGATGAGCTGCGCTCGTTCGATCGCCCCATGGGACCGGATCAGGCCATCATGCTCGCCGATGGGGTCGAGGCGATCACACGCATCAACGATGCGTTGTCGACGCTCGCACTCTCCGTCTGCGAACGCGTCGGAACACCCATCGATTTCGGCGCCAAGTCGACGAAGTCGCTCATCGAGAACCGATTCAACCTCACCGGCGCCGAGGCGAATCGCCGCACCGATATGGCCAAGAACCTCGGCGGACGCGTCGACATGGCCGGACAGGCTCTGCCGCCTCTCTACCCTGTCGTCGCGGATGCGCTCCATGCCGGCACGATCTCCGCCGCCCAGGCGTCTGTCATCGAAGACTGCATGCGCAAACTGCCCACGTGGGTCAGTCAGACGGTCCGCACCGACGTCGAGACGCGCTTGGTCGACAACGCACCCAATGTCCGTCTCAAGGATCTGCGCGAGATCTTCGGCAAGCTCATGGGCTATATCGACCCGGACGGCGCAGAGCCGAATGACTCGGCCGACCGCTCGGCGTACAACATGTCCATGCGTGCCAAGACCAACGGCGACTGGGAGCTGCGTGGACTGCTCGACCCCGTCACCGGCGGAACTCTCAACGGACTGCTGACCTCACGAATCCAGTCTGCGGGAGAAGACGGCAAGGCCGGTGCCGACAATACCGATGCCGACTCGGCGGCCGGCGCCTCTGGGATCGGGGCCGCGGGCAATCCCGACACCGTAACCGGTGCTTCTGAGGAAACGAGCTCGCCGCTTCCTGACAAAGAGCTGCTTGAGATCGTCGATGCGGTGCTCTCCGGTGACCGATATGACGCGAAGCGAGTTCCGGAACCCGATCTCAACGCAGCTCGCACGAGCGGGAATCCGACTGCCGTCCCCGGCGTCGGCGTTCGTGAGGACGGCGGTTTCGTCGACGTCAGCGCTGAACAGCCCTCGGCGCGCGAATGGATCTACGAACGATTCGCCGGCCTCGTCACGACGATCGACAAGCAGCGGACGGCTGCAGGAGCACCTTATGCTCTCGTCATCAACGCCACCGCCGAAGATCTGGCCAAAGGAACAGGACACGGAACCACGGGCGCCGACAATCCCATTCCCATCAAGGAACTGATGAGAAACGGCCTGAACGGCTCGCTGTTCTTCCACCTCATGAGCGACAGGGCCAAGACGATGCAGGTGGCCACAGAACAGCGCTTCGCCAATCGCAAACAGTTGGCAGTGATCACCGCCCGTGACCGAGGTTGCACCTTCCCCGGCTGTGACGCTCCTCCCGGTTGGTGCGATGCCAACCATGTGTTTCCATGGTCGCTCGGCGGCAAGACGGAGATCAACAATCTCGCGCTCCTGTGCAGCTATCATCACCACCTGCTCGACCGCACCGAATGGGACACGGTGATGCTCTTCGACGGGCGACCCGCCTACATTCCGCCCGCCGCAAAGGACCCGGCTCGTAAGCCGATCCTCCACGCCCGCTTCATCGCGGACGATATCGTCGACTCCCTGTTCGACAAATAGCCGCCCCTCCTTTCAGGGGACAGCTGTGCCCAGTTTCCAAGCGCAAACGCGTCCCTGCTCAGCGCCCGATTCGGGAGCGGCGAAGGCTCATATCAACATCGAGCAGCAGAAGGTCAGCCGACATTCCCGGCGCCAACAGACTGGCAGCATCATCGCGGCCCAGTGCGTGTGCAGAGTCGCCCGGCTCCGGGGCGACGCCCAGTGCGCGTGCAGAATCGCCCGGCTCCGGCAACCGACCGAGCGCACGCAGTGGAACGAGGCTCGCGGACTGCACTGCATCGAACGGGCTGAGTCCCACCTCGGTGACGGCCCGCTTCACAGCCTCGTCCATCGTCAACGTGGACCCCGCGATGGCGCCCTGAGCGCCGTCCGAGGTGACCAGACGAGCCACCGAATCCTTGACCTCGACCGGGAGCGAACCAAGGTGATAGCTCCCATCGTGCAGGCCGGTCGCCGCCATGGCGTCAGTGATGAGAGCGATGCGCCCGGGCACGAGTTCGTGGAGCATACGCGCCACCGGGGCAACCACGTGGACGCCGTCATTGATGAGTTCGACGGTGACATGCTCGGCCTCGGCCGCAGCCAGGACCGGCCCCGGAGCACGGTGATGGATGCCCGGCATCGCATTGAACGCGTGGGTGAGGATGCTCGCTCCCGCTTCGAATGCCTGCGCGGTCAGCTCGTAATCAGCGGCAGTATGACCGACTGCCACACGCACCCCCGCCGCAGAGAACCGAGCGATCGCATCGAGGGCACCGGGAAGTTCGGGGGCGATGGTGATCTGCGCGAGAGTTCCATCGGTAGCCTCGAGGATTGACTCGACCGCCTCCGGAGTCGGCGACGTGAGCACCTCGGGCGCATGCGCGCCCTTGAAATCCGGGGACAGGAACGGACCTTCGGCATGCAGACCCATGACCATCGCCCGATCGCGGACGAGTCCGGCCCCCACGCGCAGCGACCGGCACAGCCCTTCGATCGTGTCCGAGACGTATGACAGTGCAAGCCGGCCGGTGCCATGAGCCCGATGCGCATCGAGGATCGCATCGACCGCCTCGGCCCCGTCCTCGGCACTCGCACCGCCCGCGCCGTGACAGTGGATATCGACGAATGCCGGAGCCACGAATCCGCCGGCCGCGTCGATGACCTCGCCCCTCGCCGAGGCGGCCCTGTCCTTCCAGCCGTCCCCGCGGCCCCGTGCAGCGACTGTTCCGTCGGCGATCGCGATCCATGTGTCGGCGGTCTCCTCGGCGAACGTCGTCCGATCACCGTCGAGGATGCACGCATTGTGGATGACCGCCTCGGTGGGGATCTGTTCGGTCTGTGTCATCGGGGTCCTTCCATCGCTCTGCGCACGCCTCATCCAGGGTACGGAATAGCTTCACGGTCTCCCCACTGCAGGGTGCGGGCAATCCTGCCGACTCACCCCAGGGTGCCGACGAACCGGCCGCCGACCCGTCCTAAAGTGCGGACGTACCGTCTGCCGACTCACCCCAGAGTGCGGACTCGGTTCGCGTCGATGCCGAGCACATGCGTATCGAGGAACGCGAGGACGGTGCGATACCAGACCTCGGCATTCCCGCGGCCGAGGATCCAATGCCCCTCATCGGGGAAGTAGAGGAACCGATGCTGAGTATCGCCATCGGCGTCGAGCGGAGTCTTGGCCTGGGTGAGCAGGTCCAACCACAGCTCCTGCCCCTGTCCGATCGGCACCCGGTAGTCCTTGTCGCCGTGGATGACGAGCATCGGAACCTCGATATCACCGGCGTAGAGGTGCGGCGAGTACTGCGCCGACTGCTCCCGCATCGCCTGATCCCACGACGAATTGTCCGTCGTCCGCCCCATCGACGTGGTGTTCCACAGAGAGGCGTGGGTGACGATGCACTTGAACGCGCTGCCGGTGTGCCCGGCCACCCAATTGGCCATGTATCCGCCGTAGGACCCGCCGGCCAGGGCGACATGTTCGGAATCGATGTCCGCCCTCTCCCCTGCGGCCTCGGTCAGCGCCATGATGTCGGTGAAAGGTGTGCCGCCGAGCTGCTGCTGACCGCGGTCGATCATCGCCTGCCCGTAACCGGTGGAGATCGCCGGATCCGGCAACAGCACCGCATAACCGGCAGCCGCGAACGGACCCGGGTTCCACCGGTAGGTCCACGCATTCCACGAGCCCCACGGACCGCCGTGGGCGAATACGACGAGCGGATGCGGCCCCTCCCCCTCCGGCAGCACCAGCCACGCACGGATCGGCGTGCCGTCCTCGGCTGTGACCTCCACCTCGGTGAGGGTGCCTTCCTCGTCGAGCACCGTCGCCGGATTCGCGAGCTCGCTGATCACGCCGGTGCCGAGGTCGACGGAGATCGGCAGAGGTGCGACATCGATCGCCGAGGCGGTCGCCACGACCGTGTCCTCGCGCAGGGCCAGCCCCGAGAACGAATACTTCTGATCGACTCCCCCGACGAGCCGCCGAGGCTGCGCATCGTCGAGACCGCCGATGAAGATGCTGCCGCGGCCGTGATCATCGGCAGTGGCCACGATGGTCGAATCGTCCACCCAGATCGGGGAGAACCAGAAGTCGGCATCGGGCCACACGGGATTCAGTTCCGCGGTTTCGAGGTCGAGGACCATGAGTTCGGCCGCGAGGTTGGTCTGCGGAGTCCAGGATTGCACACGGGTGACCAGTGCTTTCGACCCGTCCGGGCTGATGGCCTCGATGTCGAAGCTGTGATCGGTCGCCGGCTTCGTCAGACGGTGCAGCTCGGGCTCACCGTCGAGGTCCACGCGCCAGATCTCACTGGCTTCGAGCTGGCCGGGGATCGGCTTCTCCAGCTGGACGAGGACGAAACGGGCGTCATCGTCGACAGCCCAATCGACCAATCGACCGGACGGCAGCGACAGGTAGCGGAAGTCGATGCCCGCCGGCGCACTCAGCTCGTCAGTGACTTCGGGAAAATCGGCACCCACCTCGTCGAGGGTGGCCACGGCCAGGGTCTGCCGGCCCGGCCCCAGATCATGATCCCAGCGGCGGACGGGGAACCCGGTGTGGAGTATTCCGCTGACCTTCGCATCGCTGCGTTCGGCGCTGAATTCCTGGTGGTCGTTCTCGTCGGCGGCCCACGTGTGGACGGGGAACTCGACGATGATGGTCTCCCCTTTGACCTCGATTCGGGAGAAACCGCCCTCGTGATCGGCGAGTTTGCGGGCCTCTCCGTTGTCCGGCAGCGCCCACAGGCTCGGAGACTCGGCATCTTTGCCGTCCTCGCCCTTGCGCTTGGAGGCGAAGACGATCGTGCCGTTCTCGCTCAACGCGGCAGGCCCGATGGACTGGTCGCCGCGGGTGATGCGCCGGGGCGTCTCCCCGCTGATATCGGCGAGGTGGCTGAGGGAAGAATTGCCCTCGGAGTTGAGGAACGAGTATTGGGCGATGACGCGGCCGCTCTGGTTCGTCAAGAGGCCTTGCAGGCGGCGGGCGTCGAGGAGTCGGGTCACTGCGTCGTGGGTCGTCATCTTCCCATCCTAGGTCCCAACGTCGATTCCGGGGTGGTATCCCGAGGACCCCAACTCGCCGAGGCGCCGAGGCGGCCGACCGAGTCGAGGGCCCGAGGCTGCTTACCGAATATCCCGCGCCGCCGAGGTAGCCCGTTGGATCGCGT
The DNA here is from genome assembly GCF_011617465.1 of Brevibacterium pigmentatum. Taxonomy (NCBI): domain Bacteria; kingdom Bacillati; phylum Actinomycetota; class Actinomycetes; order Micrococcales; family Brevibacteriaceae; genus Brevibacterium; species Brevibacterium pigmentatum. The sequence goes on from NZ_CP050153.1 coordinate 3,696,970, forward strand.
ACGTGTGACCTTCGCGGCGCAGATGACCGACTGCAAAGGCGGCTGGCCGAATCGCTGGCGCCCAACCGCCGCGTCGTTCGATGCCCACGGAAGAGTCAGCGGAAGCTCGGTGCCGGAACCTTCTCGCCGTCGATCGTCACCGTCGGGAGCATCTTCTTGAAGTCCTCCGCCACTTCGGTGTTCGTCTTCGGCGTGCGCATCTCGATCGAGATATTCACCAGACGTCCGTTGATCTTGTACCCCGTCTGCACCCCGAAGACATACGTCGGTTTCTTGTTGAGAGCCATGATCTCGGTAGGACCGAGTTCACCCTGATAGCTCCAGAACTCTCCCGCTGCCAGAGAGCCCGTCTGCTCGGCAATCACCTGCGAGTCCTGTTTGGAGAAGTTGTAGCGTCGTTTCTGGTCGACGACTTCCTGCGCACTGTCGCCGTATTCGTCGGTGCAGTTGACGAGAATGATGTCGGCTTCGGCGCTGTTCTCTCCGTGAGTGAAGACATGGAACTGTTCGGTGCTCCCGGTGCTGTCCCTCCACTCATCGCCGATCGCGAAGCTCAGCTCGACCGGGCAGCTGCTGCCGAATGACACCGAAGTCCTCGTCATCCCTTTGGGGATTCCGGCCTCGGTGGGTTTGCCTGTGGGTTCGGGTCCGGCGGTTTCCTGCACACCGATCCGCATCGGACCGGCAGACTTGTCCTCGGTGCGGATCTGGAAGACCGAACACCCGCTGAGCAGGACGGTCAGTGCGAGTGTGCCTGCGGCCGCGGCTCGCCGCACCGAGGCTGGTCTCGCCGCGACCATTCTCACCGCGGCAGGACCCCGTGAAGCCGTTCGTCTGGTCACCCGTCTCACTGCTGGTCACCCGGTTGGTGACGGTCCGGGTACCCCGCTTCCGGGCCGTTCTGATTCGGCTGTGCCTGCCCGTACCCGTGCTGAGGAGCCTGCGGTCGGGAATTCCGCTGGCCGCCGACAGGAGGCTGGCCTGTGGGCTGGGGTCCGCTGGCAGGCTGACTGCCGACGGGTGGCTGACTGCCAATGGGTGGCGGTCCGAAATTCTGCTGGCCTGAGACGGGCTGGCTGCCGATGGGCTGATTGCCGAAGTTCTGCGGTCCGGAATTCGGCTGATTGCCGACTGATGGCTGGCTGGTCGGCTGGGGTCCGCTGGCAGGCTGGCTGCCCACTGGTGCCTGACCGAAATTCTGCGGGCCCGAGTGCGCCTGACCTGACTGCGGCTGGCCTGATGGCGGCGGGCCGGAATGCTGCGGACCGGAGTTCGGCTGGCTTCCGACTGGCGGCTGCCCGTAACCCGGGTTCTGTCTTCCGCCGTTCGGTGCCTGCCGCGGCGGTTTGAACTGCGAATGCTGCCCGGAATCCGGCGGGAATCCACCGGAGACGGACTCGCCCGTCCGACGATTGACCAGATTTCCATCGACCCGCTCGAGGCGACGCTTCGACGTCCGCCGCGGCGTACCGAGGATCCGCCCCTGCAGTTCGGCCTCATTGGGCTGACGGGGCGGCAGGAATCCGGGCGCCTGCCGCGAATCCGCCTGCTGCATCGGCTGCACCGCATGCGAGCCTGCGGCGACCCGATCCATATGATCGGACATCTGCGGCACGGTCACGGGTGCGGCATCGGCGAGCACAGGGAGGACCATACGCACCGAGGTGCCCACACCCTCCTGACTGAAGAGCTGCACGGATCCGCCGTGGCGGGTGACGATCGCACGCACGAGCGAGAGGCCCATTCCCGAACCGGCGACGGCCCGGACCCGAGAACCGCGAGAGAGCTCGTCCCAGACGTTCTCCTGTTCGGCCAACGGAATGCCGCTGCCGGTATCGGCGACCTCGACGACGACCCAGCGGTGTCCGTCGATGATCTGCTCATTGGCACGCAGCTCGACGACTTCGGCCTGCGACGAGTATTTGAGAGCATTGCCCAGCAGATTGAGGATCGCGGTGAGCAGCAGATCCTCCTCTCCTGCGACATCGGGCAGCCGCCACGGAGCCCGGGCGACGGTCGCCACGATCATCCGATCCTCGGCGCCCGGCGCGGTCGAGGCATCCTCGACGGCCTGGTGAATGAGTGCATCGAGATCGACGCGAGCGTATTCGATGATCCGGGTCTCGACATCGGCGAGCTTGCGCAAGTCGGCGAGCAGTCGGGCGACCCGACGTGAGGACACGTCGACCTGCTTGGCCGCCGGCTCCACTTCGCTCAGGGTGCCGCCGTCACGGACGACCTCGCGGATGCTCGCCGCCGAGGTGCGCAGCGCCGTCAGCGGGTTCTTCAGTTCGTGGTCGAGTCGGATGAGCATCCGATTGCGCTTCGTCATCGAGTCCTCGGCCGCTGCCGTCTCGATGGATTCCCGCAGCGCGGCCTCGCGCTTCTTCAGATACCGCCAGCCGAACCACGCGCCGACGGCCAGACCGCCGAGCACGATGACGAGCAGCAGCAGGAACAGCCACACCTGGATCTCGAAGACAAGGAAGTTCGTCATAGACGGCTCTGTCCGTCCTCGCCGCGGACCTCACCGACGAAACGGTAGCCGCGCCCCTGCATGGTCGCGATCCACCGTGGTTCCGCGGCGTCTTCGCCGAGCACGCGACGCAGTTCGGCGACGCGGGAGTCCACGGCACGGGTGCCCACCGCCTCTTCGAATCCCCACAGCACTTCGAGCAGGCGGGAGCGTTCGATGAGTTCGTCCTTGTGCACCATGAGGTACTCGAGCAGGGTGAAGCCCTTCGGGGTGACGACGAGCTCACGCTGCCCCAGCCAGGCTCGGCGTCCGACACGGTCGACGCGCAGGCCGAAGCTGGACACGAGCACCGGAGCCGTGGCCAGAGGCGGGCCGTCATTGCGGGTGCGACGCAGCACGGCGCGAATGCGAGCGACGAGCTCGTGCGGGTCGAAGGGTTTGTTGAGGTAGTCGTCGGCCCCCTCTTCGAGGGCCATCGCACGCTCGACACCCTCGCCGACCTGGGTCAGCAGCAGCACCGGAACCCAGTTCTCCTCCTGGCGCAGACGGCGCAGCACCTGCCGGCCGTCGGCTCCGGGCATGAGCACATCGAGGACGCACACATCGGGTCGGTGGCGGTGGATCTCGTCGAGGGCGAGCAGTCCGTCGCTGGCGGGCAGCACCCGGAATCCGGAGCGTTCGAGGAACGGCACGACCGCTCCGAGTACGTCGGGCTCATCATCGGCGACTAAGACGAGGGGTTGGGGCTCGGTGTGCTTGTCAGCCGTCATGGTGGTCTGTTCCGGTTCCTCTCTGGCGTTCCCAGGCGATCTCTCTGGCCTCGGCACGGTCGACCGCCTCGGCGAGTTCATCTCGATACAGCATAGATCGACGCAGGTGCTTGGTGCGATAACCGGCGCGGCCGACCATGTGCGTGGCGACGGGGATCGTCACGAGCTGGAAGGAGATGACGATCGCCAGAGTCGTCACCGTCGCCCACGTCGGGAACTGGATCGCAATCGCCACACAGACGAGTATCAGGCCCAGCACCTGGGGTTTCGCACTCGCGTGCATGCGCGAGAGAAGGTCACCGAAGCGCGCGAGACCGACCGCGGCGGCCAGGGACAGGACCGCGCCGAGGAAGATGAGCACGGCCGAGATGATGTCAAGAACCACGGTTGTTCTCCTCCCCGTCACGCGCCGACATGTGCTCGGCGTCGTCGGGCCCCGGGTCGGGTCCGGTGCCCTCGCCCTCTCCGCCGCTGTCGGCGTGGGCGTCGTAGGCGGCGTCCGCGATCTCGGTGACCTCGTCGCTGGGTTGAGCCGGAGGTGTCGGCGTCGATGCGGACTGATCGTGCGGACGGGTCCGGTCGGCCGCCTCGGCGTCCTTCGCCTCCCCGCCCTCGGTCGCCCCAACACCAGTCGCTTCTGGGTTCTGCTCCTCCGCGTCACGGGGCATGTGCCAGTCGGAGGAGCTGAACTCGGACAGGGCACCCGCCTCGGCGCCGGGAGTCATCGAATCGGACTTCGACACGTACCGCGAGACGCTGACCGAACCGACGAAACCGAGCATCGCGAGCACGATCAGCACGGGCAGCAGATCCGTGCGGTCGGACAGGGCCATATACCCGCCGAGGCCGCACATGATCGAGGCGAGCACGACGTCGGTGCCGATCATGCGATCGAGGATCGACGGACCCCGGACGATCCGGAAGAGCGCAATGACCACCGAGGCGGCCAACAGCACCGAACCGGCGATGACGAGTGTGTGAAGGACGATCTCACTCATGAGCGGCCTCCTTCGGTCTCGTTCAGCGGATCCGGCCGGGCACGCAGTGCGGCGAGGTCGCGGTGCGATCCGAGCGTGCGGATGAGCAGCTCTTCGATGTAGTAGACCTGCGCCTTGGCCTTGCGCAGCTTCTCCTCGGAATCGCAGTCGAGGAAGTGCAGGTAGAGCATGCCCATGGCCCGGTCGCTGTCGATGATGATCGACCCGGGGATGAGGCTGGCGGTGTCGGCGATGAGGGTGAGCACGAGGTCCGAGCTCGTGCGCAGGTCGCAGGCGATGACGGACCCGGCTCCGACGGCTTTGCGGCGGAACGCATACCAGGCGACCTCGATGGAGGCGTGGAGGACCGAGTAGAGGAACCACAGACCGAACACCGCCGCATGCCAGACGTTGAACCGTCCGGAGAGCACGATGGGCGGGAGGTAGAACACGCGCGTGACGATGAAGGCCAGCACGATTCCGGTGACCACTGTGACCACCGTGATCGAATCCCACAGCATCAGCCACAGCAGAACCAGCGAGATCAGCAGCACGAGCTGCTGGATGATTCCGCGGCCCCGGCTCATCCGCGCCCGGTTGGGAGCCGGCGCTCGGTTCTGTCCCGGTGCGCGGTCCTGCCCCGGGTCTCGGATCTGACCCTGGTCGCGGTTCTGCCCTCTGTCTCGGTTGGGACTCATGACTCTTCACCTCCGAGCACGTTCGTGACGTAGTCGATCGGTGTCGAGAGGTTCTCGGCCGCCCGGTTCGACATGTCCCACAGTGGTTCGGCGGCGACCGTGAGAACGACGGAGGCGATCACCACCACCGAGGTGGCCACCACCATGGCAGGAGGAACGCCGATCTGAGACGTCCACTTCTTCCCCGCCAGCAGAGTCTTCTTCCGATCCGTGAACTCCTCCACGAGGTCCTCGTTCGGCTCTTCCACATCGGCCGGGTCACGCCAGAACGCGAGGTTGAAGGTACGTCCGATGACATAGAGGGTGAGCAGGCTCGTGACGGTGCCGGCGACGATGAGGACGGTCGGCAGCCACGCATGATCGTCGAAGCCGGCGAGGAAGAGCGCGACCTTGCCGATGAACCCGGAGAACGGCGGAATGCCGGAGAGGTTGAGCGCCGGGATGAAGAAGATGATCGTGATCACCGGCGAGAGCACCATGAGACCGCCCAGCGACCTCGTCGAGGTGGACCCGCCGCGCATTTCGACGAGTCCGATGGCCAGGAACAGCGCGGTCTGGACGATGATGTGGTGAACCGTGTAGTAGATCGCCGCGGACAGTCCGAAGCTCGTGCCCAGGGCCACGCCGAAGAGCATGTAACCGATGTGCGAGACCAGGGTGAAGGACACGATCCTCTTGATCTCCGACTGCGCGATGGCGCCGAAGATGCCCACGAGCATCGTCAGTCCCGCCGCGATGAGCAGCGGCACCCGCAGAGAGGACTCGGCGAACAGCAGGGTCTCTGTGCGGATGATCGCGTAGATGCCGACCTTCGTCAGCAGTCCCGCGAAGACCGCCGTCACCGGTGCCGGAGCCGTCGGATACGAGTCGGGCAGCCAGAAGGACAGCGGGAAGATCGCGGCCTTGATGCCGAAGCCCAGCAGCAGGAGGACATGGAGGATCATCTGCACATCGGCCGGCAGATCCGAGATCCGCTCGGACAGCTGCGCCATGTTCACGGTGCCGCATGCTGCGTAGATGATGCCGATCGCGGCGAGGAAGATCACCGAGGACACCAGCGAAATGATCACATAGGTGACTCCCGCACGGATCCGCTCCGCCGTGGCGCCGAGGGTGAGCAGCACATAGGAGGCGACGAGGAACATCTCGAAGCCGACGTAGAGATTGAACAGGTCTCCGGCGAGGAACGAGTTGGCAATGCCCGCGCACAGCACCAGATAGCTGGGGTTGAACACGGAGATCGGGGTTTCGTTCGAGTCGTCGTTGGCGTCCTGACTCAGTGCGTACACGAGCACGCACAGTGTGACCAGCGAGGACACGATGAGCATGAGCGAGGACAGCCGGTCGGCGACGAGCACGATGCCGGCCGGGGGCTGCCACCCGCCGATCGCAACGACCTGCGGTCCATGGGTATCGACGCCGAAGAGGATCAGCGTGGCGATGATCATGACGGCGACGAGGATCGCGATCGACACGATGTTCTGCGTCCGTGTGTGCTTGGACAGGATGAGTGCGATTCCGGCGCCGATGAGCGGCAGCAGAACGGGCAGGGGAACGAGGACGGGCAGAAGATCGATCATTCGTCGTCTCCCTGCTTCGCGCCCCGAGCTTCTTCGGCGACCTCGGCCTCCTTGGCGCTGCGGGCTTCTGTATGCGAATCCACCGCTTCCTCGGCGATGGCCTCGGCCTCGGCCGGACTCGACGCCTCCTCGATGTCGTCGACGACGTCCCCGCGCTCCGCGGGTGTGCCGTCGTCGTCGAGGTCGATGGCGCCGGTGATCGGGGACTCCGCCTCATCACCGAATTCGGTGTCGTCGTAGTCCGTGCTCGCCTCCGCCTCGGAGTCGATGAGCTTCGTGATCGCCACCTGGAGGTCGGTGTCGTCATCCTGCAGCGAATCGGCGCGCATGAGCCTCCAGGAACGGTAGATCATCGCCAGCAGGAACGCCGTCACGGCGAAGGTGATGACGATCGCGGTGAGGATGAGCGCATGCGGCAGCGGGTCGGACATGCCCTCGGTCGACAGGTTCTTCCCGTCGGTCAGGGGCGGGGAGCCGCGGCCGGCGGTGAGGATGATGAGCAGGTTCACTCCGTTGCCGAGCAGGATGAACCCGAGCAGAACGCGGGTCAGGGAGCGTTCGAGCATGAGGTAGATGCCGGCGGCGAAGAGGACGCCCATGGCCAGGACCATGATGAAGGACACGCTCATAGGCGGCCTCCTTCCGCACCGTTGTCGACGTCGAGTTCGTTGACGCGGTCGATGATCTCGGACACGGCACGGTGTTCGGCGGTGGCGCCCATGTTCTCGGAGAAGTTCACATTGTCGTGGATGCGGTTGGTCAGCATCATCTCGTCGCGTTCCTGGTGCAGGTCGACCTCGGCTCCGAGGGAGCGGAGGATGTCGAGCATGAGGCCGACGACGATGAGGTAGACGCCGATGTCGAAGAACGTCGAGGTGCCGAAGGACAGGTGGCCCAGCAGCGGCAGATCGCCCTCGAGGTAGACGGAGTCGAAGACCGTCTCACCCCAGATCCACCCGAAGATGACGGTCAGGATCGCGGTGACCAGGCCGGTGCCCAGCATGCCCGAGGGAGTGAAGGGAGCCGCCTCGGCGAGTTCGTATTTGCCTCCGGCGAGGTAGCGGACGACGAGCGCGAGACCGGCGACGAGGCCGCCGGCGAATCCACCGCCCGGATGGTTGTGGCCGGCGAAGAGGAGGTAGACGGAGAAGACGATGACGGCGTGGAAGATCAGGCGCGCGGTGACTTCGAGGATGATCGACCGGTTGCGTGGGGCCAGGGTGCGTCCGGCGATGAGCCAGGACGCGCGCTTCTGCGACAGGCCCTCCCCGCGGCCGGAGTAGTGGAGGTCGACGACGTCCTCGGCCACGGGTTGGAAGCGGATGCGACCGGCCGCCTCGGTGCCGTCCTTCTTCCTTTCGAACCGATGCAGGTGGCCTTCGCGTCCGCGCACGAAGATGAGGCCGGCGATACCGGTTCCGGCGGCCACGAGCACGGAGATCTCGCCCATCGTGTCCCAGGCGCGGATGTCGACGAGGGTGACGTTGACGATGTTCTTGCCGTGGCCGAGCTCGTAGGCGAGCTGACCGAAGTCGACGGAGATCGGATCGGCCACGCGCACTCCGGCGGCGATGAGGACCACGAGCATCATAGTGATGCCCACGGCGCCGCCGATGATCGCCCGCCAGGCGGGGGTGAGGCGGCCGGTGGACTCACCGATGCGCGCCGGCAGCCGGCGGAGGACGAGGACGAAGACGACGATCGTGATGGTCTCGACAAGCACCTGGGTCAGGGCCAGGTCGGGGGCGCCGACGAAGGCGAAGTAGGCGACCATGGCATAGCCGGAGATGCCGGTGACGACGACGGCGGTGAAGCGCTTCTTGGCCCGGGTGGCACCGATCGCGACGATGACGAGCACGGCCGCGACGATGAGATCCAGCGGGGTGTCCCAGAGCCGGAAGGTGATGTTCCACGTGTCGTTGGAGATGATCGCCAGGCCCAGTCCGGCGACGAGGACGATGTAGACCACGCCCTGGTAGAACGGCAGCGAACCGCGCTGGGTGCGGGCGGTGACCCACAGCGCCAGGGCTTCCATCCAGCCGATGAGCATCCGGTAGAGCTCGTGGAAGTCCAGTCCCGACGGCAGCGTCGCCTGGACCTTCGCGAAGGGGCGGCGGAAGATGAACAGGGCGACACCTGCGGCGACGGTCACGGCGGTGAAGGCGAGCGCCGGTTCGAATCCGTGCCACAGAGCGAGGTGGTAGTGCCCGTCACCCTCGGCCACGGCCGGCAGCCCGGCGGTCCACGCGGAGAAGTAGCCGTCGAGCAGTCCGACTCCGGGGCCGAGCGCCAGTGTCAGTGCGGTGAGGATGAGCGGGGAGACGACGAGGGTGAGCTTCTCGTCGCGGCGGGCGATATCGTCGACTCCCGGCTTCGTGGAGAACGCGCCCCAGACGAAGCGGGCCGAATAGGCGACGGTGAGGATCGAGCCGATCATGATGCCGATGAAGGCGATGACCGAAGCTTTGTCCGGTGAGGACAGGAGGGTCGAGTACGCGGCTTCTTTCGCGGCGAAGCCGAGCAGCGGAGGCAGTCCGGCCATCGAGGCGGCCGCGATCGTCGCGCACACGGCGACGACGGGGAAGGCCTTCCAACCGCCGGAGAGCTTCGTCAGATCACGAGTGCCGGCACGGTGGTCGATGATGCCGACGCACAGGAACAGGCAGGACTTGAACAGGGCATGGGCGATGAGCAGACCCAGGGCCGCCTTCGTGATGTCCGGAGTGCCGAACGAGGCCATGGTGGCGAGGAATCCGAGCTGGGAGACCGTGCCGAAGGCCAGAAGCAGTTTGAGGTCGGTCTGCTTCAGCGCCTGCCAGCCGCCGATGAACATCGTCAGCAGACCCAGGGTGAGCAGCACCTCGGACCAGCCGGGGAGGTTGTTGTAGCCCGGTGCCAAGCGCAGGACGAGGTAGATTCCCGCCTTCACCATGGCCGCGGCGTGCAGGTAGGCGCTCACCGGGGTGGGGGCGGCCATGGCGCCGGGCAGCCAGAAGTGGAACGGCATGAGCGCGGACTTCGAGACCGCTCCGACGAGGATGAGGATGACGGCGGAGACGATGATCCCGCCGGTGTCCATGCCGGACTGGGCGCGGTCGACCAGGGTCGAGATCTGCCCGGTGCCGGTAGCGGTGATGAGCAGGATCATGCCGACGAGCATGGCCAACCCGCCGGCGGTGGTGACGATGAGTGCCTGCAGGGCTGCCTGCCGCGAGCGGCGGCGGGACTGGCTGTGCCCGATGAGCAGGTAGGAGAAGACGGTGGTGCCTTCCCAGAACAGGTAGAGCATGAGCAGTTCGTCGGCGACGACGAGCCCGTACATCATTCCGGCGAAGGCCATGAAGATTCCCGCGAATCGAGCCAGTCCCGGCTCGTCGGGCGGGAAGTAGCGTGCGCAGTAGACGAAGACGAGGGCGCCGACCCCGGTGACCAGCAGCGTCATGATCCAGGAGAGCACGTCGAGGCGGAAGACTCCGCCGAGGCCGAGTTCGGGCAGCCAGTTGAGGTTCTCGACGATCGGCTGAGCGGCGGGGCCGAACAGATCGGAGATCGTCGACAGGCTCCACAGGAGTCCCGCGAAGGGAACGAGGGCGAGGAAGAAGAAGGCGTTGCGGCCGAGCAGGCGAACCAGAGGGTAGGCAATGACAGATGCCCCGAAGAAGGCGCCTGTCATGACTATCACCGGCGGCCACCTCCGTCATATGCCTGTTTGTGAGAAAGTTTCGTCAAGCCATTTTCGCACGGACAGGCATCGTTTCCCCAATCCCTGGGTGTGAGCTGAGACAGGTTCCGCCCCGGCACGGCACCGATCAAGCGCGCAGCTGTCGACTGGTCACGAGGAAGCCGTTCTCGTCGAGGCCGATGCCGTCCGAGCCGACGAGCAGCTCGGCTCCGATGGAATCGGTCAGCTCTGCCACCTTGCTGCGCATCCGTCGGAAGCGGCGTCCCGGGTTCGGCCGATAGCGCTTCGACTCGGTGTCCATCCAATGCACGTGGTACTCGATCTGCGGGGCATCGGTGTGGGCGGCGACGATCGGCGGAACCCACTCGGCCTCCATCACGCGGATTTCGAGGCTGCCGGCGGATTCGTCGATCTCACCGAGCGGGACGAGCAGGGCATAGCCGTCGAGGATGACCGGGGCGGACGGATCGAAGAGCGGGTCGTCGATGCTCGCTTGGGCCAGCACATCCTCGTCGGGGGTGGGCAGGGCCTGCTGGAAAGCGTGCGGGGCATGCCGGTGCACGAAGTCGAGAGCCACCGGCGGTTCCATCCAGTACGAGGAGTAGATGTAGAGGTCGACCTTCGCCTCGGGGTCGGGGATGATCACCCGCGTCGGCAGCCCCGGCTCATCGGCCAGGCGCACGCCCGTGTGGAGGCGGGATGCGACGGAGAGCATGAGGCTGAGCATCCGCTCCTCCTCCCGGTCCGGCATCCCGTCGGGAAAGGCCTCGTGGAGTCCGTCGGCATCGGCGAACCAGCTCGGCGGCGGAGTCGGCTGCCGGTCCCGGGGGCAGTCGATGACAATGGCGTGCTGGGCCCAGTCGGGAACCTCGAGCGCGGCGGCGTCGGCGGAGTCGAGGGTCGCCCCCGAGCTCAGTCGGGAGTGCCGGCTCAGTCGCATCTGCCCGTGCTCGTCGAGCGTGGGGCGCAGATCGGGCAGTTTGTTGTGGATGAGCGCGAGGACGTCAGAGACCTCGACGGCGTCATCGAGGAGGATGAGATGGAAACCGCGCAGATCCGCCGAGGTGGCCGTGTCCTTGGGCGCGGAGGTGTCACCGCCGTACCCGGGCCGTCCCGTCGACGGCATCCCGGTCTTCCGCCGGCTCGCGGCCTGAGAGTCCGGAGTCTGAGTCTCGGAGACTGGGGCGGGTGCACCGGTCGCGGTCGCTGCCGGAGACACAGAGGTGCCAGCGCCGTGGGCGGCCGGGTCTCCGCTCGCATTCGAAACACCCGTCGCCTGGGCACCCGTCGCTTCAGCGTCGGGGACCTGGTAGCGCTCGGCGTCGGCCTGTTCCCGGGCGGCGCGTTCAGCGGCTTCGCGTTGCAGCCGCAGTTCGCGGCGGGTGATCACATGTCCCTCCGGTAGAAGTTGAGGTGCGAGCGGGAGGCCGTCGGACCGCGCTGGCCCTGGTAGCGGTTGCCCGTGGCTTGGGAACCATAGGGATTCTCCGCCTCCGAGCCGAGTCGGAAGAAGCAGAGCTGACCGATCTTCATTCCGGGCCACAGGGTGATCGGCAGCGTCGCGACGTTCGACAGCTCCAGAGTGACGTGGCCGCTGAAACCGGGGTCGATGAATCCGGCCGTCGAGTGGGTCAGGAGGCCGAGACGCCCGAGCGAGGACTTGCCTTCGAGGCGAGCGGCGACGTCGACGGGCAGAGTCACGAGCTCATGAGTGGAGGCGAGGACGAACTCGCCCGGATGGAGGACGAAGGGCTCGCCCGGAGCGGCTTCGACGAAGCGCGTGAGTTCGGGCTGTTCGAGGCTCGGATCGATGACCGCGTACTTGTGGTTGTCGAAGAGCCGGAAGTAACGATCGAGACACACGTCGACGCTGGCCGGCTGGATCAGCGACGGGTCGTAGGGGTCGAGGGCGATGCGTCCGGAGTCGAGCTCGGCGCGGATGTCGCGGTCGGAAAGGAGAGTCACGTTTCCGATGGTAGTCGTTCCGGGCCTCACACGCTCGCGAGCGCACGACCTGGGCACGCCGAATCCGCGAAAGATTCCGACCGACACGCCCAATCTATGTCACAAAACAATAACGATTATCGGGAATTCTCCTGATTTTTACCCGTGTGTCTCCCCATAGCGGCGGATGAATGCTTTAGGGTAATGAGCTGTACGGACCCGCGCACGATGGTGCCTTCCCCTTCTTAAGCCAAGGAATGCCGGGAGTCCATCGTCTTTCGTGGGTAGACAACAATCGAAAGGCATTACTGTGAAGACCTCGCGTCTTGTGCTTGCCCCCGCAGTAGCCGTTGCATTGACAGGTCTTGCTGGCGCCCCGGCGTTCGCAGCGACAGAGTCCACCGCTACGGTCCCTCAGCAACCGCTGTGCGCCCAGGGTGATCAGCAGTCATCGAACAGCTCCGAATCGGATTCCTCGGTTCCCGACGAGTCGGACCCGCAGGCGACCCTTGCGCAGGCGCAGGTGACCCGCGCCGACATCGCTGACGACAAGAAGGGAATCGGCTTCTCCGGCACCGGATTCACTCCGGACGAGAAAGCCACGGTGACCGTCGTCGGCACCGATGGCACCGAATACTCGCCGGACAAGAAGCTCACGGTCGACGAGGACGGAAAGGTCTCCGGCACCTACTTCTTCACCGTCACCGACGGTGCTCAGGTTCCCGTCGGCGAATACTCGCTCTACCTCACCGACCTCAAGTCCGAGAAGAAGTCCTCGAAGGTGACCTTCGAGGTTGTCTCCAAGGCGTCCGAGGTCGACGACCCGGGTAAGGGCGACAACAAGGACGACGACAAGTGCGACTCCGCCACCGGTCCGATCAAGACTCCGGACGAGACTCCCAGCGAGACGGAGTCCCCGAAGCCCTCGGAGACGAAGACCGAGGAGCCCACCACGGAGGCACCCAAGCCGTCGGAGACGAAGACCGAAGAGCCGACCACGGAAGCTCCCAAGCCTTCGGAGACCAAGACCGAAGAGCCCACGACCGAGGCACCGAAGCCGAGCCCGTCAGAGACCGACGAGGCCGATGACAAGGACAAGGCTCCTGCCGACGACGTGAAGCCGGGACCCGCCGAGGCTCCGGACAAGGAGCCCACCACCGAGGCCCCCAAGCCGACCGAGACCGAAACCGAAGCTCCGAAGGACGAAGAGCCGAAGGTTGACGAGTCCGAAGGCGCAGACGATGCCGCCGAAGACGAGAAGAATGCCGAAGAAGAGGCTCCCGAGTCCACCGGTCCGGCCAGCCCCGGCACCGAGGACAAGAAGCCTGCCGCAGCCGCGCAGGCCTCGATGTTCATCGACCCGACCGAGGTCAGCTCCGAGGACTTCCTCAATGACGGCATCAAGATCGGCGTCAGCGGGGCTCAGCCCGGCGAGAAGGTCTCCATCACGGTCGAGCATGCCCAAGGCAAGGTCGATCGCTACACGATGACCAAGGAAGCCGATTCCGAAGGCAAGGTCACGTTCGGTGTCCAGGCCAAGGTCAAGGCCGTGCTCGGCACCTACAACGTGCGTGCTCAGGCCGAGAGCTTCGATGAGCCCCAGGGCGGAAGCTTCACCGTGCTCACCAACGGCACCGCCGTCGATGAAGGCGGGAACGGAAACGGCAGCGACCAGGGCGGCTCCGGCAGCGACCTGCCGCGCACCGGTGCCGAGATGACCGGACTGGCGCTCGGCGTCGGTCTGCTCGCAGTCGGTGCAGCAGCCGTCATCATCACCCGTCGGCGCATGAACGCCACCGACGATCCCGCGGAGTTCTAAGCTCCATTGAACGATGAATTGTCCCTCGCGGGGCTGCAGCTCGACGGACGCGAGATCGACCTCGGACGTCTGCGAGCAGGGACAATCCTGGGACTCATGGGCAGCCCGGACAGCACCACTTCGGTGGTGCTGTCCGTGGCGTCCCTGCCCCACGTCGCACCGCCACCACACTTCCCGACCGGACGCCGGTCGGGTCGTTCGCGTGTGCGCAGCTGGATGAAGAGCTATCTTCGCGACGCCGATGCCGGATCTGGGGAGGCGGCATCGGCAGCGGACCGATCTGCTGCGCTGACGACATTCGGACTGCGGCCCGACGTTCTGCGCCGCCGCATCGACGACCTCGACGCGACCGATCGCGCCCGCCTCGCCCTGGCCGCGGCTTGGGCGAGCGGGGCGAAATGGCTGACCCTCATCGACCCGTTCGGTTCGGTCCCCGGCCATCTGCGCACCGGACTGCGGAGTCGCTTCGCCGAACTCGTCGCCCAGCACGGCCGCGGGGTCGTCTTCAGCTCGAATTCGCTGACCGACCACTCCATCGCCGAGGCGGGAGTGGCCGATATCGAAAAGGACCAACTCGTCGCGTTCGGCTCCCTTGAGCAGATCGTCACCGAACCGCGCGGTTCCCTGCCGGCCGAGCTCAGCGGGGTCAATGTCTATTCCGGGCTGGCTCGGAAGGGATGGCTGTCCATCGGCCATTCGGCCGTGCGCGCCCGCACCGAACTCGACGGGAAGGTGTTCGTGACTCTCGGCTGGCGTGCCGCCCTCCTGTCACTGGACGAACACGACCCGGCGTTCACCTCGGCGACGGTGTTCGAATCCATCGTCACCGGACTGCGCGATCGCGGCTCCTGCCTGCAGGCGAAGCTCTCACCGGTCGACACGGAGATGGGGCTCGCCCTCGACGTCGACCTCGCCGACCTCGCTGGAGTCCCCGTCAGGCAGACGAAGCCGGAGGACTCGGCGCCATCTGACGCAACCGCCGAATCGGTTGAGGATTCATCCTCAGCCGCCGACGCGGATTCAGCCGCCGCCGATGCGGACGAGAAGCCGACCATCGGATTCGGTGTCCTGCATCCGGGACTCGGCGCGACGATCTCCGAACTGCGTGCCAACGTCAAGGTCGGCACACATGTCTTCGTCGAGGTCGACACCTCCGCGCTGCACGCCTACACGGTTGAGTGACGCGCGGCAGATAGACTGAGAGGTGCCCAGTCCCCCTCAGTCCCCAACCGAATCAGGAGCGCCATGCGAACGTCGCGCCGACTTCTGATCGCAGCGCTGACGGTCGTCGTCCTCACGGTTGCAGCCGTCCCCCTCCTCAACTTCACCGTCTACACCCCTGCGCGCGCTGCCGAGGCCTATATCTCGGCGATCGAACACGGCGATGCGCAGAGTGCCTTCTCCTACCTGTCGACGCCGACTCCGACGTCGACCTTGGCGCTGAGCGACGAGGTCCTCTCGGCGGCCCCCGATCTGCCGCGCGAACCAAAGGCCGAGACCGTCTCCGTCGACGGCGATCATGCGAAGGTCCGCCTCAGCTACATCCTCTCCTCGCAGGAGCAGACCGTCGACCTCGACATGGTGCGTCTGCCCCCCAGTGCGGGACTCTTCAATCGATGGGCTGTCGAACAGCAGGAATGGCCGGCCCTCAGTCTCGACGTCTCCGGATCATCGACGGCGACGGTCAACGGCTACGGCGTCAGTACGGGAGAAGTGCCGGTGCTGTTCCCGGCGAGCTACCTCGTCGGGTTCGATGCGACGTACCTCAAGTCCGACTCCCAACGCGCCGAGGTGACTGCCCCCGGCGACTCCCCCACCGTGAAGCTCTCGCCGGAGCCCACGGCCAAGCTCGAGCAGACCGTGGAAGAGCAGGTCACAGAGCACCTGCAGGACTGCATGAAGTCGAAGACGCTCATGCCCGCCGGCTGCATCTTCGGCTACGACACGGACAACGAGATCATCGGTGATGTGTCCTGGTCGCTCGAGCGCAGTCCGCAGATCGGGCTGACCTCGTCCGGCAACGATCTCGAGCTCACTCCTTCGACAGTCGAGGTACGAGTACAGGGACGCTACCGGGACATCGTCACTGCCGCCGAACACGACTTCGACGAGAAGCTCTCGTTCGTCCTCGGCGGCTCAGTGGTCGTCAAGTCCTCGCAGGTGAGCTTCGAGCCGCGCCGCCTCGGCGACGTCACCATCGCCTGAGCGACGGCTGCCCGGACGCGGCGGGTGGGCCTCGCTCCTCCCTCGATTCACCCCGCCACGGTGGTTGTTGGGTCGATCCACGGCGTTCAGGGAGCCGAAACCACCGTGGATCGACCCAACAATTGCACTGCGAGGGGCTTCAAGCGTGAGCCAAGGAGCCCAACCCGACCATTCTTTCCTGTGGATAAACTCCTCGCTCTGTCGTTGCAGACTGCGACCAGACCGCATATTTGCCAGCGTTGACGAGGGACGCGGCCATTTCTGCGCACTCACGCAGATTCCTGAAGACCGACGAGGAGTTTCCACAGACGCATTCTGTCGCATTCACTGTTCACTGTGTGTGAACGATCCTGTTTTTCATGCACAGGACAATTCGATCGCCTGCCGATTTCCAGACGGCTCCTATCCCTTTTATGCACCGCGATCTCACAGCGCGCGGGCTCACAGAATTCGCGCTCAAAGACGAGTCTCGCTTCCGGCAGGTCTTCCGCGGCGTGTGGGTTGAAGCCGATCCCAGCTCACGAGTTCTCTGCCCACCGTGGGCAGATCAACAGTGGTTGCAGCAACAAGTAAGGCTTTCAGCTCTTCTGCTCCTGCACCCGAATGTCATCGGCTGTTCGCTGACAGCCGCTGTACTCTACGGGCTGCCGCTGCCCAACCAGCCCAAGAACTTCGACACCCACGTCATCAGCGGCGATCGAGGTCTGCGAATTCGGCGAAAAGCCGTGAAGCTCCACCGAGGATCCGGTTTCGACATCACCGAGTTCTACAACCTGCCGCTGATCTCAGCCACCGATCTGTTCTTCGAACTTGCCCCACTGCTCAGCGAGAACGACCTGATCGCACTAGGTGATGCAGCGATCAGCCGACAGAACAGCGGGCCGCTCACCAGTCTCGATCAGCTTCGAGCCAGGGCCAGCGCAAGCCACTACCTCAAAGCTCGAAAGTCAGTGCGGCGGGCCCTGTCACTGATCCGCGAGACGGTCGATTCTCCGCGCGAGACATGGTTGAGACTGTGGATCATTGAGAACGGTTTTCCTGAGCCGGTAGTTCACCCGGAAGTGGAGTGTTCGACAGTCTCGGCGATTCTCCGCCCTGACCTCGGATACCCCGACATCAAGGTCGCCATCGAATACGAAGGTGACCATCACAGGACCTCGGCCTACCAGTTCGGTGTGGACATCGAGCGGCGGCAGCTGCTGGAGGCCGAAGGCTGGGTCGTTCTTCGAGTCTCGAAGCGAACAGACATGGACACGTTCAAGCAGATTCTGGCGACCCACCTCGACTGAGCCCCCCCCGCCCCACGCGAGACACGGCCCGTGAGAGGCAAATCACCCGATTGTTGGGTCGATCCACGGCGTTCAGAGCACTGAAACCACCGTGGATCGACCCAACAATCGCCAAGCATCGGCGCCCCCGAAGTTTCCGACCCCTGATCGGCAGAGACCGGCGAGCTGCGTCGCGCACTTCTCCGACTACTCAGAACTTGCGCAACTGCTCCGGTCAACCCCGGCCTCGGACCCCACTGAGGTCCCGCAGCAGGTCCGAGCCCTGGTGCCCGAGCGCTCAGGCACCGCGGAGGTCGAGGGTGAGTTCGTTCGGCGCCGAGTCCACGAGCTCGACGGGGATTCCCCAGTCCTGCTGGTAGAGGTGGCAGGCTGCGTGCAGCGGGATCTCTCCCCCAGGCTCACCATCGCAGGCAGCGGCCCGCGCGGTCACGTGCAGCACTCCCTCGGTGAACTCGGGATCGATGACGATATCGCGATTGAGCCCTTCAGCTCCGCCGGCCCCGGAGACGATGAGCTCCGGCGGCGTCGCAGACACCTGCAGGAACGTGGGGTCACCCCATCGGTCGTCGAGCTTCTGACCAGCCGGGACGGTGAAGCTCACGGTCAGCGACACCGGACCGGAGGCGATCTCCGTCGAGGGGCGCTTCGTCGTCAGCGCGCCTTCGTCGACCTTCTGAGCGTCCTTGGGCAGCTTCACACGAGTGAGCGCGTGCGCCGCGGACTCGACGACGATGAGTTCGGCATCATCGGGGGTTCCCTCATTGTCGATGAGGACGATGTCCGAGGGTTCGCGCAGGCCGCGCGCCAGGGTCGTGACCTCCTCGGTCTTCGGGTCGAAGCGGCGGATCGCGCCGTTGTAGGTGTCGGCGATCGCGACCGACCCGTCGGGCAGGCTGCGCACGCCCAGCGGGTGCTGCAGGCGCGCCTCGGCAGCCGGTCCGTCACGGAAGCCGAAGTCGAAGAGTCCGACGCCCACCAGCGAGGACACCTCGCCGGTGGCGGGGTCGAGGCGGCGGATCGCCGAGGTCTCGGAGTCGGCGACGAACACTTCGCCCGCGGAGCCGAGGTCGAGACCGGATGACTGGGCGAACCAGGCTGACTCCCCGTCGCCGTCGACCAGTCCTTCGTTCATCGTGCCCGAAAGGATGCGGATCGTGCCGTCCTTCGGGTCGAACGACCAGATGGTGTGGTTGCCCGCCATCGCCACGACCACCTCGGCGGTGGAGGGGACGAAGAGGACATCCCACGGCGAGGACAGCTTCACATCTCGTGCGGGTCCGTCGTATCGTCCCAGTTCACCGGGCTTGCCGCGGACATTGTCGATGGCGCCGACCATGTGCTGCTCGCCTGTGCCGGCGATGGTCGTGACCGTCTCGTTCTCGAGGTCGATGCCGCGCAGGGTGTGGTTGACGGTGTCGGCGACGACGATCTGGTAACCGACTTCGGCGGCCAGCTCGGCAGGCAGCACGGTGATGCCGCCCGGTTCGCTGAAGCTCGCCGAGGCGAAGTCGCCGTCCTCGGATCCGCGGACTCCGGTGCCGATGCGGCGGATGATCGTGGCCGCATCGTCGTCGTACTCGACGAGGCTGTGGTGCCCGGAATCGGCGACGAGGAGGTGACCCGACGGCAGGCGCGTGGCCTTTCCGGGGTAGAACAGATCCGTCTCCGGGGCCGGCGGCGGAACGTAGGGACCGTCGCCCGAATGGAGGGTGCCCTTGGCCGAGTGTTCCTCGATGAGGCCTTCGATGATCTCGGTGAGACCGGCGGCATGGCCTTCACCGGACATGGTCGCCACGAGGTAGCCCTCGGGGTCGATGACGGCCAGGGTCGGCCAGGCGCGGGCGGTGTAGGCCTGCCAAGTGACGAGGTCGGGATCGTCGAGGACGAGGTGCTCGACCTGGTAGCGCTCGACGGCCTGATCGACGGCTTCGACGGTGCGTTCGAACTCGAACTTCGGCGAGTGCACGCCGATGATGACGAGCTCCTTGGAGTACTTCTCCTCCAGGGGGCGCAGTTCGTCGAGGACGTGGAGGCAGTTGATGCAACAGAACGTCCAGAAGTCGAGGAGGACGACCTTTCCGCGCAGGTCGGCCAGGGTCAGGTCCTTGCCGCCGGAGTTCATCCACCGGCGACCGACGAGTTCGGGCGCACGGACCTTGACGTCCCGTGCCGACGAGGTGGCTGACGCGGAGCTTTCTGGACTGCTGTTGTTCATGGCTCTATGATCGCAGATCCCCGCCGAGGCGGCCTCCCCGGTGTCATCAAATGACGGCCCTGTCTCGCCCGATCAGGAGTAGTCGCGGGCGCCGAAGATGCTTGAGCCGACCCGCACGATCGTCGCCCCTTCGGCGATGGCGAGTTCGAAGTCGCCGCTCATGCCCATCGACAGTCCGGTCGCCTCGGCGGGCATGGCCCCGGTTCCGCGCAGCTTCTCGCTGATTTCACGCAGATCGGAGTAGCTGGGGCGGATCTCTTCGGGGCTGCTGCCGGGCAGGCCGATCGTCATGAGTCCGCGCAGCCGCATCCGGCCGAGTTCCCGGGTCGCGGTGATGAGTTCCTCGGCGTCTTCGGGTGCGATGCCGAACTTCGAGTCCTCGCGGGAGGTGTTGACCTGTATGAAGTAGTCGACGGTCTCATCGAGGACGTCGAGGCGGTTGTTGATCTTCTCAGCCAACGGGAGGTTGTCGACGGACTGGATGCACTGAGCGTGGCGCAGAGTGTGATTGACCTTGTTCTTCTGCAGCGGCCCGATGAGGTGGGTCTCGGGGTTGAGGTCGGCGAGCGCCTCGGCCTTGCCGGTGATCTCCTGAACCTTGTTCTCCCCGATGAGGGTGAACCCGTGCTCGAGGGCGACGCGGATCTTCTCGGCCGGCTGCGTCTTCGTGGCCAGCAGCACGCGCACATCGTCACCGCTGCGGCCGCTCGCCTCGGCGGCGGCACGGGTACGGTCGGCCACCTCGTCGAGGTTGCCGGTGATGGCTGCGATATCAGCCGCGGACAGCGAGGAAGAGGAAACAGGCGTACTCATGTCTCCAGTCTTGCATGAGCCGCAGAAAGTTTCAGGTCGCCGAGGATGCCAGAACGGCGGCCGTCTCGCGCCAGGTGTGGGGACAGGGTCAAGCCAGCCGCTGGGACGGGAAACGAAATGCGGACGATCCGGGTCGAGATCATCATGATCCTTCGACCCGGATCGTCCGCAGCTCGGTGCTGCCGTGGTGGGCGAGCTGTGCTTGTTTCAACCGGCTCGGCGCCGGTGCAGTAGCGGTTCAGCGCCGGTGCAGTGCCTACTTCGGCAGACCCTCGGCGTTCGGGTCGATGTTCTTGATCAGCGCGGAGGTGTCGAGACCGCCGAGGTCTTCGTCCATGAGCTTCTGCAGCTGTGCGTGGACGAGGGCAGCGGCCGGGAGGTCGACACCCTGGGTCTCGGCACCGGCGAGGGCGAGGCCGACGTCCTTATGCATGAGGGCGGTGGCGAAGCCGGGCTTGAACTCATTGTTCGCCGCGGCCGTCGTGGTCACGCCGGGCACCGGGTACCAGGTGCGCAGCGGCCAGGAATCGCCGGAGGAGACCTTCGCAATATCGTGGAAGACCTTCGGATCGAGGCCGAAGCGATCGGAGAGAACAGCGCCTTCGACGACGCCCTGGAGGCTGATCGAGAGCATCATGTTGTTCACGATCTTCGCGGCCTGACCTGCGGCGTCACCGCCGGCGTGGAAGATGTTGCCGGCCATCGCCTCGATGACGGGACGGGCCTCTTCGACATCGGCATCGGCGCCGCCGAGCATGAAGGTCAGGGTGCCGGCTTCGGCGCCGGTGACTCCGCCGGAGACGGGACCGTCGATGAGGCGGAATCCTGCCTTGGCCGCCTCGGCGTGGAGGAGACGAGCCGAATCGAAGTCGATCGTCGAGGAATCGATGAGCAGGGTCTTCTGGTCCGCATTGGCCAGGACGCCGTCGGGCTCGAGATAAGCGGTGCGGGCGTGCTCACCCTTGGGCAGCATCGTAAAGACGATATCGGCACCGGCGACCGCCTCGGCGATGGAATTCACGGGGTTCACCCCGTTCTTCGCGGCTGCCTCCACGGCTTCCGGGACGAGATCGAAACCCTTGACGGTGTGACCGGCCTTGACCAGGTTCGCAGTCATCGGGCGGCCCATATTTCCCAGGCCCACCCATCCAATCGTCGACATAATATGCCTCCTCGCATCATGTTCAGCTACTCTGCAGTGTTCTCTCTCACAGTACGCCAGTCGAGGTGCGGACGCCCGGCTGGGAGCCTCACCTATTCCGCACCGATTATGTGCACGTACGCAGATAGAATGGGAACACTATGGCTTCCTATGCACCCGGCAGTTCCGGTCCGCAGATCGCGCCCGAGGATCTGCTGACTCTGCTCGCCGTCGCCCGGCTGGGGAAATTCACGGCCGCTGCGCACAGCCTCGGCCTCAACCACACGACCGTGTCCAGGCGCATCGCTGCGCTTGAGAAGGCATACGGCGATCGGGTGCTCGTGGCCTCCCCCGACGGCTGGGAGCTCAGCGCCGCCGGGCGTCAGCTGCTGCCGATCGCCGAGGACATCGAGGCCGCGCTGGGCCGCATCGACGCACATTCGAACTCGGCTCTGTCCGGGACGATCCGGCTGGCCTGCCCGCAGGCCTTCGCCCTCGAGTACGCCGTTCCAGCGCTCACCGAGCTGCAGGCACAGCACCCGGGGCTGCAGATCGAACTGATCACCGCCACGCAGCGGGCCAGACAGTACCGGTCGGGTGTCGATATCGAGATCGTCGTCGGGCGGCCGGACGCCCCGCGCTCGATCGCCAAGCACATCCGCGACTATCGGCTGCAGCTCTACGCTTCGCAGGACTACATTGCTTCGCATCCGCTGCCGCAGACGCTCGATGATCTGGCCGACCACAGGATGGTCTACTACATCGAGAATTCGCTGCGGGTCGATGATCTCGACGAGGCGGCCGATGCCCTTCCCCGCGGTAAGGGCTTCTTCCGGTCCACCTCGGTGCATGCGCATGTGTTGGCGACTTCGCACGGGGCCGGGATCGGGATCCTGCCGGACTTCCTCGCCTACGGAAATTCCCGCCTGGTGCAGGTGCTGCCGGAGCTGTTCTCCAAACAGGTGTCCTATTGGGCCTCGGTCCGCCACGAGTCCCTGCGCAACGCCGGAGTCCGCAAAGTCCTAGAATCCCTCTAATTGCTACCTGACGGCGGCCCAGATACCTCGCGCGAGGTTGCTGAGCCGCCGTCGGGTAGCAATAAGGGAGGGTGGGTCAGGCGGCGACCCAACCGCCGTCGATGCTGTGGGCGCTGCCGTTGATGACCGCGGCATGCTCCCCAGCCAGGAAGAGCGCGATGGCCGCGACGTCCTCGGGTTCGGCGAGCCTCGGTACCGCGGAATGGCCGAGGAAGACCTGCTCGAGGACCTCGTCCTCGCTGATGCCGTTCGTCTTCGCCTGGTCGGCGATCTGTCCCTTGACCAGGGGCGTGAGCACATATCCGGGGTTGATCGCATTGCACGTCACTCCGTGCGGCCCGGCCTCGAGCGCGGTCGTCTTCGTCAGCCCCATGAGCCCGTGCTTCGCCGCGACATAGGCGGATTTGTTCGCCGAGGCGCGCAGACCGTGGACGGAGGAGAGGTTGATGATGCGTCCCCACCCGCGTTCGTACATCTTCGGCAGCACCGCCTTCGTGAGCACGAACGGCGCCTCGAGCATGAGAGTGTTGATCAGCTGCCAGTCCTCGAGCGGAAATTCCGTGATCGGGTGGATCCGCTGGATGCCGGCGTTGTTGACGAGGATGTCGACGTCGAGATCGGTGCCCTCCAACGCCGAGGTGTCCGCCAGGTTGACGGCCCACGCTTCGCCGCCGATGTCGTCGGCAACGGCCTGTGCCGAGTCGGCGTCGACGTCAGCGACGATGACGGCGGCTCCGGCCTGAGCGAAGGACTGGGCGATCGCTTTTCCGAGCCCGGATGCTCCGCCGGTGACGAGAGCGCGTTTGCTGGTGAGATCTCCCAAGAGATGTCCCTTTCGTGGTTCGGGTCAGTGGTACGGATCCAACTTCCTCCCTGCGGAGGGCGAGGATTCATCGAGGTGGGTGCCGCGCACGGTGGCACGCAATGAGGCGGTGCCGATAGTCACCGACACCGCCCCCTCAAGACGAGCGCTGGCTGGTTTCAGCTGGCGGTGGCAACTCCGCGGCGCACCTTGTCTGCATGGTCGAGAGAGCGCAGGTCGATGCCCTTGGTCTCGCGGGTGTACATGAGAGCGATGAACGAGATGATCGCAGCGGCCAGCAGGTAGAGCGCGATCGGGATCGAGGATCCGAAGGCGTCGAGCAGCGCGGTGGCGATGATCGGCGCGAAGGATCCGGCGACGATCGCCGTGACCTGGTATCCGGTCGAGACGCCCGAGTTGCGCATGCGTGTCGGGAACATCTCGGACATGATCGCCGGCTGACCGGCATACATGAGCGCGTGGAAGACCAGGCCGATGAGAAGGGCGAGGAAGATCATCACGGCGCTGCCGGTGTCATACATCGGGAAGGCGAAGAAGCCCCACGTCGCAGTCAGGATGATGCCCACAGCGTAGGGCAGTTTGCGTCCGATGCGGTCCGTGGCGGCACCGACGATGGGAACGAGAACCGCATGGATCGCGTGCGCGCCGAGGAGGAGGCCGAGGATTTCGGCCGATTCGATCTTCACCTGCGTGGCAAGGTAGGTGATCGAGAAGGTGACCACCAGGTAGTAGTGGATGTTCTCGACGAAGCGCAGACCCATCGCGGCGAAGACCTCACGTGGGTAGCGCTTGAACACGGCCTTGACGCCGTAGTCGACGCCCTCTTCGATTTCTTCTGACTGCACCTCGTCAAAGATCGGAGCGTCGGAGACGCGGGTGCGGATGTAGTAGCCGATGAGGACGATGACGGCAGACAGCCAGAACGAAATGCGCCAACCCCACGACAGGAAGTGCTCTTCGGTGAGCGTCGCGGTGAGGATGAACAGAACTGCAGTGGCGAGCAGGTTGCCCAAGGGAACACCGGACTGCGGGAACGACGCCCAGAAGCCGCGTTCCTTGTTCGGCGCGTGCTCGGCCACGAGGAGGACAGCGCCTCCCCATTCGCCGCCGACGGCAAAGCCCTGGACGACGCGCAGCAGCACGAGCAGGATCGGGGCGAGGTATCCGATCTGGTCGAATGTCGGCAGGCAGCCCATGAGGAACGTGGCCACACCGACGAGGACGATCGAAAGCTGCAGCAGCTTCTTGCGACCGTATTTATCGCCGAAGTGACCGAAGACGATGCCGCCGACTGGCCGGGCGATGAATCCGACCGCGTAGGTGGCGAAACCGGCCAGGATCGGAGTCAGCGGATTATCGGAAGGCGGGAACAGAATGTGGTTGAACACCAGTGTGGCGGCCGAACCGTAGAGGAAGAACTCGTACCATTCGACGACCGTTCCGGCCATCGAGGCAGCGACGACCTTGCGCAGCTGAGCACGGATCGACTTCCTCTCGGCATTGCTCTGAGAACTCATGGGACTCCTTCGTTTCCACAATCCGCGTCACCATTGAATGCGCGAATCGACTTGCTCCGGCGCCGACCGGCTGACGGCTCGGGGTACTCAGACCGCATCGGTGCGGCCGGGGAACCCCTGCTTCAGCGCAGTGTCTCGGGCGCTTGGATATTCCTCATCCAAAGATCAGTGTGCGCCACGTTACAGAGATTTTGGAAACGACCTGGCCATAATCCGAGAATTTCCGGTGCACATTCGTGCACAGCCGATGTGCGACAGTCAGATGAGACTGCCCCAAGCCCGCAAGGCCCATTGCGGCACGCACGGCAGTGCAGGACGGTCCGTCCAGCCTACGAAGAGTCGCCCCGCCAGCTGCCGATCCAACACCGCGGTCCGCACAAAGAGCACGGCCTGTTGAGCTCACCGACGGCGCGGAGGCGACTTCGCATCGCGCTCGGCCATGGACGCGAGCATCGCGTTGTAGGCGCGCAGTTCGGAGTCGTCGGTGCGGTCCTCGTTGCGATCGATGCGCTTGGCCTCCCGGTCCGAGGACTTCGCCCATTGGACGCAGACCATGATCGCGATGAAGAGGGTCGGGAACTCGCCGATACCCCACGCGATGGAACCGCCCAGCTGCTGGTCGTCGATCGCCGTATAGCCCCAGCCTGCGCCGACATTGCCGAACCAATCACCGGCGATCAGCACGTTCGAGCTCATGATCGAGATTCCGAAGAATGCGTGGAAGGCCATCGTCACCAGCAGCATCACGAGACGCATCGGATAGACGGGGCGCTTGACCCCTGGATCGATGCCGATGAGGGCCTGCGCGAAAAGATATCCGGCGCCGAGGAAGTGGGCGATCATCAGCTCGTGCCCGATATGGGTATCGAGCGCGTAGTACATGATTCCCGAGTAGTAGAAGACGACGAGCGAACCCGCGAAGTTCACACTCGCCACGATCGGGTGCGCAAAGAAGCGCAGGTACGGAGTATGGACGAGCCAGAGCACCCATTCGCGAACGCCGGCCGACCCGTCCCGCCGGGCCTTCGTTCCGCGCATGAGCATCGTGATCGGTGCGCCGAGCACCAACGGCAGGGGCACGACCATGACCAGGAGCATGTGCTCGATCATGTGCGCAGAGAACTGCACCTCACCGTAGACGCGGGGTCCGCCCGAGGTGACGTAGACGAGGAAGACCATGCCCACCAGCCAGCTGATGAGTCGCAGCACCGGCCATTTGTCACCCCGGCGGCGGAGGTTGATGAACGCCACGACGTAGGCGATCGAGGCGCCCGCTGCGATCGCGATCCACAGCGGATCCATCGACCATTCGCTGAAGTAGCGGGAGAAGCTGGGCTTCGGCGGCAGCGGATCACCGGTGAGGATCTCGGCCGGGGTGGGGTCGCCCACCGGCTCCTGCGACACCGGCGGCTGCGAGCGGGCCAAGGCCACGGCCATGCCCATCGTGACCCCGAAGAGGATGAATTCGACGGTGATGAGGCGCCAGAACTCCACCGTCGCCGAGGCGGCTGTGCCCAAGCGTGAAATGACGAACTGACGGTGCCAGAATCCGATCAGACCGAGCAAGACCGTCGCGAACGCCTTCGCGAGGATGACTTGCCCGTAGGTGGTCATGAGGTCGTCGAAGTCATGCACCCGCAGGAGCGCGTTGACGACACCGGAGAAGACGATGAGACCGAACGAGATGAGTGCGATCGTCGAATACCGCTCGACGATCGGCTTGGGGTTCTTCGAGACGGCCAGCCGTGTGCCCAACAGGGCAATGACGAAGAGTCCACCGAGCCAGAGGGCCGCACCGAGGATGTGCAGGCCGAGGCTGTTGACGGCCTGAGTGTGCCCGGAGGCCTCCGCGGAGTGGCCCATCAGCGCCAAGGGAAGGATCACGGCGACACTGAGCACTCCAGCGGCGGCGATGCCGATATGCGAGCGGGTACCGAAGCACAGGGTGGAGGCGACGGCGATGAGGACGACGATGAGCACCCACAGCTGCCCGTAGGCGATCTGAGTGACGAAGACGCCGAGCTGGTTCGAGAAATCGAGGTAGGCCTGAGCACCGACGGTGTCGACGAATGAGAAGACGAGCACGGCGACCGCGGACAGCGTCCACACCACCGAGGAGACTTCGGCGATCCGAATGGCTCTCGTCCACAACGGGTCGAGCGGAAGGTCTTCGTCCGCATTCTTCTGTCGGCGGCTGCGGCCACCCGCAGTGCGAGGAAGGATGAGGACGGCGAACATCAGGGCGCCGACGGTCAGCGACATCGCAGTATTGAAGACGAACTTCGCTGCGGGAAGGCCGAAACGGACGACGGAGCCGGGGTCATTGAGCAGCGTCGGGTTGGCTGCTCCGGTGAAGAAGAGTGCGGCCAGTCCAGCGATCGCCCCGAGGAAGACGACGATGGGGACCGCGGCACGTTGCACGAACCGTGTGATCGGTTCGAAACCTGAAGAACTCACTGTGCGCGGACCGCCCCTTCTGACATGAAACCAGGATATCGTTCGGCGTCACTGCACTGCCAACCGGGAGATCCCTTCGTGGCCGAGATCTCGGGGAGCCGCCTCGGCGAGGATGGATTCCGTCCGCTGGGACGACGAATCCGCCCCCTATTCGAAGATGTTCCGAGACAGCAAATGGCCCGGATCAGACGATCCGGGCCATTTAACACTGCTGCGTCGATCAGTTCGGGCTGCCAGCGGCACCCTTCAGCTTCGAACCAGCGGACAGCTTCACGGAGTAGCCGGCCTTGATCTGGATCTCTTCACCGGTCTGCGGGTTGCGACCCTTGCGAGCGGCACGCTCGGTACGCTCAACGGAGAGCCAGCCGGGGATGGTGAGCTTTTCGCCCTTGGCCACGACGTCGGAGAAGACGTCGAAGACACCATCGAGCACGTCCGAGACCTGCTTCTGGGTCAGGCCGGACTTCTCGGCAACTTCTGCAACGAGCTCACTGCGGTTCTTAGCCATAAAAGTGTCCTCCTTAGGACAAGTCGGTAGGTCACCGGTCCGTTTTTCCGATGACGAACTTCCTCGAGATTACCAGCTTGACTTGGTAACGCCGGGCAACTCGCCGTTGTGAGCCATTTCGCGGAAACGAACTCGGGAGAGTCCGAACTTCCGGAGGTAGCCACGCGGACGGCCGTCGACCTGGTCGCGGTTGCGAACGCGAACCGGCGAAGCATCGCGGGGAAGCTTCTGCAGGGCGAGGCGTGCCTCTTCGCGCTGCTCGTCGGTGGAGTCAGGGTGGGTCAGCTGACGCTTGAGAGTCGCGCGGCGCTCTGCATAGCGTTCAACGATGACGCGACGCTGCTTGTCTTTTGCGATCTTTGACTTCTTAGCCATGTGCGCTCAGCGCTCCTCTCGGAAATCGACGTGCTTGCGGACTACGGGATCGTACTTCTTGAGCACGATGCGGTCCGGGGTGTTGCGGCGGTTCTTGCGGGTCACGTAGGTGTACCCGGTGCCGGCCGTCGATTTGAGCTTGATGATGGGACGAACATCCTGTGCCTTAGCCATCAGAGCTTCACTCCCTTGGCGATGAGTTCGTTGACCACAGCGTCGATTCCGCGAGCGTCGATGACCTTGATGCCCTTAGCGGACAGGGTCAGCGTGACGCTGCGGCGCAGCGACGGAACGTAGTAGCGCTTTTTCTGAATGTTCGGGTTGAAGCGACGCTTCGTGCGGCGCTTCGAGTGGGACACGTTGTGTCCGAAACCAGGGACTGCCCCGGTTACCTGGCAGGTTGCTGCCATGTCTCTCCTCCAGTTCACAAGTTACCGACTCTCGAAACAAGCTCCTGCGGGATCACACGTCAGTGTTCTCCCCGCTCGCTTGCGCCGATGTCGGAAGACATCAACAAATTTTCTCGACTGTCACCGTGAAAATTGTGTACGCCAAAACAGGTCTGCCCGTTCGGGCGAGATGTCTCACCAGCGCTGAAGCCGTAGCCTGTGAGAGATGGCCGAAGCTGGAGTGCAGCGGTGGGTGAGCACCATGTTTGTCCTAGCAGATCGATCGGCGACCGGGCTGCTACGACACAACAAGAATCAATCTTACTGAGACGTCGGGTCGGAGGGCAAATTCATCTCGGTTTCCGTGATGGGGTCTTCGTCACTGATTTCGTTCATCTCGAGGGGTTCATGCGGCCTTTGTCGACGGCAGGAGGGACTTTCACAGCTGGGGTCAAGGCAACTCGGGGATTTCCGCAGTAGGCTTTCGTCGGCAACGCGTCCTGTCGGCGATCCTGTTGAACGCCTGCTCGACTCGTGCCAAGGTAAGTAGATGATTGCCACCACATCTGGCATTCAGGAGGACTGATGAGCGACGTTCCACAGAGGCCGCGCATTCGTCCGGCGACTAGCGACGACTGGCACAAGGGTTCAAGTGAATCCGCTGGTCAGAACCCGTCGTACGGGAATGAGGCGGACCATTCGTCTGCCGATTTCGACAACTCGACCTACTACGAGTATCTCGAACGGCACACGGGGGAACAGTCGATCGCGAAAGCTCGCAGCGGCAACGTCTTCGCCCCTGCCGGACACTCACCTTTCGATGACGCACACTCTGCCGGCTCACATCAGTATGCGAATTCTCAGCCGGCGCAACGGTCTGCCGGCGGTGGTGCCGGCAACGGCGTCGGCGGCTCGGCACGAAGTGGGCCTCAGACTCCTCCTCCGCCACAGTTTCCGCCCACCGTCCACAGCGATTCGTCGTCAGGCAATGGCCTGAAGATCACCGTCGTCATCATCGCCATCATCATGATTCTGGCTCTGGTGGGATTCTTCGGCATCCGATGGCTCGCACCCTCGTCGGGCACCGTCCCCGTCGACGTCGGATCCAGCGAGTCGGCAAGCCCGTCACCCAGACCGTCCGACGATCTCGTCCAGCCGACGAAGAGCCCGGAACAGCAGCTCGACGACTATACGGCAGACGGCACCGAGAAAGCCGCCGACCTCGAAGGCAAGTGGGTGACTCAGGTGAGCGCGAAGAACGTCGGCCTCGAGGCAGACGGCAAGACGTGGTCAGCGCAGGACATCCTCAACGAGTACGAGGCCAACAAGGTCAAGTATCCGGGCGCGATCCTCATCCACAGCGGCGACTGGGCCTCGTACAAGGACGGCAGCTACTGGGTCACGGTCGTCGACACCGGCTACAGCGATCCGGAACAGGCCCTCGACCAGTGCCGCTCATGGGGCCTCGACCGCAACCACTGCATAGCCAAGCGCCTCGTCAAGGACGGCAGCCCCAAGGACAACAGCGCCTACCTCGACGGATAGACCGTGAAGTCGGACCGGCCGCGTGCAAGCGGGGTGGCCCGGAGTGCTTGTGCCGGCCCGCGCGCATGGGGAGCGGCCTGGCCCGCTTGGGGAGCGGCCTGGCCCGCTTGGGGAGCGGCTCCGCCCTTGCGCGCGCCGATCGTCACTGTCCTGCCAATCGCTCGCAGCCCAGTTTGAGCTGAATAGCCCATGTTCAAACATGGGCCATCTGCTTTGGAATGGGCCGCGACCGGCAGAGCGAGAGAAATGCCCAGGCCAACTGGGCCCTGACCATCAGAGAGAGTGAAGCGCCCCGGTCTCGCACCTTGCGAAACCGGGGCGTTCGGGCCTCGTTCAAGCCCTCAGCGCCGACGAACAGCCGGCACCGGGGTGAAACCTTAGGCCAACATCAAGGTCGGGTCTTCCAGACCACGTCCGACGTCGGCGAGGAACTCCGAGATGATCTCGCCGTCGACGACACGATGATCGGCACTGACCGACAGCGTGGTGATCTCACGCGGAACGATCTCGTCGCCCACCACCCACGGCTTCTTCCGGACCTGCCCGAACGCGAGGATCGCGGCCTCACCAGGATTGATGATCGGCGTACCGGCATCGACTCCGAAGACACCGACGTTCGTGATGGTGATCGTTCCGCCGGCCTGGTCAGCCGGCGGCGTCTTGCCCGACCGTGCCAGAGCGGTGAGGTCCTGAATGCCCTGCGCCAGTTCGCCCAGACCCATGGCCTGCGCGTTCTTGATGTTCGGCACGATCAGTCCGCGCGGAGTGGCGGCGGCGATGCCGAGGTTGACGTACTTCTTCACGACGATCTCGTCGCCCTCGAGGCACGAATTGATCCGCGGATTGCGCCCCACGGCCCATGCCACGGCCTTGGCGACGATGAGCAGCGGCGAGACCTTGACGTCCTCGCCCAGGAACTTCGTCGACTTCAGCCGGCGGACCATCGCCATCGTCTCGGTGACGTCCACGTCGAGGAACTCGGTGACATGCGGCATCGTGAAGGCCGAATCGACCATGGCCTTAGCCATCATCTTCGTCACGCCCTTGAACGGGATCCGCTCTTCGAGCGCTCCCTGGTCACTCGCCGAGGCGGCCGCCGGTGCCGTCGCACCCGCAGTGGGAGCGGTCGCCTGGTTCGCGGCAGCGTGCACATCGTCGCGTGTGACGTCCCCGCGGGGACCGGTCGGGGTCACCTGGGACAGGTCGACGCCCAGATCCTTTGCAAGCTTCCGCACGGGCGGCTTCGCCAGCGGCTTGCCCGGCGAGGCAGGTGCCGATGCGGGCTGTGCCTGCGCGGCCGGAGCTGCTGCGAGTGCGGGCGGGGCCACCTCCACCGCTGGGGCTGCCGGAGCCGCCGGGGCAGCGGGCGCTGCGGCAGCGGCAGGAGCCGGGACGGAAGCGCCCTTGCGCGGACGCCGCTTCGACGAGGTCTCCTTCGCTCCATATCCGACGAGGGTGGCTCCGCCGTCGGCTTCACCGGACTCCTCGGCCGACTTCTCAGCCGAACCGGAAGCAGGCGCACCAGCGGAGGCGGGGGCCGCCTCGGCGCTGGAATCATCTCCGCCGAACCGGATGATCGGGGTGCCGACCTCGATGGTCTGACCCTCCTCGACCAATAGGGCACCAACGGTGCCGGCCTGCGGGCTGGGCAGCTCGACGAGCGACTTCGCGGTCTCGATCTCGACGAGGATCTGATTGACGGTGACGGTGTCGCCGGGGGCGACCTTCCACGCGACGATGTCGGCCTCGGTCAGGCCCTCACCGACGTCGGGAAGAGGAAATTCGAATGACATTCTTGACTCTCCTCGAAATCAGTAGGACAGGGCCCGATCGACACCATCGAAGATGCGATCGAGGTCGGGCAGGTAGTGCTCTTCCATCCGCGAGCCGGGGTACGGGGTGTGGTAACCGCCGACCCGGATGACCGGGGCTTCGAGGTTGAAGAAGCAGCGTTCGGTGATGCGTGCTGCGATCTCAGAGCCCAGCCCCAGGAAGGTCGGAGCCTCGTGGGCGACGACCAGTCGGCCGGTCTTCGTCACGGACTTCTCGATCGCGTCGAAGTCGATCGGGTTGAGGCTGCGCAGGTCGATGAGTTCGACGCTCGTGCCTTCCTCCGCGGCCGCGGTGACCACGTCCTGCGCAGTCGGAACCAGTGGACCGTAGGCGACGAGGGTGACGTCGGTGCCTTCGGATACGACTCGGGCGTCGTGCATGCCCAGCTCGCCCCGGGCGGAGGTGTCGACGTCCCCGCGCATCCAGTAGCGGCGCTTGGGTTCGAAGAACATCACCGGATCCTCGCTCTTGATTGCGTCCTGGATCATCCAGTACGCGTCATGAGCGTTCGACGGGGATATGAGCCGCAGTCCCGCATGGTGGGCGAACACGGTCTCGGGGCTCTCCGAATGGTGCTCGGGCGAGCCGATGCCGCCGCCGTAGGGCACACGGACGACCAGCGGGATGTTCTCTTTGCCCAGGGTGCGGTTGTACAGCTTCGCCACCTGGGTGACGATCTGGTCGTAGGCAGGGAAGATGAATGCGTCGAACTGGATCTCGATGACGGGACGGTAGCCGCGGATGGCCATGCCGATCGAGGTGCCGACGATGCCGGACTCGGCCAGCGGGGCATCGATGACGCGTTGGGGACCGAAGTCCTTCTGCAGTCCTTCGGTGACGCGGAAGACGCCGCCGAGCTTGCCGATGTCCTCACCGATGAGGACGACCTTCGGGTCGTCCTCCATGGCCTTGCGCATTCCGGCGGTGATCGCCTTAGAGAGGGGAAGTTTCTCCATCAGGCCTCACCCGCATCGGCGAACGAGGCCTGGTATGCCAGGAATTCGGCACGTTCCTCGTCGACGAGGGAGTGGGGTTCCGCGGTGACATGCGCGAACATCTCGACGCCGTCGGGGTTCTCCATGGTCATGCAATTGTGGCGGATACGAGCGGCCAGGGTGTCGGCCTCGGCGTCCACCTCGGCGAAGAATTCGTCGCTGGTCTCGGTGTGCTTGTCCAGGTAGGCCTTGAGACGGGTGATCGGGTCGCGGTCCTCCCAGATCTCCTCTTCGGCCTTGTCGCGGTACTTCGTCGGGTCATCGGCCGTGGTGTGGGCACCACGACGGTAGGTGAAGGCTTCGATGAGCATCGGGCCGTTGCCGGCGCGCACGGAATCGAGGCTGGCGCGGGCGACGGAGTACATCGCGATGATGTCGTTGCCATCGACGCGGATTCCGGGGACTCCGAATCCTTCGCCGCGGGTGGACAGCGGCGCCGCGGACTGGACGTGAGTGGGCTCGGAGATGGCCCACTGGTTGTTCTGGCAGAAGAACAGGACCGGCGCGTGGAAAGCTCCGGCGAAGGTCAGTGCTTCGGAGACATCGCCCTGCGAGGTCGCACCGTCGCCGAAGCAGGCGATGGAGACGGTGTCGCGCTCGATGTCTCCGGTGCCGACATCACCGTCCATGGAGATGCCCATGGCGTAGCCGGTGGCATGCAGGGTCTGCGAGCCGATGACGATGGTATAGGTGTGGAACCGGTGCTCCTGCGGATCCCAGCCGCCGTGATTCTGACCACGGAAGATGCTGAGCAGAGTTTCAGGTTCGACACCGCGGGTGTAGGCGAGGCCGTGCTCGCGGTAGGTGGGGAAGACGAAATCTTGCGGGCGAGCGGCCCGTCCCATGCCGATCTGGGCTGCTTCCTGTCCGAACAGCGGCGCCCACAGGCCCAGCTGTCCCTGACGCTGCAGGGCAGCTCCTTCGGCGTCGATGCGGCGGACCAGGACCATGTCCCGGTAGAAGCCGCGCAGATCCTCATCGGTGAGTTCTGCTGCGAAGGCGTCGTACTCACCGGATTCGACGCGATTTCCGTCTTCGGTGAGCATCTGGATCATTCTGGGTTCCGAGGACTGACTGTGGGCAGCGCCGGTTCCCACTGAAATGTTGGAGGTCATTTCAGTTCTCCTTTGTTCGAGGTCCATCTTCACCGGAGGTGACCAGTGGTGGACCGTGTCCGTCGGGCAGGCCCTCGGAGGTGAGAA
The DNA here is from genome assembly GCF_011617465.1 of Brevibacterium pigmentatum. Taxonomy (NCBI): domain Bacteria; kingdom Bacillati; phylum Actinomycetota; class Actinomycetes; order Micrococcales; family Brevibacteriaceae; genus Brevibacterium; species Brevibacterium pigmentatum. The sequence goes on from NZ_CP050153.1 coordinate 3,731,260, forward strand.
CTCGCCCTCGAGTGATCTGATTCACAGGTGCTATCACAATACCGAATCCACTCACTGCTTGCCACTCTCCCCATGCGGTTCGAGTATCAAAAGTGCAGGTCAGGAACAGACTATGGCCCGAGCTCGACACATGTGGCCGAGTTCCAAAGCGTTCCGTGGACAATTGTCGATCACGGCAGAGATGCTCCATCGTCCGACCAATGCACATCCGAGCACCGAGGCCGCCCGTCGTCGGATGGTCGAGCTCGGTGTCCGTGAGGTCCGTTCGTCGCCGAGGCGGCCCATCGTTTCGATGGCGAACGCCGTGTCCGCGGGACCGTCCGCGCGACCGAGTTCAGTGGCGTTTGCGCTTGCCCTGGTAGTCGCGCGTCTTCGCGAGGTCACCGGTGAAGAAGCCCGAGTTCTTCGAGGTGAAGCGGTCGAAGCCGGGATTGCCGGCCCGCAGCAGCAGGCCGATCGAAGCAGCATAGGCGACCGACGAGTGTGCCGCCCCGGCCGAAGCGAACATCTCATCGAGCTCGGCATCGGACTTGTTCGCAAGCTCGGGGACCTTGCGCAGTTCATCGGGGTCGTAGTCGACGGTGATCGTCGACCAGTTCTTCGCCGCCGGGTTCTCGTTGCCGTCGAGATCGGGCACGAGGTCCTGTTCATGTTCGATGGAGAGCACGTCGATTTCCGAATCGATGGCGAAATCGGAGACCGGAGCACCGACCGTCATCAGTGCAGTGACGTTGACATCGTCGAGGAACGCCGGGTCCGCGGCCAGAGATCCTGCGGTGATCCCTCCCTGCGAACACCCGACGAGCATGACCTCGGCGTCGCGTCCGATCCCGGCATCGGCGATCGCCTGGCGCACCATCTCACGCATCACGGTGTCATTGCCGGCCATCCCCTGCACGTTCGTCGTCAGGTCCGTCGTGTTGACCCCGGACTTCGGCGACCAGTCGGTGGTGGCCGGAACGTAGACGATATAGCGGGTCGTCCCATCGGGGCCGACGATCTCCTCGATGCGGACCTGTCCGGAATCGGCTCCGCGGTGACAGTTCGCTTCGCGGATGAAGAGGTCTTCGACATCACGCGGCGGCTCCTTGTGCGGCGGAGTCAGCCCTTTCGCCCTCCACACTTCGACGTCGGAGGGCAGCAGCAGTCCGAACGCGTTCGCACCGGCCAGGACCCAGATCGTCATCGACGTCGAGTCGTGCGGCCAGAATGCGTGGTCGCCATCGGCGTTGAGGACGAACGGCGGCAGACCCAGGAACCCGATTACGACGCCCGGAAGCACGTGCTCGATGACGGCACCGGAGACGTCGGACTGCTCGAACGCGAACGTGATCAGCGCTTCCTTCGCTTGCGCCTTCGTTTTGCCCAGGTCGATGCCGAACTGTTTGGTGATGACATCGTCGAGTCCGGTGGCGTCGAGGATCTTCGTGACCACGACGACCTGGGCACCGACGACGAGTGCGACGGGGATGACGACAGGCAGACTGAGAGCTATGACACGGCCGGCAGCGTAGCCGAGGGCGTCGAGCAGTCCGCCGAAGACTTCGCTGATCCCCTTCTCCGCCTGTCGGTAGGCAAAGGCAGCGGCCCGAACTGCGACCAGTGTGGCTTCGAGCTCGAGCACCGAGGCGGCGAGCTGGCTGTGGAATCGGATCCTGCAGGCATCGAGGTTGAGCGCAGTCACGGGGGCCGGGACCTGGGTGAGCAGAGTCGCGAGATCGAAGTCCCCGACAGCAGCGTCGACGGTCAGGTCGCCGATACCTGAGATGACGGTCTGCAGTGCGTCTCCGCTGCCATCGGCGCGTTCGTCGACGGTGATCCCCCCGCCGCCGCGCGTCGTCGAATCGATCATCGCCCGTCTCCCCTCACGCCCCGGCCCGTGCCGGCTTCTTCCGCGTGTCCCGTTCCCCGCCGGGCCCTGAGGCCACGAGTTCCCAGCGGACTCCTGCTGCCGCCGTCACTTCGGGGCTCCTGCCGTCAGCGTCCGGGTGAGCACGGCGCTGAGCAGTTGTCGCACCGCCGCATCTCCCGCGACGACCTCGCTGTCGACGGTGACGGAGTCTCCGGCGCGCTCGATGACCGGCCGAAACCAGACCCCGTCCTTTCGACGGAGGAACTCCAGTCCCGTGCCTCCCTGTCCGGATGCCCAGCTGAGCGTGAGCACGCAATCCTGTTCGACGAGTTCGGCGAGATCCTCGACGACGTGCCCGATCCGTCCCGGTTCGATCCTGCGCAGCAGCTGATGCTGCGCGAAGTCCTCAAGCCCTTCGCCCTGCAGAGCGAGGACCGCGAGCCCGACGCCCGGCCCCAGGCACAGCGCCAGGTGCACGGTTTCGGCTCCCGATGACACGACGACGCTGATGCGCGTGGTCACTCGGTCGAGTTCGGAGGCGAAGCCGCGCAGCCATGCGGTGAGGACATCGATGTCTCGCTTCGCCGTCCCCGTGACCCCGCTAGCCGTCCCCGGCGCCGCGCTGGCCGCCCCAGCGGCGACAGCCCCCGAGGCTGTGGCGGCATCCCCAACCACTGCGTCAGCCGTGCCTGGTTTTGTCCCACCCAGTTCCGTTGCGGCGCTGGCCCTCCCAACCTTCGCCGAGGCGGCTCGGGAGTCCTGTCCGACCCGGCGAGGGAGCAGATCAGGCGGCCAGAGACGACGCAGACGTTCCGGCAGCCTGATGATCCGGTCGAGGTCGACGACGATCCAGCTGTCGATTCCGGCGGTCTCTCGCGCGGCGGGTCGGGCGTTCACAGTTGGATCCGCCCTCCCACCGACACAACCTGCAGGTGGAGGTCATACGCCTCGGCGAGCTTCTCCGCCCGCTCGCCCAGACGGTCGATCGATTCCGCACACGACGCCACCCTGTCATCGAGCAGCTGTCCCGCCGGGGAATCCCAGCCGTCGATCTGACGGCAGCTCTGTGCCAGGGAGCGCAGCACCTCCGCTCGCCGTCTCCACTGCTCGCGATTGCGCTCCAGCTCGTCCGTGATCATGCCTCAGCCCTCCCACCTGTCCGTCCGGCATCTGCGACCGAATCCGGCACCCATGCCCGAATCCGGTGTCCGTACCCGAATCACTCGACCGTAGGAGGGCGCGGGGCAGGGGCGGAAGCCTCGATTTCAGGGCTGGGGAAGAGCGCCGAGCATCCACAAGGCGCTGATGGCGAAGTCATCGCCGAATCCACAGGCGGAAACGCCCGAGTCCAGCTCTCCTTCCGCGTCTACCGGCCGGTAGACCCGGACGGGTGCCGCCCCGGTTCGCCGCTCATGAGAAAATGAGGGCATGCCGACTGTTTCCCTTGCCGAAATCTCGCCCGCCATCGCTCTCGGACCGCTTGATGGTCGCTACCGCAAAGACACCGCTGACCTCGTCGATCACCTCTCCGAGGCGGCTCTCAACCGCAATCGCATCACGGTTGAGATCGAATGGTTCATCCACCTCGCCCAGAACTCGGTGATCGAGGGCGTCCGCACCCTCACCCCCGATGAGGTCGACGGACTGCGCGCCTTCGCCGCCGACTTCGACGCCGACACCATCGCCACGCTGGCCGCTCATGAAGCCGTCACCGTCCACGACGTCAAGGCCGTCGAATACACAATCAAAGAAGCCCTAGTGAAGATCGGCGCCGAGGATCTCGGTGAGCTCGTCCACTTCTGCTGCACGTCCGAAGACATCAACAACCTCTCCTGGGCGCTGGGAATCAAGGGCGCCACCGAACAGGTGTGGTTGCCGCGAGCGAAGGCCCTCATCGACGCTCTCGCCGAGTCCGCCGCGGAGCTGGCCGAGGTGCCGATGCTCGCCCACACCCACGGTCAGCCGGCCACCCCGACGACGATGGGCAAGGAACTCGCGGTCTTCGTCCACCGCCTGCGCCGCCAGTACGAACGCATCGCCGCCACAGAGTTCCTCGGCAAGATCAACGGCGCCACCGGCACCTATTCCGCTCACCTGGCGGCCGTGCCGGGAGCCGATTGGCCGCAGATCGCACGCACCTTCGTCGAAGACCGCCTCGGGCTGAGCTTCAACGCTCTGACAACACAGATCGAGTCGCACGACTGGAACGCCGAACTGTTCGCCGATATCGCTCGGTTCAACAGGATCGCGCACAACCTGGCCACCGACATGTGGACCTACATCTCGATGAACTACTTCAAGCAGATCCCCGTCGCCGGTGCGACCGGTTCGTCGACGATGCCGCACAAGGTCAACCCGATCCGGTTCGAGAACGCCGAAGCGAACCTCGAGCTCTCCTGCGCCCTGCTCGATTCCCTCGGTTCGACGCTGGTCACCTCGCGGATGCAGCGCGACCTCACCGACTCGACCTCGCAGCGCAATATCGGCGTCGCCTACGGACACTCCGTGCTCGCACTCAACAACCTGGTCAAGGGCCTCGGTGCCCTCGCGATCAACGAGGATGCTCTGGCCGCCGACCTCGACGGCAACTGGGAGGTCCTCGGCGAAGCAGTCCAGTCGGTCATGCGTGCCGCCGGGCTGCAAGGCGTGCCGGGCATGGACAACCCGTACGAAACGCTCAAGGAACTCACTCGCGGCAAGCGCATCAACCAGGCCGATCTGCAGACGTTCGTCGACGGCCTCGGCCTGACCGAGGAGCGTGCCGAACTGCTCAAGGCTCTGACGCCTGCCACCTACACCGGTGTGGCCGCTCAGCTCGCCGAGTCCGAGGTGTCTGACTGGAAGGCATTCAGCGAAGGCTGATCCAAGACGTTGACGACGCATCGCGGCCGGACTCCGAATTCGGAGTCCGGCCGCGATGCGTATGTCGCTGATCGGCCGACGCCGCCTGGCTGCAGAACTCACGTGCCGCAGCCGCGGGTCGCGCGGTTGGGCCTCGAGAGTCAGAGAGCGGGGATGTCGAAGGTCTTCGTGAACTCCGGGACCTTCTCGTCGGTTCCCATCACCTTGCCGGGTCCGCGTTCGTAGCGGATCGTGTAGGTGTCCTGCTTCTCATTCGGAACATAGGCGAGCCAGCCCTGGTGCGTTCCGCCGTCGCGGCGATTGATATCTTCCCAGGGCTCGAATCCGGCGGCCCTCATCTCGGCTTCGAGGCCGTCGGTCTGGTCGTAGCGGAAGTTCGTTCCACCGTCCTCTGAGATCTTCAAGGCTCCGGATTGGATGAGTCCGCTGTATTTCTGTCCCGGGGTGACCTTGACTTCGAGGAGGACGACTTCGCCGCCGAGTTCGATCGACGAGGCCTTCTTGGACGAGTCGAAGTTCCGCACCGCCGAGAGCACCTCGATCTTGTCCTGCATCTCCGGATCTTCGAAGCTTTCGCCGATGCTGACCTGGCCCTGGCTGCCGGACGAGGCTCCCGAGTCCGAGCCTGTGGACCCGTCGGCGGATGAAGTCGACGATGACGAAGAATTCGAGGAGTTCGATGCCGACTGATCGGAACTCGAGTCCTGACCGTTGGCTTGGTCCTGGCCGCTCTGGTCGCCCTGGTCCTGGCCGCTCTGCTCCTGACCATTCTGGTCGCCCTGATCCTGACCGTTCTGGTCCTGGTTGCCCTGGTCCTGACCGTCGGCGTTCGTCTGCTCGCCGGTCTGGTCCTGTTCGGGCTGGACGACCTGGCTGATGAGCGAGCAGCCCGAGAAGGTGAGGGTGCAGCTGAGCAGGGCCGCGGCGGTGAAGGTGGCGCGCTTCATGCGTTTCATGATGACTCCTTGATCGGTCTCTCACACCCGGGAGCAGGTCGCCCGAATGCGTGTTCTGAAACCAATCTATGAGCCCGGCACGCTCGAGATGCGCGCATCGTGTGGCAGAACGGCAACGTCTGTCACCGATCCGCCGCAGCCCCTGGAAAGCCGCTGTCGCCGGAGCTCCCTGCCACTGTGAGCGGACCCGCGCAACCTCAGCGCGAACGTCCCTCAGACGGACACGAGATGCTTGTCCTCGTCCACCTCGGCGAGGGTCTTCTTGCCCATGCTGCGGGCGAGGATGAGGGTCGGAACTCCGGCGACGACGATGACGACGGTGGCGTAGATCGCCGGCGCCAGCGTGATGCCCGTCGACGACATGAGTGCCGTGGCGATGAGCGGCGACAGCCCGCCGAAGAGGACGGTGGCGATGTTGTAGCCGATCGCCATACCGGAGAAGCGGCTCGTGCCGGTGAATTGCTCGGGCACCATGGCGGCGGCCACCGCGCTCCACCCGGCCGCGGGAATCGCGAGGAACGCAACACCGAAGACCGCCCCGCCTGAGGAGCTGCCGCCCAGCAGAGCGTAGGCGGGAATGATCGTGAACACGAAGACGGCCATGAGCACCGCCAGGGCAGGTTTGCGGCCGAATTTGTCCGAGGCGAGGCCGAAGAACGGGGTGACGACGATGGCGACGACGGCCGCAACCGTACCCAGAGCCAGGGAACCGGAGTTCGGGACCTTCGCCACCTCCTCGATGTAGGTGGGCACATAGGTGATGTTGAGGAAGTAGCTGACCGAGCCGATCGAGGAGATGAGGAAAGCGACGAGGATCGCCCGCGGCTGCTCGAGGATCGCGGTGATGAGCGGGGAGCGCTCGAGTCCGACGTCCTTCTTCTCCTTCTCCGCTTTCTGCAGCCGCTTGAAGGTCTCCGTCTCCTCCATCATCGACCGCAGCGGAACCATGAGGATGGCGAGCACTGCACCGAGGACGAACAGCAGCCGCCAGCCCCAGGAATCCATCGCTTCGGGACTGAGCGTATTCGCCAGCAGCGCACCGGATCCCACCGCCAGGAGGGCACCGACCTCGCTGTTGGCCGCGGCCCAACTCGCGGCCAGGCCGCGGCGTCCCGGGCCCGCCGACTCCATGAGGAAGACCATGATTCCGGTGTATTCCGCACCGACGGAGAATCCGGACAGGCAGCGCAGGGCCACCATGAGGACGCCCGCCCAGATGCCGATCGTGTCATAGTTCGGGATCACCGCGATTCCAAGCATCGAGATCGCCATGAGGACGGCGGAGATGATGAGCGTCGATCGCCGCCCGATCCGATCGCCCAGGTGGCCGAAGACCATCGCGCCCAACGGCCGGAAGAGGAATCCCGCCGCACCGACCCCGAGGGTCAGGAGCAGAGAATCGGTCTGGTCGCCGAAGAACTCCTTGGTCAGGGTCGTGGCGACGTAGAAGAAGATCGAGAAGTCGTACCACTCGACGACGGTGCCGAAGGCCGCGACGAACATCGACCTGCGCCGGCCTCTCTCCCGCTCTCGGCTTGTTGCCTGGGTGGGTGATGCGGGGTGGTTCCGATCCGACGCGGTCATGACCCGAGCGTACCAGCACGCTCCGACATGGAATCCCGCCGAGAACTGCTGTGTGATGCAGAGATTGCGCCGGAGGATCCAGCTGATTGATGCGGAGGATCGCAATGAGGACGATGCGGACTATGCCGGTACGGACGCCGGCAGCGAGAAAGACATTACCGACCAGTAGCATCCTGACGCCGCGGTGACTACCCTGAAGGATATGGACTCACTTCTCCAGCAGGACGTGCGCATTCCGGTGCAGAGCCGATACGGTTCCAGCGAACTCGAGGGACATCTCTTCCTCCCCGCGGTCGCCCCGCACGCAGTGCTGACGATCCACCCCGCCACCGCGACTCCGGAACGCTTCTACTTCTCCTTCGCCGAGGCGGCTGCCGCGAGAGGGTTCGCCGTGATCACCTACGGCTACCGCGGTGTGGGCGGTCGGACGGCAGCTCGCGCCCATCGGCACATCCGCATGCGCGATTGGATCGCCGAAGATGTGGCGGCCGTGGGCACGTGGGCCGAGAAGAAGTTCCCTGATCTGCCGCATACAGCACTGGGCCACAGCGTCGGCGGGCACGCCCTGCTCCTGGGGCACGGCGGTGAACGGGTGTCCGGAATCGCCACCATCGCCACTGCAATGGTGTCGGCCCGCAAGATCGCACCCCGCAGTGAGCGCTTCCGGGTGGAATTCGGGCTCGGTGTCTTCGCCAGGGTGGCCACTCGGGTATTGGGGTATATGCCCGGCAGCCGAGTGGGCCTCGGCGTAGACATCCCCGCTGCCGCTCTCTATGAATGGACGAACTGGCTGCGCCGTCCGCACTTCTTCTTCGACGACCCGAGCTTCGACGCCGAGGCGCGCGTCTCCCGGCTGCGCACGCCGGTGCTCGCCCTCGGCACTTCCGACGATCCCTGGGCGACAGAGGCGTTCATCGATGCACTCACCGATCGTCTGCGACTTGCTCCGGTGACGCGGCGGACCATTGCCCCTGCGGAGCTCGGCACCGAGACCATCGGCCATCTCGGCCTCATGCGCAGATCCGTCGCTGAAGCCTTCTGACCGGAGATCCTCGAGTGGCTCGAAACGAGAGCCGCCGCAGACAACCGCTAGAGTCCGCTTCTCGGCAGCGGCCCGACAGCTCCTCAGCGACCAGCTACACCGAACAGCGAGTCGGTGAATCGATTGCCGAACATGGCCCCCGGGTCCAGGCGGGACCGCAGGTCACAGAAGTCCGCGAAACGCGGATAGAGCTCATCAAGCTCCGCAGCCGTCCGGGTGTGGATCTTGCCCCAGTGCGGGCGGCCGCCGTGCCGGCACAGAATCTCCTCGACGACGCGGAAGTACTCGGCGAAGTCCTCCTTGATGAAGCGGTGCACGGCGATGTACATCGTCTCCCGCCCCGTCGCCGTCGACAGGGGCACATCGTCGGCGGCGGCACACCGGACCTCGAGAGGGAAGGAGATCGACCACCCCTTGGCCTCGATGACGTCACGGATCTCCCGAATCGCTTCAGGTCCGGACCCGAAGGGCAGCGCGTATTCCATCTCGTTGAACCGCACCCGCCGTGGGGTGACGAACACATCGTGGCCCGGAGCCCGGTAGGTCCGATCAGCCACGACCGACTGGGCGATGCGATTGATCGAGGGCACCACGGCCGGAACCTTCGCCCCGAGCTCGACGGCCAACCGCAGCGCTCCGTTCTCCACCACCTCTTTGTCGAGGAGGTTGAGCCAACGGTTGCGCACCCCCGCCTCGGCGAGGCGGCCCGGCCCGGCCTGCCCGGGCTCCACCCGGGTGTTCGTCTTCGTCAGCACCGAATCGGTGTGCGGGAACCAGTAGAACTCGAAATGGTCGGCCCCGCGCATCCGCTCGGCCAGCCCGTCGAGGAGCTCATCGAATCCGGCCACCCTCTCCTCGGCGATGAGGTCGAATACCGGCACGCACTGGAGCTCGACCTCGGTGATGACACCGAGGACGCCGAGGCTGACCCGCGCGAGGTCGAAGACCTCCGATTCCGCCTCGGCCGAGAGTTCGCGCACCGCACCGTCGGGGCCCATCAGGCTCAGTCCGGTGACGGTCCCGGCGAACCCCGTGAACCCGATCCCGGTGCCGTGCGTGCTCGTCGAGATCGCACCGGCCAGGGCCTGCGGGTTGACGTCTCCCTGATTCTCCAGGGCCAGGCCGACGGGTTCGAGCAGCCCGGGAATGTCCCGCAGCCGAGTGCCGGCGGCAAAGCGCACCCGCTTGCGCGCCTCATCGACGGCGATGATTCCCGACAGACCGTCGAGGCTGACCATGACGTCATCGCCGGCGGCCACGGGGGTGAAGGAATGTCCGGCCCCGACGACCCGCAGCCGGTCCCCCGCCGCCGCAGCGGCTGTGACGATTTCCGATAGTTCCTCCGCCGAGGCGGGAGTGGAGAACGTGTGCGGATGCGCGTGGACGTGCCCGGCCCAGTTCCGAAACGCGTGCCGGCCCTTCGCCGAGCCGCTTTTCGCCCCGCGTCCGGCCCGTTCGCCGCGCCCTGACTGCACTTCTCTCACAGAACGAGTCCCTCTCCTCGATAGGTGGTCCAGACAGCGCCGATGCGGTCCTGGGACACGACCTGGAAGTCATTGAGATGTTCGGCCAGCTCCCCGGCCTTGGCATGCCGGAACCACACGAGATCGCCGATGCGCAGCGCGTCCGTGCCCGGCCCGGTCAGCGGAGTCTGCACCTCTCCGGGGCCTTCGAGACCGGAATACTCGAGGCCCGGCGGCCATGCGATCGTCGGCAGACGGTCTGGAGCGGGGACTCCGGAGGCGATGAACCCGCCTTTGAAGACAGTCACCCAACCGGGACCGGGTCTGCGCACAACGGGAGACACGAAGTACGCGGCCGGACGGTGCCGGAAATGCGTGTAGCCGTCGAAGAGTCCCGGAGAGAAGAGGCCGGATCCGGCGGCGAGTTCGGTCAGTGTGCCTTCGACGGAACTGGACTCGAACGAGCCGGTTCCCCCGCCGTTGACGAATTCGAGGTCGGCGATCTCACGGACCGCGGCGATGACGGCGGCTCGTCGTTCCGCGAGTTCGGCGATCGAGGCCTTCTGCATGGCCCGCACGATCGCCTGCCTGACCGTTCGTCCGGCGTCGGCGGTGCCCGCGATCTGGCCTTCGTAGAACATCATCCCCACGAGGTCGAAACCGGGACGAGCCGCCACCTGCCGGGCCAAGGCGACGGCTGATCGGGCATCCCGGATCGGCGAGCGCCTGGCCCCGATATGGACGCGGTCGCCCAACCAGGACTCGGCCGGTCGATAGGAGGAGTCGACGTCGATGCACACCCGCACCGAGGCGGCTCCCGCCTCGGCGAGGTTCGTCGCGTCCTCCCCCGGAGCGGTCACGTCCGGGACAGTGCCGTCCGGAACGGTCACTTCCGGGGCGGAGCCCGGCCCCGCCTCGGCGAGGGATCTCCGGACGTCGTCGATGATGTCGAGGTGGTCCACGGAATCGATCATCACGGTGATGTTCGAGAGCGCATCCGCCTCGGCGATCATCCGCGCCAGGGCGGGACGGTCGAGGCTGGGATAGCCGATGACGATATCGCGGATGCCGCGGGCGTGGAGGAACAGTGCCTCGGGGACGGAATACGCGAGCACACCGGAATAGCCGGGATGGGCGAGCGCCCGGTCGATGGCGGCGGGCACGCGCAGGGACTTCGTGGCCAGCCGGATCGGCAGTCCGCGAGCGCGTTCGGCCAGGGCGTCGAGGTTGGCGTCGAAGGCGTCGAGATCGAGGACGGCGGTGGGTGCACAGGTTCCTTTCAGCGCACCCCGGAGACCACTCGACACCATATTGGGTAGTCTAGCCTGCGATGACCTACGTCACATGGATTAGGAAGCCGATGACCACAGACACCACTGCCCACGTCTCCGCAGCAGGCACCGCCGGGACCGCATCCTCGCATGTCACCGCGGCGCTGCGGGACTTCCTCGACACAGATCCGTACGAGGATGCCTCCGGTTCGGGCGAGGTGATGCGCGGCGTCGAACCGTTCACCGGCCGAGAGGTCGACCGGTTCACTCGGAACACTCCTGCCGACATCGAAGCCGCCTACGCCACGGCCCGCATCGCCGGCCCCACGTGGGCTGCCCAGTCGGTGGAGCACCGGGCGAAGGTGCTCACTCGACTGCACGCCGCACTGGCTCGGAACGAGGATCTGCTCCTCGACATCATCCAGTACGAGACCGGCAAGGCTCGCATCCACGCCTATGACGAGATCCTCGATACCTACAACGTGCTGCGCCACTACGGGGTGATGGCCGCCCGCTATCTGCGTCCCGAACGTCGGCGCGGGGCGATCCCCGTGCTCACCCGCACCGAGATCACGCACACTCCGCTGGGAGTGGTCGGGTTCATCACCCCATGGAACTACCCGCTCACCCTGGGAGCGACCGACCTGTTCGCGGCCCTGACCGCCGGCAACGCCGTCGTCCACAAACCCGATTCGACCACGACGCTGACCTCGGTGTTCATGCGCAGGCTGGCGATCGCCGCCGGTCTGCCTCCCGAGGTCTGGCAGCTCGTGCCCGGCCCGTCCTCCGAGCTCGGGCACGCGCTCATGGCCGGTGCGGACGGAATCTCGTTCACCGGTTCGACGGCCGCGGGACGGTCGATCGCCGCCGAGACGGGGCAGCGTCTGCTCCCGACCGCGCTCGAGCTCGGGGGAAAGAATCCCCTGATCGTGGCCGCCGACGCGGACCTGGAGAAGGCCGTCGAAGGTGCCGTTCGCGGGTCGTTCTCCTCGGCCGGGCAGCTGTGCATCTCGATCGAGCGGATCTACGTCCACGAGGACCTCTATGAGACCTTCTGCGCCCATTTCGCCGAGGCGGCCCGGGCCTACCGTCTCAGCGCCGAATTCGAGTACGGCCCGGACATGGGCACCCTGGCGGGGCCGAAGCAGCTCGAGACGATCACCAACCATGTCGAACAGGCCCGCAGCGTCGGCGCCACGGTCCTTGCCGGCGGACACCCAGTGCCCGATCTCGGTCCCTATTTCTACGCTCCGACAGTTCTCACGGATGTTCCCGCGTCAGCCGAGCTGCGTCGGGAGGAGACCTTCGGTCCCGTCGTCTCCGTCTATTCGGTCCCGTCCGACGCCGCGGCGATCGCTGCGGCCAATGACAGCGACTACGGACTCTCGGCATCGGTGTACTCGCGCTCCCACGGGCGTGAGATCGCGCGGCAGGTCGAGGCCGGAATGGTCAACGTCAATGAGGTCTACCCGGCCAGCTGGGGGTCCATCGACGCTCCGGCGGGCGGAGTCAAGGCCTCAGGATTGGGCCACCGGCACGGACCCGAGGGCCTCTTTCAGTTCATGCACTCGCACACGATCGCGCAGCAGCGCCTCCACCCGATCGCGCCGGCTGGACCTCTCGACCAGAAGACGTTCGCGAAGGCCATGTCCGGTGCGCTTCAGGTGATGCGGTCGCTGCGCATGAAATAATCCGCGCATGAAGCAGGGGGCGCGTCCCCGTCGGGAGGCGGCGGCCGCAGGTCAGCTGCGGTTGCCGCTCCGCCCGACGGAGCCGCCTCGGTGGTGGTCAGTTGACCTCGTCGAGGAAGTCGTGCGCCACCGGGACGGCCGCCTCGGCGCCGAATCCGCCATCCTCGACGAGGACGGCCACGGCCAGGTCTCCCTGGAATCCGGCGAACCATGAGTGAGTGCGCGGCGGGGTCTCGTCGCCGTATTCGGCCGTTCCGGTCTTGCCGTGGACGGGATCGCCGGGAACATCTTCGAGATCGGTGGCGGTTCCCTCGGTGACGACCTTGCGCATCATCTCGGAGACCTCCTTCGCCGCGTCCGCGTCGAGCGTCGGGGAGTCGCTGTCGTCGTCGGCGCCTTGGCCGCCGTCGCCGTTCTCCGCCTCCTCGACCGCATCTCCGAGGACGAGCTGCGGGGTGATCGTCTCCCCCGCCTCGACCGAGGCGGTCATCGTCGCCACGGCCAGCGGGCTCGACTGCACCTTGCCCTGACCGATCATCTGCGCGGCATGGGTGACCTCGTCATCGTCGGCCGACACCGAGGCCATCTTCGCGCCGATGGCCGAGGCGTCGCCGAGCATGCCGAGCTGGGCGGCAGCATCGGCCAACTCGCTGCCTGAGACCTTTTCGCCGGAGGAGACGAAGGCGGTGTTGCAGGAGTGTGCGAAGTCCTCGGCGAAGCTGACGTTGCCGAGCACTTCGTCTTCGGCGTTCTTGAAGCTCTTGCCGCCGACGTTCACGGTCTTCGGGCAGTCGATGTCGTCATCGGGACTCACCCCGGCGTCGAGCAGCGCCAGCCCCGAGGCGATCTTGAACACCGAGCCGGGAGCGTACTGGCCGCTCAGTGCTCGGTCCCAGGCCGCTCCTCCCGGGTCGTGGTTGGCCACGGCGAGAACATGGCCGTCGCTGGGGCGGATCGCGACGACAGCAGCGGGTTTCTTCGCGGTCGCCGCCGCCTTGTCCGCGGCGGCCTGGATGTCGACGTCGAGGGTGGTCTCGAGATCGTCGCCGTCCTTCGATTCGAAGGCGTGCAGGCTCGTCAGCTTCGTCTTCCCACCCTTGTCGTCGGTCGCATCGCCCTTGGCGAAGACTTCGACGCTGCCGGGACCTGCGAGGCGGGAGTTGAAGGTCTTCTGCAGTCCGGTGCGCCCGACGATGTCACCGGCGATGATCTCGCCCTTGGACTTCTCGATGTCATCGGCGCTGGCGGGTCCGGCCGAACCGAGTGTGGCCTGGGCGAACCCGCGGGAGCGTGTCAGGGTCTGGGTATCCTCGGTGAAGAGGATTCCCGGCAGATCGTGGATGGCGCTCTTGACCTCTTTGTAGTCGTCTTCGCGCAGGATCACGACGGGGACGAGCTGATTGTCCTCGGCGTCATCGACCGACTTCTCGAGGTCATCGGCGTCGAGGTCGAGGGAGTCGACGCCGTCATTGAGCCCCTTGACGAGCTTGCCGATGGTGTCGGGTTCGAGCCGGTTCGGGTGGATGCCGATATCGATGACCTTCCCGTCCTCCATGAGCACTTCGTCATTGGCACCGAGGATCTTCCCGCGTCCGCCTGGATTCGCGCGCAGTGCGAAGCTGCCGCCCTTGCCGAGCTTCGGGTGGATGGCCTTCTCCGTGAGATCCGCCCACCAGAAGAGTCCGCTCTTCTCCAACGGCAGCTGGGAACTGTATTCCCAGGACTCTCCGTCGTTGTTCGCCCAGGTCCAGTCGAGTGTGGCCACGGTGCGGCCATCGGCCTCGGTGATGTCGTCAACGGTGACCGACCGCAGGTCGACCCTCTTGCCCAACGACTTCGTGACCCGGTCGAACAGCCCTTGGGCGAGGTCCTTCTCATGCCAGATGTCCGAGCTCAGCTGCTCTTCGGCGAGGTCGTGAGCGGCCGCCTCGGCGGCGGAGGACTTCGTCATCGGAAGCCGGAAGAGGGCGAAGACCCCGGCTCCGGCGAGCAGCACGATAACGAGTGAGACGGCCAGCCAGACCCGGGACTTCTTCGACATGGAACCATCCTCTACCGGGGGTTCCGCAATGTCCATTGCCATGCGGCAGGTCGGGTGGGCACGCAGAGCCCGCCGCCACGTCGGTCCATGACCGATTGTTAGGTCGATCCACGGCGGTTTCGGCGCTCAGAACGCCGTGGATCGACCCAACAATGCCCACGGCATCGGTCACGGTCACGTATTCCTGCCATCCGGACCCACTAAGTGGTCAAAATGGTCACGCCGACCACGGTTTTTCGTGACCATTTCGCCCACCTAGCGTGACCATTTCGCCCACCCAGCGGTGCAGAATCCGCGGAATAGTCAGCCTGCGTCGGGGACGACGGTGTATTCGAGGACGGGACGTCCGGCCGAACCGTACCGGGGACGCCGCTCGAGCATGCCGGCGTCGGCCATGGATTCGAGATAGCGACGAGCGGTGACTCGGGAGACGCCGAGGCCTTCGGCCAACTCGGCCGCGGACTGACCCGGGTTCTCGTTGAGCAGCTTCTTCACCTCGGCCTGGACCGCATCGGGCACGCCCTTCGCAGTCGCTGCCACGGTGTGGGTGCGCAGAGCCGAGATCGCCTTGTCGACCTCGGTCTGGGTGACCTCGCCGTCGTTCGAATCCCCGCCGAGGCGGTTGCGGAAGGACGAATATGCCTCGAGTTTGGATTTGAAGACGGGGAAGGTGAAGGGCTTGATGATGTACTGGGCGACGCCGTAGGACAATGCCTCCTGCACGATCTGCATGTCCCGGGCGGCGGTGACGGCGATGATGTCGACGTCGACGCGCTGGCCGCGGATGGCGCGACAGACCTGGAGTCCGTGCCCGTCGGGCAGATTCATGTCGAGGAGGACGAGGTGGATGCCGGAGGAATCGAGGCCGTAGATCTGCCCCGTGAGAGCAGCCATCGCCTGAGTCGCATTCTTCGCCACCCCTGCGACGTGATAGCCGTCGATGCGGTCGATGTACTTCGCGTGAGCACGGGCGGCGACCACCTCATCCTCGACGACGAGCACACCGATGCTCGATTCAGGCACAGTTGAGTCCGACATGCCGCCAGTCTATCTGCACCCGTTTGACAGCGTGCCTGATCGTGTTGCAGTCCCGTCACATCGAGCTGTGGCCAGATTGACCTGCACCGGCCGAGTCCGGCAGCCATACCGTGAGCACCGCACCCTTGAATCGGTCGCAGTCCTCTCCACGGCCCTGCACGTCGACGGCTCCCCCGAGGCGGCGGATCGCCTGCACGACCAGGGACAGCCCGACCCCGCGGGTGCCCGTCTGCTGGCGCCCCTGCCCCTGGTCGGTCTCGACACCGTCGTGCTTCGTCGACCAGCCGCGTTCGAAAATCGCGTCGAGGTACTCCTCATCGATGCCCGGACCGTCGTCGCTGACTTCGATCATGAATCCGCCGGGACCGCCGGAACCGGAGAGCTCGACATGGACCCTCTTGTCTTCGGACAGAACATCCTGCCTGCTCAGAGCGTCGAAGGCATTGTCGACGAGGTTGCCGAGGATCGTGGCGAGGTCGCGATCATCTCCGCCGAGGTTGCCCGTGAGGTCCGCGGTGTCCACCGTCATCTCGATGCCCGCCTCGGCGGCTTGGGAGATCTTGGACAGCAGCAGGGCCGAGAGGACGGGGTGGTCGAAGGTCATCGACCCGTCCCCGTTGACCCGGTTGAGATCGTCGATGTCCTTGGCCGCGAAGTCGATGGCCTCGTCGACGTGCCCGGTCTCGAGCAGGGACACGACCATGTGCAGCCGGTTCGCGTATTCGTGGGTCTGCGCGCGCAGGGAATCGGAGAAGGACCGCACGGAGACGAGCTCGCCGGAGAGTTCGGCCAGCTCCGTGTGATCGCGCATGGTCACGACCCACGTATCGCTGGCCGCCTCGGTGGGCTGCTGATTGACGACGAGGACGCGGTCGTCGGTGTAGTGGATCTCGTCGCGGGCCCACCGGCCGGACGCGAGCAGATCGTGCAGCGCCTCGGGCAGGTCGAGTTCGCGCAGCGGCATCTCCTCCGCCGAGGTGGGGCCCGGGTCCGCGTCGTCACCGGCGGGAGGCATGCCCAGCAGTTCCCGGGCCTCGGTGTTGATGAGCACGATCCCGCGGGCTCGGTCGACGAGCAGCAGACCTTCGGAGACCGCCGTGAGCACGGAGGAGTAGAAGTCGAGCATGCTGCGCAGCTCGTCGGCGCCGTAGTCGCCGGTGACCCGGCGCAGGCCTCGCGATGTCACCCACGACGAGCCGATGCCGAGGATGAGGGTGAGCACGGCGATGCCGATGAGCCATTTGCCCTGTGCCATGAATCCCTCGCGGACCGAATCGGCGGAGCTGCCGACGATGACGGCGCCGACGACCGTGTCGGACCTCATTCCGTCGACGCCGACGTGTTCGGCGTAGACCGGGGTGACGACGTACATGGTGCCGTCGGCCGGGCCTCCGTCGTTGATGAAGCGCACCGTCGACTTGCCCTCCTGCAGGGCCTGTCCGTCGACGGCCTGGGCCAGCTGATCGATGGAGTCCTCGGGGATCTTCCCGGAATCCGCCGAGGCGGTCTTCGCTTCCAGCGCCTGCTGGCGTCCGGGAGAGCCCAGGGTCGGCGGGGTGAGCAGGAAGTCGATGGGCACGACCGCGGCGATGTCGAAGCCGTATTGGCTGATGACGTTGTTGAGAAGCGTCTGGACATCGTCGCGGGATTCGGTGTCGAAGTAGTCGTCTTGGCCGACCTCACCGGTGCCGACGAGGCCGAGCGACATCGAGATGTTGTCCGCGGCCGACCGCAGCAGGTCCTGTTCGCGTTTCGTGTTCAGCTGGGAGAGCTGGAGGTAGAGCAGACTCGTCGTGAGCACCATGATGCCCACGAGCATGATCGAGTTCGCGAACATGATCCGCCCGGCCGCGCTGAGGCGGACCCACCGACTCAGGCGGCCCACCGGTCCGGCGGGCCCCTTCGACAGTACGGAACGCTTCTTCTTCGGCATGGAAACCATTGTGCCACCCGGTCGAGCGCCCTCTGCCGGTTCACCCGGCGGGGTCAGAGCGCCGAGTCAGCCTGCCTGGTTAGCCTGCTTGGTCAGGCTGCCGGGTTCAGAGAGCCAGACTGATGGGCCCGGCGGGGACCGCAGAGCATACGAGCACTTCGTCGCTCTCGACTCGGGTGGCCGGTTCGATCGGGTAGAGCACGGATCCGGCGGCCAGGGACACCGAGCAGGTTCCGCAGGATCCGCCTCGGCAGGAGCTCGGTGACCGGAATCCGCGCGCTTCCAGGGATTCGAGCAGGGTTCCTTCCTGCGGTTGCCAGACGAAGCTCGTTCCCGAGTTCTCCAGGGTCACCTCGGCGGGGGAACAGGCGGCGATGGCCTCGCTCATTCCCGTGTTCGGGGAGGCGAAAGTCTCCTGGTGGACGGCGGGAACGCCGGCCTCATCGGCGGCGGCGAGCACGGCCGCGGTGAAGTCGCGGGGTCCGCAGACCATGACGTTGTCGCAGCCGGCCACCCAGTCGACGAGGTCCCGGTGTCCGGGTCGGCCTGCCGTCGCGGTGTCACGGTGGTGGGTCTCGACGGGGACGGCGCCCGAGTGGGCTCGGTCCTGCAGTCGGTTCCACAGGCACGCGGTGCGGTGGTCGCGGTCGACATGGAAGAGTCGGATCCGATCGGTGGCGGGCAGGTCGCCCAGACCGTTGCTGCGCAGCAGTCCGAGGCTCGGAGTGATGCCGATGCCCGCGGTGATCAGCGCCGTTGTGCCGCCGAAGACCCGGGAGGCGGTCATCGTTCCGTGCGGGCCGGAGGTGAGGATCCGCTGTCCCTCTTCCAATGAGGCCACAGCCCGGGAGCCCTTGCCCTGGGTGCGCACGGCGATGCGGACGATGTCGTCCTCGACGTCGGTGATCGTATAGGTCCGCCAGAACGGTGCGCCGAGGTCGAGGTGGACGCGCAGGTTCGTGCCCGGTTCGTCGAACTCGCGGATCCAGCCGAGGTCGTCGCGCAGGGACACCTCGACAATGTCGTTGCAGATCTGCTGACGCCCGACGACGGTCATGAGGCGCGGCGTGCGCGCGACCTTGACGAGTTCGCGCGGGGCTGGGCCTTCGACGGTGATCTCGTCGCCGGCTCTGACATCGCCGGTCTCGAGGATCTGCCCGTAGATTCCGCAGTGCAGATGCCCGCAGGCGGAGTTGAGCAGCCGCGGCACATTGACGTCGACCTCGGTGGTGGTCGGATTGACGGTGGTCGCCGGGCAGCGTTCGATCGTCGAGCGGATTGCCAGGCGCACCCCGCCGAGGCGGATGATCGAACCGATGAGCGCGAATTCCTCGAACGGCGCGAGTCCCTCGACGAGGACATTGCCGCGGAACCTCAGCGGATCGAGTTCATCGTTATCAGTGCCGAGGGCTGCCCGTCCTTCGTCCGTCTCGGCGATCGCGGCGACCGTGGCGGGGTTGATGAGCGAGATCCCCGAGCGCTGCGAGTCGAACATCCCCTGATCGGCGACGGCCAGGCAGCGCGGGAATGTACCCTGAGGGGGTATGCGCTCAGAGAGGAAGCTCGCCGAGGCGGCTCTGCCCTGATCATCGCCCGTGGAGAAGGTCGTCGACTCCCCCGTCGGAGCCGTCAGGGTCACGGTCGCGGAGTCATGGTCGGCCGCCTCGACGGTGGAGTTCCGATCATCAGGACCGGACTCAATCGCGGATTCGGTGTCGGTCGCCTCGGGGAGGGTTGCTGCTACCTGCCATTTCTGCAGGTCGGTGTCGTTCTTGAGCACGGTGAAGGCGGAGTACGAGTGCCAGGCGTCGGCGGGGACGTCGAGGCTGCCGTTGGTGAACGCCGCGATCCGGTCGCCGCGGATTCCGCGGTCCCTGACCACCCGAGCCTCGGTGAGCTCCTCGGCGGGGAATCCCTTGACCGGGAACCGGAACAGTCTGGCAGCACGCATACCTTCGATTGTAGGAGCCGGGCGACACGGAAGGGTCGGGGTGAGAGCAAACGCACAGCCACCTCGGCGAGGGTCGATCTTGATTCATACCCCATAGGGGTATACAGTGTGACCATGACTGAGCAACATGGATACACCCCGCAGAAGGACGCTCTCACGCGGAGGATGAAGCGGATCGAAGGTCAGGTCCGCGGCATCGGGAAGATGATCGATGACGATAAATACTGCATCGACATCCTCACCCAGGTCTCCGCCGCGACAGCCGCGCTGCACGCGGTCTCCATCAACCTCCTCGAAGAGCACATCGCTCACTGCGTGGTCGACGCCGCCGGGTCCGGCGACGAAGAGGAAGCGCGGAAGAAGGTCGAGGAGGCATCAGCCGCCATCTCCCGACTCATCAAGAGCTGAGCCGGACGGCCGCGTCCGCCCGTTCGGGGTGCGACGACGCCTGAGGCCCGGACATCGGGACACTTTCACAGCTGATAGGAGAGCACGATGACGACCACCACCATCACCGTTTCGGGAATGACCTGCGGACACTGCGAAGCCGCGGTCAAGGAAGAGCTCGGCGCACTTGCGGGCGTCTCGGACGTCGCGGTCGACCTCAACGCCGGGGGCGATTCCCCGGTGACGATCACCTCGTCGAACGAACTCGACGATGCGGCGATCCGTGCCGCCGTCGATGAGGCCGGCTACGAGGTGAAGTGATGCCCCGCGAGCTCGAGCTCGACATCACGGGCATGACCTGTGCGTCGTGTTCGGCCCGGATCGAGAAGAAGCTCACCCGCCTCGACGGGGTCACCGCGGAGGTCAACCTGCCGCTGGAGACCGCGCATGTGATCATCGATTCCGAGCTCAGCGACGACGACATCACCGCCGCCGTCGAGAAGGCCGGCTACAGCGCCACGGTGCGCAGCCCCGGCGGAGGCGGCGACGGCCCCGAGATCGTCGACTACGATCCCCGCCATCTGCGGCCGCGCTTCATCGGCTCACTCATCCTGGCGGTGCCGATCGTCGCGATCTCGATGGTCATGAGCTGGCACTTCACCGGCTGGCAGTGGATCGTCGCGATCCTCGCCCTGCCCGTCGTCACGTGGGGTGCGTGGCCGTTCCATTCGGCGGCGTTCAAGGCCGCGCGCGGTGGGTCGACGACCATGGACACCCTGGTCAGCGTCGGCATCACCGTCGCGAGCCTGTACTCCTACTTCACGCTGGGCCGGGCCGTCGCCGATGGCCATGGCTGGGCGATCCCGGGCGATTACCACGTGTGGTTCGAGGCGGCCGCGGCGATCACGGTGTTCCTGCTCATCGGCAAGCTCACCGAAGATCGGGCGAAGAACCGGGCGACGGCCGCGCTCAAGGCACTCCTCGACCTCGGCGCGAAGTCCGCGACCGTGCTGCGCGAGGGTGCCAGCACGGATGGAGTTGGCGCGGAGGGGGCTGCAGCTGATGCCGCTCCCGCGAGCGCGGGCCGTGTCGAAGTGCAGGTGCCGATCGACGAGTTGGTCGTCGGCGATGTCTTCCTCGTCCGCCCCGGCGAGAAGATCGCCACCGACGGTGAGGTGCTGACCGGTCATTCGGCCATCGACGAGGCGATGCTCACCGGCGAATCCGTGCCGGTCGAGGTCGCTCCCGGCGATTCCGTCACCGGGGCCACGATCAACACCTCCGGCGTGCTCGGGGTCCGTGCCACCCGAGTGGGTGCGGATACGACGCTGGCGGCCATGGCCGATCTCGTCTCTCGTGCACAGAACGGCAAGCCCGCCGTGCAGCGGCTGGCCGACCGGATCTCCGCGGTGTTCGTGCCGATCGTCTTCGGCATCGCCGTCGTCACCCTGCTCATCTGGGGCTTCGTCACCGGCGATTGGGCGGCTGGACTGCATGCCGCTCTCACCGTGCTCATCATCGCCTGTCCATGTGCCCTGGGCCTGGCTACGCCGACGGCTCTCGCGGTCTCGTCCGGGCGCGGATCCCGACTGGGCATCCTCGTCTCCGGGCCCGAGGCGCTCGAGTCGACGCGGTCGATCGACACGGTCGTCCTCGACAAGACCGGCACGCTGACCACCGGCGTGATGAGCCTGACCGGAACCGAGTTGTCCCCTGCGGACTTCGATGTCCTGGCCCGACTGGAATCGCGCAGCGAACATCCGATCGCCCGCGCCATCGTCGCAGCCGCCCCCGAGATCGTCGGGGCGGGTTCGGCGGGAGCTGCGGCTGGGACTGTCCCGACTGGAACCGTCCCGGCTGAGCCCGATTCGATGGGATCGGTCGAGGAATCGGCCAGGGCCGCCTCGGCGGGGTCGATGGAAGCGTCGGTGGAGTCATCGGTCACGGAATTCGACAACATCGCCGGCGGCGGACTGCGGGCCACGATCGACGGCGCCGAGGTGCTCGCCGGTCGCCCGGACCTGCTCCGGGAGCGCGGAATCGCGGTCGACTATGCGGCCGATTCGGTTCCGCGTGGGGCCACGATCGTCGCGTTGGCGATCGACGGGCGCTTCCACGGTCTGAGCTTCGTCTCCGATGAGGCCAAGCCGACGGCCAAGGCTGCGATCGCCGAACTGCATTCGCTGGGGCTGAGCACCGTGCTGCTGACCGGGGACAATGCCCAGGCCGCCGAGGTGGTCGCCGAGGCTCTCGGGATCACCGAGGTCCGTGCGGATGTCCGCCCGGAAGGCAAGGTCTCCGTGGTGAGCGAACTGCAGGAGCAGGGCCGGGCCGTGGCCATGGTCGGCGACGGGGTCAATGACGCCGCCGCTCTGGCCGGTGCGGATCTCGGCATTGCGATGGGGTCGGGCACTGATGCGGCGATGGCGGCCTCGGACGTCACCATGGTCAGGTCCGATCCGCAGCAGATTCCGCAGGCGATCAGGCTCTCACGCCGGACCTTGGGGCTGATCAAGGGCAACCTGTTCTGGGCCTTCGCCTACAACACTGCGGCGATCCCGATCGCGGCATTCGGACTGCTCGATCCGATGATCGCCGGTGCTGCAATGGCGTTCTCGTCGGTGTTCGTCATCCTCAACAGCCTCCGGCTGCTGCGCTTCAAGTAGCTGCGGTGCGAACGGCGGGGCTGGTCGGCTTCCCGCGCAGACCACACGACTGGCTCTCCCCTCGACCGCGAGAATCCCTCATGACAAGCGCCATAACTCCCTGCTCCTGCAGGGCGTTATGGCGCTTTCGGTGTCTGATGCCTCAGCAGCTGTAGGAAATGACAGTCACGCGAGGTTATGCGAGCAACGAGCTGTCTCGCATGCGAAGCACGCGGTAGGGCGACTCAGCGCATGACGGGGTAGGACTGGTTCTGGTTCTGCGTGTCTTTGCGCATCACCCAGTTGAGGTAGCTCGTGAAACCCGACACCAGCACAAATGCCGCTCCGGCATAGATGAATGCGTAACCGAAGGCACGGCCGTCCTGCCACGCTCGGGTGACGATGATCGCGAGGACGAGGGTGACGATTGCGCAGACGGCACCGACCTTGAGCGCGTCCTTGTAGGACACCGTGCTGGTGGGCTTGCCGCCTGTGGACTTCTTCTTCGGGGTGTTCGTGGGCGCCATGCCCGCCATTCTACCGGTCAGACCTGAGAGCCAACCCATCCTGTGGCCGAGATCAAGTCGTGGACTGCCCCACCTGGAAGCTCGATCCCCTCGGCACCGTGGTGGCCGTGCCTGACCGTCCATCCCCACGACACCGAGGTGGCCACAAGAAGCCTTGAACCCAACGGAGAACGCGGCGACCAGCCGATCCGGGGCCGGCCCAGACCCGCCTGCGCCGATGATCAGGTGGACTACAGGCTCCGAACAGGCAAAAATGAGGGTGTGCCAGTCACCGTCAGACGCGCCTCCGGGGAGGCGCTGTGCTCTTTTCACTCCAGCCAGGCCCCGCCTGGCCGTGAGCCATGCGCAGACGCATCGGCCCCGACGGCAACCTCTACGGGCACCACAGCAGTCGGACCAAGCCCCCTCGACAATCCCCACTCGACATCCCTCCGTCGCACCCTCCGCACCTTCACGGCGCTCCTCCTTGCGGCAGTCATGACGTTCACCGTCACAGCGTGCGGACCCGATCGCGGCCTCAAGGTCTCGCCCGAGGGCAACCCCTCCCCCTCGCTCTTCGCCCCCAACACCGAGGCCGCCGGCGAGCCGAACGAGCCGTTCTCGCTCGACGAGGTCCGCAAGGCCATCGAATCGTCGTCGGGCAACGCGGTCACCGGCAGCGCCACGGAGACGGCCGAGGTCATCGCCGATTGCAAGGACTGCCTGAAGTTCTCGTCGCCGTTCCTCAGCGGCGAACAGAAGTTCCAGCTGGTCACGGTGGCCAACCCCAAGCAGCGGGATGAGACCATCGCCGGCGCGGTCGTCAGCGAACACAGGGGCGAGCCCCGCCTCGAACTCATCGCCACCGGCAATCAACTCAAGGTCGATCCCGGCAGAAATGGGACACTGGTGGTGCAGGAGGCCATGTTCGCCGACGGGGACAAAGCATGCTGCCCATCCGGCTGGTCGGTGCAGGTGTATCGCCTGCACGACGGTAGGTTTGAACCAGGTCAACGCTTCACGCGGCTTAATGGAGAAACGTAATGCATATAGTTCTGGTCGAGGATGATGAGGTCATCCGCGAAACGACGCAGATCGGACTCGAACGATTCGACTACACGGTCTCGGCATTCGCCGACGGCCGCGAGGGGTACGAATTCGTCTCCGCCAACGGCGCCGACGTCCTCCTGCTGGATCTCATGCTGCCGACGATGAACGGCGCTTCCATCTGCCGTGCCGTGCGCGAGCGTTCGACGATCCCGATCATCATCATCTCCGCCCGCTCCGATGCCATCGACATCGTCCAGGCCCTCGAGGCCGGCGCCGACGACTATCTCACCAAGCCGTTCGACATGCAGGTGCTCAACGCCCGCATCCGTGCGGTCGTCCGCCGGTTCATCACGACCGGCACAGACCGGTTCGGCTACTCCCCCGCCCCCGAGGCGGATGAACACCACGACACCGTGATCGGCCCCGGCGGCATGGTCACCGGCGACGGCATCCCCGAGGTCCTCGGCGCCAGCCCCGGAATGGACACCCGGGATCGGCTGCGAGCGCAGCTCGAATCCGATGACACCTACCTCGGTGCCGGTGGGAAGTTCACCACCGCCCCCGAGGCGGACGACGACGAAGAGGCGATCGGCGGCGCGGTTCCGCCACGTCCGAGCGGCTCGCCCACGGTGGCCGCGGAAACGTCCGGATCCGACGGCGGGCTGGGTCCGTTCCGCACACGACTGGGCTCCCTCGTCCTCGACACCGGCCGGCTGACGGTCGAGGTCGACGGGGAGGAAGTCCACCTCACCCCGACCGAGCTGCGTGTCCTCCTGCTGCTGACCGAGCAGCCCGAGCACGTGTATTCGCGGGAGAAGATCGCGTTCACGGTCTGGGGCTACGAATGGGCCGGCGACTCCCGCGTCGTCGACGTCCACATCCAGCGCCTGCGGAAGAAGATCGGGGCGAACATGATCGAAACCGTTCGCGGATTCGGTTACCGCTTCGCAGGCTGATTAGATGTCGCTGCGCTGGAAGATCTCTCTGCTCATCGTCGCCTCGGTGATCATCGCCGTCCTGTCGTGCTCGATCGTGCTGCGCCAATCCGCGGCCCGGGCCGAGGACGACCGCATGCGGTCGACGGTGACCGAGCAGCTGACGAACGCGACAGCCATCTTCTCCGAGACCGGGGTGCTCACTCTCAACGCCCGCATCGATGATCCGGAGCTGCCCAAGGAGGCGCGCAAGTCCGCGCTCAAGGGGCAGAGCGTGACGATCCGCTCCGAGGTCGACGGTGAGGAGATCGTGTGGGCAGCGGCCCCGATCGAGGTCGGCTCGCATACCCAGGTGATCTCCGTACGCGCTTCGACCAAGGACAGCCAGGAGCTCATCGGCCGCATCGACCAGGCACTGCTGGTGGGCATGATCGGCTCCGCCCTCGTCGTCGGCGGTGTCGGCTCGATCGTCGCCGGCCGCATCTCCCGCAGGCTGACCCTGGGCGCGCAGGCCGCCCGGAAGATCGCCGGCGGGGACACGACGACGCGCATCGCCGATGTCATCGACGAATCCGATCAGGAAGTGTGGGCCTTCGCCACGGCAGTCGACACCGCTGTGGCCCGCCTGACCGAACGCATCGACTCCGAGCAGCGCTTCACCGCGGACCTCGCGCACGAGATGCGCACCCCGCTGACCGGGCTGGTCAATGCCGCGAACCTGCTCGAAGAGGATTCCCGCCCCGCCGAGCTCGTCAAGGACCGAGTCGTGCGCATGCAGGTCCTCGTCGAGGATCTCCTCGAGGTCTCCCGTCTCGACGCCGGCCGTGCCAATCCCGAGTTCACCCGCGTCGACGTCGATCAGGCGATCCGTTCCCTGCTGGGCACGATGGAGGCCTCGGGCGCCCTGGCCGGCCACCAGATCGACACTCATCTGGCGGCGCTGAATTCGACGCTGGTCACCGATGTCCGCCGCTTCGAGCGCATCGTGTCGAACCTGCTGGTCAACGCGATCAAGCACGGCGGGGATCCCATCCGCCTGGAGACGAGCACGCGCAGCATCATCGTCTCCGACTCCGGTGCCGGCTATCCGCCGGATATCGTCAACACCGGCCCGACCCGCTTCGTCTCCGCCGGAGGCGGCGGAATGGGCCTCGGCCTCGTCATCGCGCAGGGGCAGGCACGCCTGCTCGGCATCAAGCTGATCTTCAGTAACGATCCCGTAACAGGGGGCGCACGGACGGAAGTGGTCTTCCCCGACGAGGAAGCCCAGGAACGCGCGCTCCGGCAGTACGTCGAGAGCCGATCCGAATAACCTCGCCGCGGCGGGGCCCTGTTTACCGTAAGGTGCTGACCTCGGTCGATGCTTGGTTTCCAGAGGTTACGCTGAGGCCGGCCTGAGCGTCGGCTGACCGCCCATGAGTGCGACTCGTCACTTAAATATGACAGGTCCTATACATTCCCGTTACAATTTTGTGATGTTGCATTGAAGTCGTCGTAACCTCGGCGGTCTTCGCGGAATCACACCAAACGGAGTTTTATGTCAGAGTCATCATCGAGCACAGAACCACAGGTGCGTCGACGGGATCTGCACAGGCGTCGCTCATCGTCCCCATTCTCTCGCGCTCGCACGTCGAAGCGCGAGACCGGGACACCCACCGCCCCTGCTGCCGCTGACTCCGGGACACCGACCGCTTCTGCATCCGCTGCCAGCACGACCGAGACCCTGTCGCCCAGGCGCGCAGCGATGGCCGCCGAGGCACGTGCGGCACAGACATCTCCGCGGCGGAACGCGATGGCTCGTGAAGCCGCCACAGTCCCGACGACCTTCGGTTCTCCGTCCGCCTCGTCGATCCGCCGGGTCAGCGCAGGAGCCGCCGAGAGCCGCGGGTCCGATGGCGCGCTGCTGAAATCCGTGCGCAAGCGGAAGCTGCGGACCGCGTCCACCCTCGCCGCCGTCTCTGTGGCAGGCGCCGCCACTGCAGTGACCATGCTGGTCAACAATCTCAGCGGAGGTGCCGAGGTCAAGACCGACCCGTCTGCCGCCAGTGAGCCCTCTGCCATCAACGCGGAGAAGGTCAACGCCGACGTCCCCGAGGTCAAGGGCAAGTCGGCGATGGAGATCGGCGTGCCCAGCGCCAAGCAGAAGAAGGTCGAAGCCGCGTCCCGCGCAGTCGAGAAGAGCGCCCTGCCCGGCTGCGATGAGAAGCAGAACTTCGACCAGTCCGCCGGCAACGGCGAGCTGCCCGATGAGTGGCTGTGCGACCTCGGCAAGGAAGATCACCGACTCCGTGCCGACGCCGCCGTCTCCTTCGCGAAGATGAACGCCGCCTACAAGAAGGACACCGGCAAGGAACTCGAGATCACGGATTCCTACCGCGACATGGCCGGCCAGCTCTCTGTGGCCAGCCGGAAACCGGGACTGTCGGCTAAGCCGGGCACCTCGCTGCACGGATGGGGTATCGCCCTCGACCTCGGCGGCGGAGTCGCCAACAAGACCGGAGCCTGGGGCTGGCTCGTCGAGCACGGTGACGAATACGGCTGGGAGAACCCGGACTGGGCCAAGGCGAGCATGTACGAACCGTGGCACTGGGAATACACCCCGGCCCGCGACTCGATTCCCGGCAACTGACCGATCAGCAGCCCGTCCGGCAGTTGCCTCAGCGTTGCCGGATCAACTGCGCACGGCCCGCTGCGAGGCACCCTCATCCGCTTTCGAAGTGAGGTGACCTCGCCCGACGAGCGCTTCTCGCTCATCAGCGCGCCGGATCAGCTGCGCAAGGCCCGTCCGTAGCGTCGCCGATAGATGATCTGAGCGATGCGGACGAAGGGTTCGCCGAGTCGCCAGATGCCCAGCCCCGCTCGCGAGACCGACCTCAGAATGAGGAACACTCGGTCATCGGCGGTGCGGATGAGGATGCAGGACTCCTCTCCGGTGATCGGATGTCCCGGCTTCGTGCTGTAGGTGAAACCGCACCGATCCTCGGTTTCGAATACATCGATGACGCGAGACGGCTCGAGCAATCGGAACGGTCCGAGTCGCACCCGAATCGTCGGCTCCTGCCCCCGCTCCACACGGGGCGGTCGACGCGCAGTCTTTGCTGACGCACCGCTGCCGGACGCGCGGTCGCTGCTATCCGAACGTCCATCCACGTCGATATCGAAGCCGCTGCGGATCTTGACC
The DNA here is from genome assembly GCF_011617465.1 of Brevibacterium pigmentatum. Classification (NCBI taxonomy): domain Bacteria; kingdom Bacillati; phylum Actinomycetota; class Actinomycetes; order Micrococcales; family Brevibacteriaceae; genus Brevibacterium; species Brevibacterium pigmentatum. Next base: position 3,759,648 of record NZ_CP050153.1, read on the forward strand.
TCCCAGTGCAGGACCTCCTCGGCGCAGCGATCGAACGTGTCCCGGCCACGGCCAACGAAGTACGCGGATTCGAAGTGACGGTATCCGTCGGGACGCTCCAACCACCTCGGCGAGAGAGGATGCGTCAGCGTTTCCGGACGCTCCTGTGGATCTTCGGCCATGTCACCAACCTAACGGACTCAAGTCGCGCGACTCACAGTCCGGACGGTGGGGTGGCGTCGCACGGCCCGCCACGTATGATGCCAAGAACGGCGGACCTCAATCGAATGTCCGCTCAGCATCTGAGCCAGGATCAAGGGAGAACCACGTGCGCACAATCAACGGCATCGACGAGTTCGAATCGCTCATCGGCCAGGAGCTCGGCACCTCCGAGTGGCTGACGATGGACCAGGACGCCATCAACACCTTCGCCGACGTCACCGGCGACCACCAGTGGATCCACGTCGACGAAGCGCGCGCGGCCGAGGGCCCCTACGGTGCGACGATCGTGCACGGATTCTTCACTCTCGCGCTGATTCCGAAGTTCTCCTCCGAGGTCTTCACCATCGAAGGCGTGTCCATCCGCGTCAACTACGGCCTCAACAAGGTCCGCTTCCTCCAGCCCGTCGTCGTCGGCTCGCGCCTGCGCGGAAAGGTCGAGGTCAAGGACGTCATCCGCGGGGATAAGGGCACGCAGGTCATCCTCCAGCAGACGATCGAGATCGATGGCCAGGAGCGGCCCGCCTGCATAGCCGAGGTGGTCACTCTCCTCGTCGAGTGAGGCTCGGCCCTCCGACGAAATTGAGTCGATAGTGGCGAAAAGTCTGAAATTCCCAACTATCTCCGACTTTTCGCCACATCCAAATCAGCTCGACTCATAACAGACCTGCACGGCGGAGATGATGTTCGACGATTCGACGGATGTCCGCCCAGTTCGAGCGTTTCGAGACTCTGAGAACGAACCACCCTTCGGCCTCCAATGCGGCGATTCGCCGATTGTCTTCAGCGAACTGCAACGGTGAGGTGCGATGATGATCGCCTTCGTACTCGATGGCGAAGCGGATTGCCGGGTATACCATGTCCGGATGCAACACCGAATCGATCAGGCCACAGTACACAGCCGGATGCACGGACGGCTCGGGAAATCCGGCGGCGATCAACTGCAGGCGAAGGCGCGTCTCCGGGGGCGAATCCACATCCTCTCGGACCAATTCGATCGCTTTCTGTGCCGTCTGGCGTCCGACCAGCCGGGAACGAGCGGCCAGTTCAGCGCGGATCTCAGCGATCGTCGTGAGTGGGCCACATTGCCATCTGCCCACAGCCGCATCGCCGAGCTCGACAAGTTGCTCGGTCGTCAGCGCTCCGGCGAGTTCCGCGAATAGTTGTGGCACCGAGATGAGCGGCAGGCCGAAGAAGTCGTCCGCCCGCAGCCGGACATAACGGTGCAGGACAGCATCCCGCCGGCGCCGGGAAGCGTTCATCTCGCCGAGCGCCACGTGCAGACGCTTATCGGCCGAGCCCGGCAAGGGCAGCCCGTACAACCGGGCCGCAGTGACATTGCACCCGACTGATCTGGGATCAATGCCGATGCCCGCAGTGAGCCTGACCTGTTCCAGCGCCCAATCATCGTCTGCCCAGATCGGGGCGATGATGTCGGTTTCGGGTTCCGTGTCTATCCACATTCCATGAGTGACCTGTACATACCGCGAGCTGGTCAGCAGCTTGTGACGGGTCACCCCACGTGCGGCCGCCTCAGCGCGAGAGAAGGGCACCGGCGCCCTCATCAGCTTCCGCGGTTTCTCAGTCCAAGGCAGGATCGGCCATTTCCTCGCAGGTTCCCTACCCGTGGGCGACAGTCCCGATACCGGTCTGGTCGAAGTTGCTGTCCTCTGCAGTCGTCCCGAGTCCATGACGACTGATCGTGCACGTTCGGGCTGCCTCACCGCTAGCGCTGGAGAACTGCCTGTGGACAGCGGTTGCGCGTCCACAGGGCGCAGCACACGAGTGGAGCACGGAGGAGAACGCTAACGAAGGACTGTTCAATCCACGCACGTACCGTGGAAATCGACCTCCGGAGAGGGTTCAGGGCCCGACAAACCTCACCAATCCCGGCCCCGGCTGAATACGAATGTGGCGAAAAGTCTGAATCCGCCGCGAATTTCGGACATTTCGCCACTATCAACTGGCGAGCGCGGGCAGGTGAGTCCACAGCCACTGCACCCCAAGTGTCACGCCCGACCGCGTCCGGCCCTCAGCTGAGGCGGAGGGCGTCGAGCTGCTGGGCGACGCGGATGTAGCCGAGGTGCGAGTACGCCTGCGGGTGATTGCCCAAGTGCATCTCGGCGACGGGGTCGTATTCCTCCGACAGCAGTCCGGTGGGCCCGAGCAGAGCGTCGACCTGCCGGAACAGATCCCAGGCATCGTCGATGCGGCCGACCTTGATGAAGGCTTCGATGAGCCACGTCGTGCAGATGTGGAACCCGCCCTCGAGTCCGGGCAGCCCGTCATCGTAGCGGTAGCGGAACACCGTCGGGCCGACCCGCAGCTCCCGCTCGATCGCGTCGACCGTGGACACGAACCGCGGGTCGTCGGCGTCGAGCAGTCCCGAGAGTCCGACGAACAGGGCCGCCGAATCCAGGTCCGTCTCACCGTAGGCGACGGTGAACGCCCCGACCTCCTCGTTGAACCCATGCGTGAGCACATCCTGGGCGATCTCCTCACGCAGCTGCCGCCACGCGCCGGGCGGCTCCCGATCGAAGCGGTCGGCGATGCGCAGCGCCCGGTCGACCGTCACCCAGCACATCACCCGCGTGTACACGTTGTGCTTCGGCGGACGTCTGGCCTCCCAGATCCCGTGATCGGCCTCGAACCACCGTTTGCCCACGGCTTCGACCATCTGACAAGTGAGCGTCCAATAATCGTCAGGCAGCTCGCCGAGGTGGTCGCTGAGTTCGTCGAGGAGCTCCGTGACCGGGCCGAACACGTCCAGTTGGACCTGGTGTTCGGCGGCGTTGCCGACCCGCACCGGCCGTGATCCGGCGTATCCGGGCAGGTGGTTGAGCACCGCCTCGGTGGTCAGAGCCGAACCGTCGACGGCATAGAGCGGATGGAGCTGTTCGGGAGAGACCGTGTGCTCAAGGATGCCCGAGAGCCAGGAGAGGAATCCTTCGGCCTCACCGGTGGAGCCGAGGGCGAGCAGGGCGCGGACGGTCATCGATCCGTCGCGCAGCCACGTGTACCGGTAGTCCCAGTTGCGGACTCCGCCGATGCCTTCGGGCAGGGAGGTCGTGGGGGCGGCGAGGACTCCGCCGGTAGGTTCGTGGCAGAGAGCGCGCAAGGTGATCGCCGACCGGATGACCTCTTCGCGGTGGTGGCCGGGCAGGGTGAGCGAGTCGACCCAGTTCGTCCAGAAGTTCAGGGCGCGTTCGCGCACATGATGCTCCCCGCCGGTGGCCATATATCCGGCGTCTCCGGTACCGGTCCCGCAGGCGAGGACGAGGACGACGGATCCGCCGGGCTTCTGCGAGGGTACGACGGTCGCCTCGGCGGTGTGGGAGTCTCCGTTCTCGATGAGCTCGAAGTCGATGCCGGGGGCGTGGAGTTCGATCGGCTCCGCGGTTCCGAGCACCGCCACCCCGTCATCGGTCCTGGTCATGCGGGTGGGAACCGTGGCGTAGTCGAGCCTGGGGGCGAAGCGGATGCGGGTGGGGGTGTCGCCGGTGAGCACGCGGACGACGATCGTGTCGTCGCTGTGTCCGTCGACGGGTGCGAGGTAGTCGACGCAGCTCAGTCCTGCCCATCGGGTCTCGAGCAGGGTCGAGTTCCCGAGGTACCGCTGGGTCAGCGGGGCCGCCCCGTTTTCGGGGGCGACGGCGAAGAATCCGGCCGCCTCGGTGCCGAGGACCTCGGAGAACATCGATGCCGAGTGCGGCAGCGGGTGCGGCATCCAGCAGATGCTGCCGGCGGGGTCGATGAGCGCGGTCGACTGTCCGTTTCCGATGAGGCTGTGCCGCTGGATCGGGGTGGCACGGCGCCCGAAGAGCCAGGATTTCCGCAGCTCGAACAGTGCACTGAGGACGATGGAGACTTCCGCCGGTGAGTCCAGTCGGAAGTCCGCGTGAGTGGGCGCGGCTTCGGCACCGACCTTGAGCCCGAGGTCGTCGGCGCCGAGTGTCTCGAGCGCGAATTCGTCGGCAGTGTCATCGCCGATGAACACGACGGCTTCCGCTCCGGTCTGGCTGCGCAGCCGGGTCAGCGCATCGGCCTTCGAGGAGGGCACGACGGACAGGTCGATGACCTGTTTGCCGCGAGTGGGGTGGATCGGGTGAGCGGACGCGAGCTTCTCGACGGCGGCTTCGATCTCACGCCGGTCGGTCTCGTCGAGTCCGCGCAGGTGCACGGCCGCGCCCGTAGTCTTGTGCTCGATGACATCGCGCGGCAGGGTGCGGGTGAGATCGGCGCGGAAGTCGGCGAGGACCGTTCGCTGCGCTTCAGTGAGGGTGTCGATGGTGAATGTGTCGGTCTCACCGCCGTGAGACCCGAACAGGTGGACCTCCCGGGGCAGGCGTGACATCGCCGCAAGGTCGCGCAGGCTGCGACCGGAGATCACCCCCGCCGAGGTGGACGGAAGCAAGGCGAGCGCGCGCAGTGAATCGACCGAGCCCTCCAAAGGGAAGGCCTGGCCGGGAACGTCGACGATGGGGGCGATCGTCCCGTCGTAATCGGTGGCCACCAGCAGGGATGGCGACCGGGAGAGTTCGAAGAGCCGCCGGAAGAGAACGGGGTCGAGTGCTCGGCTCGCTTCGGCCAAGTCGCCCAATAATTCGGAGGACCTCACCGAGGCGGCAATGGTGGCCAATCGGGATTCGGTTGCGCTCTCGTGCTCGACAGTGCTCATCTCACCTCGGATGTCTCGGTTGGCTCGGGTGCCGGTCAGGGCTCTTTCGTCACGCGGGTGTCGCTGTCCGGATCGTCCGGATCACCGGAATCGGCCGTGCGATCGGCCTCGCCGTCGGGGTCCGTTGAGTCGGGCGTGTCCGCGGCATCGGACCGGCTCGTATCGTCGGCGGCGTCAGCGGCACCCGCGGGGGCAGCGTCGGCGCGGTCGGTCGCCTCGGTGGGGGTATCGATCTGTTCGGGCAAGGCACCGAGCTTTGCCAGCTGGCGGCCCTTGCTCAGGCGGGAGTAGCCGCCGATGATGAAGATCACGCCGGCGATGAGGGTCGCCGCTCCCGTGAAGCCGAGGATCGACAGGGCCTCCATGCCGTCGCCGAAGACGAGGATGATGCCGAGCAGGACGTGGACTCCGGAGGCGATGAGGAAGTCCGAGGCCATGGGCTGGGACCGCAGCTGCCGGTAGGCCCAGAATTCGAGTGCGCCGTGCAGCAGGGCCCAGATGCTCAGGGCCGCGCGCAGTTCGGCGGGCTGGTCGGCGAGGAAGAGGAAGACGATGGCCGGGATCGCGATGACGGCCTGTCCGAAGATCGCGGTGCGCACGTTCAACGGCGAGCGCACGGCCTGGAAGACCAGGGCCACGGCGAAGAGGATGAGGTAGCCGATCGCGAGGTGGTCGACGACGTCGGTCGGCAGGCTCAGCTGCAGCGGATTGCTCGAATCGCGAGGCCAGAAGACGGTGACGATGCCGAAGGCGACGCCGAGGATTCCGCGTACGACCATGGGCCAGCCGAGTCGACTCGCTGCGGCAATGGCCTGCGGGGCGGCCTCGTTACGCGGGGCTGTGGATTCGGTGCGCGGATCTTCGGTACTCATCACGGCACCAGTCTAGGTCGCCTGCCTGAGTCTGTCCGGTCAGCGTCGACTCAGGCGCGGGGTGGCGACGGCTGCAGGGCAGGGGCGAGGCCGCGTGAGGAATGGGACGAAGGGGCAATCGCTTCATTGCATGTATTTACGTAATTACGTACTTCCAGTATTGTCGAAGCATGGAACCAACACCGTCGGCAGAAGATCGCCTTTCCGCTCTCGAACAACGAGTCGCCGAACTCGAGGCTGCGGCCGCAGAATCCTCTGCATCGCAGGAGCCCGGCGCGACGCCGCAGAAGGCGGACGGAACGTCGTCGATCAGAGCGGAATCACCGGCGCCATACGGTTTCCCGGAATCGTCAGTCCAACCCGCCGCCGGGAACACAGCCCTGCCGGGCGACACCGAGACGTTCTGGGCGCTGCACGGGCTCGTCGACCACGTCGGCGAGGAGGGCGGAGTGACCTACACCGGGTACACGACTCCTCCGGGCGGCAGCGGTCCCGTGGCGTGGCAGATGGGCCTGAGCAGCGCAGGGCTGGCGCAGATCGATTTCGCCGAGGCGGCCGGATCCTTGGCAGCGCTCGGTCACCCGGTCCGCCTGCAGCTGCTCCAAGCGATCTATGAGGGCACGAGCACGGTGGCCGAACTGGGCAAGGACGAACGGTTCGGCACGTCCGGGCAGATCTATCACCATGTGCATGCCCTCGCCGGCGCCGGCTGGTTAGAGAGCGCCCGCCGCGGGCACTGGCGCGTTCCCGCTCAGCGAGTCGTTCCGCTGCTCACCCTCGTCCTCATCGGAACGCACTGACAGAACCTCTCGCCGGCGGGCCGCACGCCCACCGCGCGACCCGAACCCGACCACCACACATTCCACCCCTGCCGACCAGGAGGAACGATGAACAGCCCCAACGCCAACCCCACATCTGCGGCTGCGGGACGGCCGCCTCGGCGAGTGTTGATTGCCGTCATTGCGGCAACCGTCACGGCCGCTGTGCTCGCGGCGATCACCCCGTGGCCGCGCGGCTTCCAAGGCACGCCGACAGGGGACGCCGAGCTCATGACCGAACTCGAGGACGCGCTCGGCAGTCAGCATTGGCAGCATGTGGCCGCGGCCCGCATCGACGGCGACGAGGTGACCTTCGCGGGCGCCGGAGCCGATGAGCACACCGAGTTCGAGATCGGCTCGATCACGAAGACATTCACGGCCGCGCTCTTCGCCGAGGCGATCGACCGGGGCGAGGTCGAGACGGACACCCGCCTCGGCGAAGTCTGGCCGAACCTGGAGGGGAAGGTCGCCGAGGTGACGCTCGAGTCGATTGCGATGCAGCGGTCGGGGCTGCCCTCCCAGGAACCCGCTCCGAGCTTCGGCGACGGGGTGATGACCATGCAGTCGAACTACGTCCACACCGACCCTTACCGCGGGGACGCCGGGGACATCGTCGCCAGCCTCAACGACCTGGACGTGGGCGAGCCGGAGCCCGAGTATTCGAACTACGGGTTCGCCGTCCTCGGCCAGGCCCTCGCCGAGGCGGCCGGGCAGGACTATTCCGAACTCGTTCGCGACCGCCTCACCGAACCTTTGGGGATGAATGAGACATTCGTCCCGGGGTCCGCTGACGGTCTGTCCCATGGGTTCACGGCATCGGGGCTGCCGGCCGCTCCGTGGACTCTCGGCGGCTCGGCGCCAGCCGGCGCGATTCGATCGACGACCCATGACCTGTCGATCTGGCTGCGAGCCGTGAGCGACGGAGCCGCGCCCGGCGCCGAGGCGGCCGAACCTCGAGCCGACTTCGAGGACGACCGCATCGGCTGGGCGTGGTTCACGACGACGCACGACGGCTCGACCATCACCTGGCACAACGGCGGCACCGGAGGGTACCGGTCGTACCTCGGATTCGACAGAGAGAGCGGTGGCGGCATCATCGTCCTGAACGACTCAGCCAACGACGTCGATGAGGCCGCGAGTCTTGTCTCGACGAAGGGAGAACGCTCATGAGTCCCGAACTCGTCTCTACTGTCATCGGGGCCCTCATCGTGGCGTGGGGCGCATTCACCGCGTGGCGAGCGCCCCGCGCAGCGTCCCGGATCGGGCTGCTCTCGGGGATGGTCACGGCGGTCGTATTCGTGCTGCTCATCCGCCTCATCACACCGTTCGGAGGCTGGGAGAGCTGGTTCTTCTACGTCTGGCTGGCCGGAATGCTCGTCATCGTCGTCTCCGTCTTCCGGGCCGCGCTCGTCTGGGCGGACCTGCCGTGGCGATCCGACGATGCGAAGGCCCGCCGGAACGAAGCGAGCGGGCTCGGCTTCTCGGCCCTGCTCGCGCTCCTCATCGCCGGCGCCCTCGTCGTTCCCGGGCTCTTCCTCTGACGGAGTGTGCCCGGCTCCGCGAACGGCCGACCACGACGGGTTGCGAAGGCCGGCGTCGGCCTGAGTCGGTCTCTACGTGCCCTACTGCCCCTTGACGGTCAGTGTGCCGCCGTTTTCGGAGACCTCGTACTTCGCCAGCGGCTCCTCGGCCGGCCCGGAGATCACCTCTCCGGTCGTGACCGAGAAGTTCGAGGAATGGCATGGGCAGACGATGGCCTCCTCGGTGACCCGAGTGACCTGGCAGCCCTGGTGGGTGCACACCGATGAGAACGCGAAGAACTCGCCTTCCTTCGGCTGAGTGACGACGTAGGTGTCCTCGATGACGGTGCCGGAACCGACGGGAACGTCGGAGGCCGGCAGACTTGAGTCCTTCGTCGGCTCCGCCTCCTCGTCAGACGAACACGCCGAGGTGGCCGCCACAGAGCCGCCGATGACCGCAACCGTTCCGGCCACGCCCGCCGTCTTCATCACCCGGCGCCGGGTCGGGTCCGCCGGTGCGGTCGAGTCGGCTTCGGCGGGGCTGTTCGGGGTCGTCGTCATCGGAATCTGCTCCTTCTCGCGGGTGCGCACAATCCGCCATGTGCTCACGCAGGCATGGACTCGTAAGTACCAGCGTACAATTGCAGTCGGTTCACCGGCTGCAGGCACCTGTCAGGATCGAATGGCACCGGACCGATCCTCGGACGATCGGGGCGATGGGCGCGGTGGGCGCGGTGGGCGCGGTGGGCCGCCTCGGCGAGGGACGATTTCAAACGGAAAAGGGGTGCGGCAGTGGCCGACGAGACGGCAGCACACCAGCGGCGCCCGGATCTGCGCATCGCGACGGGATGGGGCCTGGCCGCCTCGGTGTACGTATTCACCGTCGTCATGATGGGCACCACCCTGCCCACGCCCCTCTACCCGCTCTATGAGGAGCGGTTCGGGTTCGGCACCGCATTCACCACTCAGCTCTTCGCGATCTACACGATCGGGGTCATCGGCGCGCTCATCATCTTCGGTCGGCTCTCCGACGGACTGGGGCGACGGGCGGTGCTCAGCCTCGGGGTGATCTTCTCGATCGCCTCGGCGGTGCTCTTCCTCATCGGATCCCACATCGGCCTGCTGCTGACCGGCCGAATCCTGTCCGGTCTGGCCGCGGGGATCTTCACGTCGACCGCCACCGTCACCGTGCTCGAGAACGCGCCCGCCGGGCGCGAACGACTCGCCGGATCCTTGGCCACGGCGGCGAATATGGGCGGGCTGGGACTCGGGATCCTGTCCTCCGGACTGCTCGCCCGCTTCGCTCCCGCTCCCCTGCTCACGCCGTTCCTCGTCAACGCGCTCATGCTCGTCATCGCAGGCTTGGCGCTCATCTTCGTGCGGGACCGAACGCGCGGCGGGGCGACGGCTGTGCGGTTGCAGCTGCCGGGGATTCCCGCCTCGGCGAAGCGCATGTTCCTGGCCGCCTCACCTGGGGCGATCACCGGCTTCTCGGTGTGCGGGCTGTATTCGGCGATCGCGCCGAGCTTCATCGGGCAGACCCTGCACGTGACGTCGACCGCGATCACGGGCGCCGTCGTGTTCCTTCTCTTCGGCGCCTCGGCGACGGCGCAGGTGCTGCTGCGCGGGTTGAGCGACCGTCGGCTCATCATCGGCGGGACCGTGACCATGATCGTGAGCATGGGTGCTCTCGTATGCGCGCTCATGGCGGGGTCGCTGCCGGTGCTCATCGCCTCCGCAGCGTTGGCCGGTGCCGGGCAGGGGCTCGTGTTCATGACCGGGATGCGTGCGATCACCGCGGTGACCGCGCCGGAGCACCGCACCGAGGCGACCACCTCGTACTTCATCCTTGCGTACGTGTTCATATCGGTGCCGGCGATCGGTGCCGGATTCCTCGCCGCCGAGGTGGGACTGGCGAACGCGACCGTGATCTTCGCCGTCGCGGTGGCCGTGGTGTGCGTGTTGGGACTCGTGGCGGCCCGGAGGTTCAGGTCAGTGACGTGAACTAGGGTGGGTGCCATGACCTCCGCAGCCACGACCTCCGCCCTCGATGTCCTCCACGATATCTTCGGCTATGAAGAGTTCCGGGGTCAGCAGGCGGCCATCGTCGACCAGATCGTCGGCGGCGGGGATGCGGTCGTACTCATGCCCACCGGCGGCGGAAAATCCCTGTGCTATCAGATCCCTGCCCTGGTCAGGCCCGGTACCGGCGTGGTCATCTCCCCGCTCATCGCGCTCATGGCCGATCAGGTCGCAGCCTTGGAGAACCTCGGTGTGCGGGCGGCCTACCACAACTCATCCCTCGATTTCGATACCGCGCAGCAGGTCGAACAGCAGCTGCTCGCCGGTGAGATCGACCTGCTCTACCTCGCGCCCGAACGTCTCGTCCTACCGAGGACGATGCGGCTGCTCGAACAGGCGCAGATTTCCCTGTTCGCCATCGACGAGGCCCACTGCGTGTCTCAATGGGGCCATGACTTCCGCAGCGACTATCTGGGGCTCGGCGTTCTGGCCGAACGGTTCCCCGACGTTCCGCGCATCGCTCTGACGGCCACGGCCACTCCGGCCACCCATGCCGAACTCACCGAACGCCTCCACCTCCAGGATGCCGAGCACTTCGTCGCAAGCTTCGACCGTCCCAACATCACGTATCGGATCGAGCCGAAAGCTTCGGCGAGGTCGCAGCTGCTGAACTTCATCACCACCGAGCACCCCGGCGATTCGGGCATCGTCTACTGCCTGTCCCGGCGCGGGGTCGACCAGCTGGCCGAAGCGTTGGCGGCCCGCGGCCTCACGGCCCTGCCCTATCACGCGGGTCTGCCGAGTGAGGTACGGGCGGAGAACCAGGCGCGCTTCCTCCGCGAGGACGGCATCGTCATGGTCGCCACGATCGCCTTCGGCATGGGCATCGACAAGCCCGATGTCCGCTTCGTCGCCCACCTCGATCTGCCCCGGTCGGTCGAGGGCTACTACCAGGAGACCGGTCGAGCCGGCCGTGACGGACTGCCCGCGGATGCGTGGATGGTCTACGGCCTCGGCGATGTCGTCTCCCAACGTCGACTCATCGAATCCGGCGAAGGCGACCAGGTGTTCAAACGCCGCCAGATGAGCCACCTCGATTCGATGCTCGCCCTCTGCGAGACCGTCGACTGCCGACGTGTGCAGCTGCTGCGGTACTTCGATGAGGAATCCGCACCGTGCGGCAACTGCGACACCTGCATGACACCCCCAGTGACCTGGGACGCGACCGTGGCCGTGCAGAAGCTTCTGTCGGCCGTCATCCGCCTCGACCGAGAACGCGGGCAGCGTTTCGGTTCGGGCCAAGTCATCGATGTGCTGCGCGGCAACGACAATGACCGGTCCCGGGCCTCGGACCATGAGAGCTTGAGCGTCTGGGGCGTCGGCGAGGACCTGTCCGAGAGCCAGTGGAAGACCGTCATCCGGCAGGTGCTCGCTCGCGGCCTCCTCGAATCCCATGGTGACTACGGTGTGCTTGTGGTCGGCGAGAACGCCGGCCCCGTGCTGCGCGGAGAGGAGGAGATCTCACTGCGTGTCGACCCGGTGAAGAAAGCCGGAGCGAAGAAGGCCGGATCAAGTCGCCGAGGCGGCCCCGAGGTCGAGCTCGACCCCGCCGATGCCTCCCTGTTCGAGGCACTGCGCTCCTGGCGAGGAGAGCAGGCGAAGGAGCAGGGCGTGCCCGCCTACGTCGTGTTCCCCGATGCCACGCTCTACGGCATCGTCGAGGTCAAGCCGACGACGATCAGCGAACTCGGTCAGGTCAGCGGAGTGGGTCTGAAGAAGCTCGACCGCTACGGCGATTCCGTGCTCGAAGTGCTCGCCGCCCACGCAGGCTGAACCGCCTCGGCCCCTCAAACACCCCATTTGCTACCTGACGGCGGCCCAGCAACCTCGCGCCGGGTTGCTGGGCCGCCCTCGGGTAGTCCTGGGAGGTCAGTTGGTCTTCGTGACGGTGACGTCGATCGGGGTCGGGTTGGTGAAGATGTCGAAGACGGGGCAATGAGCGTCCACGGTCTCCTGCAGCTTCTGGTAGTCCTCGTTGCTGTCGGGTCCGGCGATGTTGACGCTCACGCGCACGGACGAGAATCCGGGGCGCACGGTCTCATCGGCGCCGAAGAGTCCCCGCACATCAAGGTCGCCTTCAGCGCTGACATCGAGTTCGTCGATGGTCAGTCCGAGGTTCTGGGCGTAGAGGCGGTAGACGACGACCTGGCAGGAGATGAGTGCGCCGAGGGCGTATTCGACGGGGTTCGGGGCGGCGTCGTCCCCGGCCAGCGGGGTCGGTTCGTCGACGGTGAAGGTGTGGCGGCCGGCGGTGATCAGTGAGGACACCGAACCGCGGGCGGTGCCCGAGGCCGAGAAAGTCAGCTGCCCGTTCTTCGCCGAGGCGGCCAGTCGTTCGTTCCATGCGTTTCCGGCCGTGGTCAGTCGCGTGGCGCGTTCTTCGTCGCTGATGGCGATGGTCGTGTCGAACTCGGTGGTTGCTGCAGTCATGAGGGTGGACTCCTGATCGAATGGTCGAGCGTGTGGTCGAGATCGTGCGGGTCGGTGCTGGTTTCAGACTAGAAACGAACACCCCACCGCGCGCTCCGCACCGTCTGCTGCCGTCGTCTGGCGTCATGAACAGGTCATAGATCGTCATCAGCCGACGCACGGTAGCCTGGACTGCAGAGAAACCCACCGGTTCCCTCCCCATGTGGAAAGCGACGATGATGACCTCTGACCGGACAGCCGCCTCGGCGAATCCAAGTGCACTCACCCGCGCAGACTGCGAACACCGCGATGCGAACGATCCCCTGCGGAAATTCCGCGGGGAATTCTTGATCCCCGAAGACACGATCTACCTCGACGGGAACTCGCTCGGTCCCCGCACGAAGGGTGCGGCCGAACGCGCCCAGGACGTCATCACCGACGAATGGGGCACGGGTCTCATCGGATCGTGGAACACCGCCGGCTGGTGGGATCTGCCGGCAAAGCTGGGTGAGAAGGTCGCCGGGCTCGTCGGCGGCGGGGCCGGGTCGACCGTCGTCACGGACACCACGTCGATCAATCTGTTCAAGGCCGCCTCGGCGGCGCTGAAGATTCAGGCCGAGGACTCCCCGGACCGGCGGGTCATCCTCACGCAGCGGGAGAACTTTCCCTCCGATATCTACATGCTCCAAGGATTGGCCGAGCAGCTCGGCGACGGATACGAGGTCCGCCTCGTCGACGATGAGGAAGTCACCGCAGGGTTCCCGACCACGATGTCCGACGAGGTGGCCCTCGTCGTCCTCACCCATGTGAACTACCGGACGGGTCGGCTCTTCGATATGGGCACGACCACCTCGGCGATCCATTCCGGCGGAGCCATGGTCATCTGGGACCTGTGCCATTCGGCCAGTGCGCTGCCCATCGATCTGGCCGGAACCGGTGCGGACATGGCGATCGGCTGCACGTACAAGTTCCTCAACGGCGGACCCGGCTCCCCCGCATTCATCTGGGTCGCCGAGGCGCTGCAGAACCGATTCAGCCACCCTCTGTCGGGGTGGTGGTCGCATGCGCAGCCCTTCGACATGGCCCCGGACTACCGGCCCGCCGACGGTATCCGCCGCTACCTCACCGGAACGCAGGGAATCCTGTCGATGTCCGTGGCGGAACTCGGCCTCGACATCCACTCGCGGATGGACATGGAACAGATCCGGGAGAAGTCCCTGGCCCTGTCGGACCTGTTCATCGACCTCGTCGATGAGCGTTTGGCCGATCACCCGGTCGAGGTTGTCACCCCACGTGCGCACGCTCATCGCGGGTCCCAGGTCTCGATCCGTCACCCGGAGGGATTCGCGGTGATGAGCGCGCTCATCGAACGCGGAATCATCGGCGACTACCGCGAGCCGGAGGTGCTGCGGTTCGGATTGACCCCGCTCTACATCGGGTTCACCGAGATGTGGGACACCGTCGAGGCCCTGCGCGATATCCTCGACAACCGACTCTGGGACACCCCGGCGCACAAGGTCCGCGGCGCCGTCACCTAATTGCTACCTGACGGCGGCGCAGCAACCTGGCGCCAGGTATCTGGGCCGTCGTCACCTGCGTTGGGACGTGACCGCTCAGGTGTCCGGAGCCGCAGAGGTTTCGATGACCTCGGCATTGACTCCGAAGTACGGTTCACCCGCCTCATTTCGCAGGCGGCTGGCGACAAGCGTCTTGAGCAGATTGCTGCCCCGCTCCCCAGTGATCGGGTCGAAATCGAGGACAGCACACCGCGCGATCGGATCCCCGATTCGCACACGCAGCGCGCCGGTGTCCGGCACGTTCACCGTCACATCCCGGCCTCGCCAGGTCTCTTCGATGAAGGGTTCGTCCGTGTCGAGGACGAGGGTGGCCCGGAAGCGGGCGGCCTCATCAAGCAGCTCATGGTGACCCGACCGATCGGCGAGTTCCCTCATCGAAGCGGTCGTGACGATCGACAGGCCAGCTCCGTAGATCACGTCTCCACGACGTGCGCGGGCCAGCCACACCGGCTTTCCCAGCCACTCGGAGGCGAGTGCCGAATGCGGGCCGTCAGTGAGTTCGAGGTCGACCGGTCGCTTCCAGTAATTGCAGGTCAGGCGCTCACCCGAGCCGGCTGGCACCCCGGTGACAGAGCGCCCGTCGGGCAGGGTGATCGTCAAAATGTCGTCGACGAGTGAGGTGGTCATGCGGATGAGCCGAGGATTCTGCACGGTCTTGAGCACCTGCCGTCGCTCGACATCGACGAAGCAGAACTCACGATCGCCGACCGGACCGTGAACGTCGACGGCTGCGCTCGGTCGAGCCTCGTGCCGTGTGCCTTTGACGTGGGCGAACCCGAGCGATGGCACTCCGAATTCCCGCGCAGAAGCAGGTGACGGCGGCCCGGATACCTGGCGCCAGGTTGCTGCGCCCCCGTCAGGTAGCAATTGGGGCATGGGGGTTGCGTCTTCCTGTGACGGCGTAGGTGCCGATGGCCACTGCTCCGATGGCCAGGACAGTGCCGCCGATGATGACGGCTCCGGGGATCGTGGCGATCGTGCCGAGCACTCCGACGGTGACTCCGGAGAAGGTCTGCATGCCGGGGCCGAACGTCGCATAGGAGCCGATGACGCGGCCGCGGATCTCGGGAGGGGCTTCGAGTTGGATGATCGCCATCTCGGTCGACTCTGCGGTGATCTTCGCGACTCCGGCGATGACGAGCATGATCACGGCCACCCACAGGTGCGAGGTCAGAGCGAAGAACAGCGAACTGAGTCCCATCGCCGCGGCAGCCAGTGCCGCGGCAGCCGGGACGGCCTTGATCCACCCGGTCGCCTCGAGCCCGAAACCGCCGAGCACCCCACCGGCACCCATCGCAAACAGCAGCACCCCATAAGCGAAGTCGCTGTCCCCACCGACCGGATTTAGGATGTCGCCGAACACCGGCATGGCCGTCTGCAGCACTGCCCCGATCGTCGTCGAGGCGAGCGCAGCGAGCAGGAGCATGCCAACGATTGCGCGGTTGTGCCGCACCTCGACGAGCACCTTCAACGACTGCAGCAGCGTCGTTCGTGCAGTGCGCACTCCACCGCTGCGCAGATGTCCGGTGAACGGGGTACGGATGAGGAAGATCGTCAGCGGCAGGTAGAAGACGATGTTGATGAAGATGCCCCAGGTGGCGCCGACTCCGAGTAGCAGGGCGGATCCGACGACCGGGCCGAAGAGGATGCCGAGGCTGCGGAACGTCGCATTGAGCCGGACCGCGCTCGGCAGCTCCTTCCGATCGACGAAGTCGTGGAGCATCATCTGCTCGGCCGGACCCCACAGACATCCGGCCAGTCCGTGGATGACGAGCAGCACGCAGGCCTGCCACAGCTGCAGAGAGTCCGTGAGGAAGAGGATCCCCCAGCACAGAGACACGACCATGAACATGATCTGTCCGATCTGGATGAGGCGGCGGCAGTCGAAGCGTTCGGCCAGAGATCCGGCATAGACGGACAGGAGCAGGAAGGGCAGCCAGTGGCTGATGAGCTGGAATCCGACGAGCGCCGGGGATTCGAACTTCTGCCACAGCACCCAATAGGTGATGACGTGCTCGATATTGTCGCCCATCATCGCCGTGCCCGATCCGACCAGATAGGGCGCAGTCTTCCAGCTGCGCAGCACGCTGAAACGGCGCGGACCGGCGGCACCGTTGTCCTCGGAGAAATCGCTCACTCCCCCATTCTCACACCCGCGGAACCGGCCGGCGTCGAGCTCTTGTCTGCTGGGATCGAGGCGAGGACAATGATCCTTGATCAAGGAGGATCACATGTCCACAGCTCAGCCGCCGACGTCCGCCCGCTCGAACTCCGCCCTTGTCGTCATCGACGTCCAGAACGGAGTGATGCAGGCCAGTTGGAACTCCGAATCCGTCGTCTCCACGATTGCCGATCTCGTCGACCGTGCCCGGAACACCGGCACCGAGGTGGTCTGGGTTCGGCACAGCTCCGGTGAGCTGCCGATCGATTCCCCGCAATGGCAGATCATCGACACGCTCTCCCCCGCCGACGGCGAATCCATCATCGAGAAGACCCACGGCAACACCTTCGAGGACACGGACTTCGAGGAGGTGCTCGCCGGAAAGGACGTCGGCCACCTCGTCGTCACCGGCGCTCAATCGGACGCCTGCGTGCGCTCGACGATCCACGGCGGCTTCGCCCGCGGCTACGACGTCACCCTCGTCACCGACGCCCACACCACCGAGAATCTCACCGAGTGGGGTGCTCCCCCACCGGAGCAGGTCGTCTCCCACACGAACCTGTATTGGCAGTTCGAATCCGGTCCCGGCAGGCACGCTCGAGTGCAGGAATCGAGCGAGGTCGACTTCACCAAACCTTGATCGTCCCAGCTCCTGCCACCCGGAAGTCTGCCATCATTAGTCCATGAGTGAAGACATTCGCAGCATCGAACTGACCCGCATCGCCGAGAACCACTACCGCGCCACCGCCCCGAGCGGAGCGAGCATCGAATTCGGCCGCGGCGAGGGTCTCATGACCCCCGTCGAACTGCTCCTGGCCGCCGTCGCCGGCTGCTCGTCGATCGACGTCGACACCGTGACCAGCCGTCACACCGAACCGACGAAGTTCGACGTCTCCGCGACCGCGGACAAGATCGACGAGGACGGAGCCTCTCGCGTGGACAACGTTCACCTCGACTTCGACCTCGCGTTCCCCGACGACGAGGAGGGCCGAAAGGCCGATGCCCGCGTCGAACGGCTCGTCGGGCTCTCTCACGACAAGTACTGCACGGTCTCACGCACGGTCGAACACCCCACGAAGGTCGACTTCAGCATTCGTCGCGACTGACGTCGCGATTCGTCACGGCAGGTCCCTCGCCGAGGCGGCCCCACGTTCCGCACAAACGTGACCGGCAGCGCCCCGTCGGGTCCCCTCAGCTCTCGGCGAGTCGCTTCTTCTCGATCTCGACGTCGAAATCGGCGGCGGGCCACTGCGGGTCGATGCCTTTGAGGACGTCAAGCAGCAGTCGCTGCACGGCCAGCCGGGCGTACCATTTCCGGTTCGCCGGCACGACGAACCAGGGAGCCGCCCCGGTGGAGGTACGGTCGAAGGCGGCCTGGTAGGCATCCATGTAGTCCGGCCACAGGAGTCGCTCGTCGACGTCTCCCGGATTGTATTTCCAGTGTTTGTCGGCACGGTCGAGCCTTTCGGCCAGGCGCTCCTTCTGCTCGTCCGGGGAGATGTGGAGCATGACCTTGACAATGTGCACCCCTGCCGCGACGAGTTCGGCTTCGAAGTCGTTGATGGCTGAGTAGCGGCGCTCGATCTCGGCGCCGTCGGCGAGTTCGCGGACGCGGCCGATGAGCACATCCTCGTAGTGGGAGCGGTCGAAGACGCCGATCATGCCGGGCCCGGGCACGCGTGGGCGGATGCGCCAGAGGAAGTCGTGGGCGAGTTCCTCGTCGGTGGGTTTCTTGAAGGCCGCGAGTTCGACACCCTGCGGGTCGACGGCGCCGACGACATGGCGGACGATTCCGCCTTTGCCGGCGGTGTCCATGGCCTGCAGGACGAGGAGAACGGCGGGGCCGGATTCCTCGTCGTGGTGAGCGGCGAAGAGGCGTTCCTGCAGATCGCTGAGCTCGGTCGACAGCGCTTCCAGATCCTTCTTCCCCGACTCCTTGTCCCCGTCGTAGCCGGGAGTGGATTCGGGGTCGACCTCGCCGAGGCGGAATCCCTCCCCGGCGCGGAGAAGTGGGGCGGGGTCGGTCGTCCAGTTGCTCGTCGGCTCACTCATGCGTTCATCTTTCCAGGTGGGAAGGGCCGCGTCCATGCCGATGAGTCACAGGTGAACGCTCACCGCCTCGGGTCCTGCGGCGGATGCGGCGGCGGCTGAGGTCCGTCGATGCCCGGCAGCGGGTTCTCGTTCGTCAGTCCGCGCCGACGCCTGTCCTCCAGGTACCTCTGGTAAGCCACATCGCGTTCGGCGGCGGTCATCTGCGGCGTGGACTTGTCCATGACATTGCGCAGCATCGCCAGAACGGTCAGCACCGCCAGGCCGGTCAGCGTCACAGCCACCCAGATCATCGTGGTGAGCAGGCTCGGCGGATTGTCGAAGACTCTCACACCGGCGAAGCCGATGAGGAAGACGAATCCGAGATACGGCAGCAGGAGCCACAGCGCGGCCTTGAAGCCGCCGATCATCATCGGCATCACCACACACATACTCCACGCCATTCCGCCGATGAAGAAGAGCAGGACGAGGAAGAAGCTCGCCGGATCGCTGTTGAGTTCCGCCGCTACTGTTCCGGGCACAGCCCGCTCGCCGAGAAACAACGGCCAGACCAGCGCCACCAACGTGACGATCACTGCGGAAGCGACCACGCT
Source organism: Brevibacterium pigmentatum (assembly GCF_011617465.1). Taxonomy (NCBI): domain Bacteria; kingdom Bacillati; phylum Actinomycetota; class Actinomycetes; order Micrococcales; family Brevibacteriaceae; genus Brevibacterium; species Brevibacterium pigmentatum. Next base: position 3,778,605 of record NZ_CP050153.1, read on the forward strand.
GAGCAGAATCAGCGGGACGAGACCCTCACGCCGGAACCCGTCGTCCGGTCGTTTGTGCTCCATGAACAGGAAGGGAAAGAGAAGCGCAATTACACCAGCAATGATTCCTGACCAGAGGCCATCTGCCTCAATTCTGTCGGTCATGTTCCGCTGGTACATCAGCCCAGTCGACGCGGACCAGATGAAGAAGGTGAAGAAGAGCGCACCGAAGAGGGTGAAGCCGAGGACGCGCAGAAAGTCGCGTGTCCACGTCGGGACCGGTTCCTCCTCGTGCAACGGAAGCGGACCCGGAGGCGGTGGTCCGGGCGGTGTCTCACTCATGATTTCATCCTCGCACAAGCACGGGCGACTGATACCGGCAGCGACGTTTCAGATCCGCCACCGCGAACGTCAACCGGTCAGAGACCGCCCCACAGGCCACACCCTCAGTCCGGTTTCCGGAACACCGACGGCAGCTTCTTCTTCACCCGGCGTCCGGTGTCCCGGTACGACCATTGCCGCATCGGCTGCGGCACCCGCCACTGCAGCTTCCAGGCGAGCATGCGGAACCCGAAGGCGGCGGCTGCGATGATGAGTGAGGCGATGGCACCCAACAGTCCGGTCACCTCGGCGATGATCGTCAGCCCCGAACCGAACAGGGCGGGGATGAGGTAGAGGTCGGTGCCGCGGAAGATCGCCGGATCCTCGCTGGCCACGGCGTCGCGCATGAGTCCGCCGCCGCACGCGGTCAGCGCACCCATGAGCAGCGCCGCCGGATAGTTCGCCCCGGCGGACAGTGCGATCGTCGTACCGGTGACGCTGAAGAGCCCGAGGCCCATCGCGTCGAAGGCGACGATCCAGATCCGTGCCCGGGAGATGTGGGAGCCGATGATGTAGATGAGCAGGGTCGCGATCACCGGCGGGGCGAGGTAGATCGGTTGGCCGATGGCGTTGGGCACTCGGTCGAGGAGCACATCGCGGATCATGCCGCCGCCGATTCCCGTCATCGTGCCCAGCACCAACCCGCCCGTGATATCGAAATCGCGGCGGGCGGCCAACAGCACTCCGGAGACCGCGAAGACGAAGGTGCCGGTGAGGTCGAGGGCGAGGAACAGGAACTCCTGCAGGTTCATCTCCACCTCGGCTCGTCTCGTCGCTCCGTGCCCGGTCCGGTGCCGAGCGTCCTACCAGCCACTGTAATCCGCTTCGACATCCAGTGAGCCATTTGTCTGGTGTTCCGTTCCCCATCGCCGAGGCGGCCGCTAGGCTGAGGAGATGACGCAGCCGACGCTCATCCTCGTCCACGGCGCTTTCGCCACTTCCTTCTCTTTCGCCCCGTTGCAGGCCGAACTCGCCTTCCACGGAGTGCGCTCGGCTGCGGTTGACCTGCCGGGTCACGGTTTCGCCGCCACCTTCCCGCTCGGGTATCAGGCGCCTCAGGACCTCGCCCGGTTCACCTCGGAGCCGGGATCGCTCAGGGGTGTGACCGTCGACGACAATGTCCGGGCTCTCACCGAGGCGGCGGCCCGTGCCAAGGAGCACGGACCGGTGGTCATCGTCGCCCACAGCCGCGGCGGGGCCACATTGACCGCGCTGGCGAATGCGCATCCGGAGCTCATCGACCACATGGTCTATGTCTCCGCATGGGCACCGGTGGACCTCCCGGCCGCCGAATACAATGCCGAACCCGAAATGAAGACCGTCGACAATGCGGCTCTCGCTCGGGCCCTGGCCGGTGATCCCGGGCAGTTGGGACTGCTGCGCTGCAATTTCCGCCAGGCCGACCTGGAAGTCCTCGACGGGTTGAAAGCACTCTTCTGCGCCGACGTCAGCGATGACGAATTCCGCATCTTCCTGAACTCACTGCAGCCGGATGAGAACCTCGACGCGGGAGGGCCCGAACACCGGGCGCAGGCGGGCACGTGGGGGACGATTCCGCGTACGTTTGTCCGCCTCGGCGAGGATCGGAGCGTGCCGACCGCGATGCAGGATCGCCTCATCCGCGAAGGTGATGCGCTCACCCCGGACAATCCCTACCGGGTGCGCACGCTCATGTCGTCCCACGTGGGATGGCTGATCCGCCCCGCCGAGGCGGCCATGCAGATGGCGCAGATCGCCGCCGACGTTGCCGCGGAGTCCGACAGGTAAAGCGCAGGTGCCGACGGAAGAGGCCCCGACCGTGACAGTCGGGGCCTCTCGTTCTCTGCTCAGCCGGTTCAGCTGAGTTGGAAGTTGTCCGGGTTCTTGTACGGTTCGATCTCGACGACCGGGGTGCCCTTGCCCATGAGCAGTTTGGAGATGGGGCAGCGAGCGTGGGCGCGGGCAGCGTACTTCTCGGCGTCGGTGTCCGAGACCCCTTCGATGGAGATGAACGCCTTCGGAGCGAAGTAGAAGCCGTTGCCGGAGGGTTCGTTGTGCAGTTCGACCTCGACGCGCACACGTGAGAGTGCTTCGATCTCGTTGACCGCGAGAACGACCTTGAGCGTTTCACCAAGGCAGGTCGACCAGGCCATGGCAAGGAACTGTTCCGGGTTGTTGCCCTCTTCGACCCGTGAGGTCGGGGCGGTGGACAGGTTCTGGCCGTCTTCGACGCGCACCTCGCCCGAGGTGCCGCCGAGGTTCTCGACCTTCGCGGTGTAGATCGGCGCACTCGGGCTCTTCGGCTCATCCGCATCTCCGGTCGGAGCCTGCGGCTGGGCGTATCCGGGTTTCTCAGTCATTGCACCATGCTACGACAGGCACGCAACAAGGTCACTGGCGTTTCAGTGAATGGTCAGTAACAAAACCCGCAGACCCATCCGCCGTCCCGGCGGCTCCGAATGATCACTATGAATCGGAAAACCCGTGCAACCCACCGTTTCCGCGGCGTCGTGGCAGGCATCGCCGCCGCACTCATGATGTTCGGTCTCGCAGACCTCATCGCGCGTGCCTTCACCCCGAGCGCCGCACCTCTGCTCACCCTCGGTCAGGCGATCATCCCACTGGCTCCCCCGGCGGCGATCAAACCCGTCATCGCCTTGTTCGGTGACAACGACAAACTCGTCCTCGTCCTCTCCACCGGCCTCGGTGCGATCGTCCTCGCCGGGCTCATCGGAGCACTGGCGGTTTCCCGCCGGCGCCTGGCCACGAGGCTGCTGGTTGTCGCCGGGCTCGTCCCAGTCATCGTCATCATCATCCGTCCCGAGGCGGGTGCCTTCGACGTCATTCCCACGTTCATCGGCATCGCGGCCGGCATCGCGGTCTTCGTCATGCTGCTGCGCCTCGGAACACCCCAAACCCTCGCCGAGGCGGCCGACCGTCCCGATATCGCCCCCAGTATCGCCCGCGGCTCCCAGCCGTCGGATCCGCTGAGTCGACGTCGCTTCTTCGGCCTCGCCGGGGCCCTCGGCGCCATCGGGGCCGGCACCATCGCCGCCGGCCAGACCGTTGCTTCGCTGGCTCAGGATGCCGGAGCCGCGGTGGCCAAGCTCGTTCTGCCCACCCCTGCGAAGAAGGCGGCCGCGATCCCTGCGGCCGCGAGCACCGGCGTCGACGGCACGGTCCCCTTCGTCACCGAGGCCAAGGACTTCTACCGCATCGACACGGTCCTCTCACCACCGGTCATCGACCCCGAACAGTGGTCGCTGCGCATCCACGGCATGGTCGAGAACGAGCTCACCCTGACGATGGACGACGTGCTCGACCTGCCCCTCGAAGAGCACCACATCACGCTCACCTGCGTATCCAATCCCGTCGGCGGAGAGCTCGTCGGCAATGCGACCTGGCTCGGCTATCCAGTCCGCGAACTCCTCGCCCGAGCCCGCCCGAGCTCGCAGGCCGATATGGTTCTCTCCCACTCCTTCGACGGATTCACCGCCTCGACCCCGATCGGTGCACTGACCGATGACCGTGCGGCCCTCCTGGCGGTGGGAATGAACGGCGAACCGCTCACCCCGATCCACGGGTTCCCCGCCCGCCTCGTCGTTCCCGGACTCTACGGATTCGTCTCCGCGACGAAGTGGGTGACCGAACTCGAGGTCACCCGCTTCGATGAGAAGACCGCCTACTGGACCGACCGCGGGTGGGATGCCAAAGCCCCCATCCTCGTCGCTTCCCGCATCGAGGTCCCCAAGCCGTTGGCCAAGGTCCCTGCCGGGGACATCCGGGTCGGCGGCACCGCCTGGGCACAGCGTTCAGGGATCGAGCGTGTCGAGGTCAAGCTCGACGACGGCGAGTGGACGCAGGCGGATCTCGCCGAGGAAGTCACGATCGACACCTGGCGGCAATGGCGGGCCGAATTCGCCGAGGTGGCCGCGGGCTCCCATACCGTCACCGTGCGCGCCACGGACAAGGACGGCACCGTGCAGACGTCGAAACGTCGAGATTCGATCCCGAACTCGGCCACCGGGCACCACCACATCCAATTCCGCGTCGAATAGCTGTCCCTCCGGGGCCGCCTCGGCGAAGGAATTCTCATATTTCTTCCCCATCCACCCATCCGAACCGGGCACCGCACCGAATACCCAGTACACAGCGAGCAATGGAGATCACTTCACAGCTGTGCGCGAATACGCATCACTGTTGATTAGGAGAAGAACAATGAAGACACTGCTTCGCACACGCACCGCCACCATCCTCTCGGCCGGCGCCATCGGCCTGCTGGCTCTGAGCGGCTGCGGAATGGACTCCGGATCCGGCGGGGAGGAGTCCGGTTCGGAATCGGGCAGCTCCGAATCCCAGCCCGCTGACTCGGGCGAGTCCGAGATGCCCGACGAGTCCGCCGACTCCTCCATGGCCGATTCCGACCTCGTCGGCAAGGGCTGCTCGGCTTACGCGGAAGCGAACCCGGACGGGGCCGGTTCTGTCGAGGGCATGGGACAGGACCCGGTGGCCACCGCCGCCTCGAACAACCCGATGCTCAAAACCCTGACCAAGGCGGTCTCGGGCAAGCTCAATCCCGATGTCGACCTCGTCGACACCCTCAACGGCGACGAATTCACCGTCATCGCCCCGGTCGACGACGCCTTCGCCGATGTGCCGAAGGACGACCTCGACGCCCTGGCCAAGGATTCGGACATGTTGACGAAGGTCCTGACCTACCACGTCATCCCCGGTCAGCTCTCTCCCGATGAGATCGCCGGTGAGCACGAGACCGTCGAAGGCTCGAAGGTCACAATCTCCGGTGAGGGCGAGGACATGAAGTTCGACGATGCCGGACTGGTCTGCGGCGGCGTCAAGACCGCCAACGCCACGGTCTACATGGTCGACGCCGTGATGATGCCCGGGAAGTGACGACGACACACCGAATGGTGGTGGCCGGGGAACGATCAATGCAGTCGCGATCGGGCCCCGGCCGCCGTCGTCTTCCCCTGCCCCCTGGACGCGGCACGACGCGCAGTCCGAGGGATGACATGATTGGTCAATGAGTTCAGACGATCCGACGGCGTTTCGGCACGGACCCCCGGGGTCCGACCGGCAGGAGAACCACCCACCGGCCGTTGCCGACGCCGGAATCGCCTCGGCGGAAGCGGCCACCGCATCGGATCCCAGCGGTGAGCTGCTGCTGCGGATCGCTGCAGGCGATCGGTCCGCGTTCGACGAACTCTTCACCACCCAATCGCGCATCCTCATGGCCGTGATCCTCCGGATCGTCAAGAGCCGATCACTCGCCGAGGAGGTCCTGCAGGAATGCTTCACCGAGGTGTGGACGCGGTGTTCGGGCTTCGACCCGGCCCGGGGAACGGGCAGGGCATGGCTGGTCACCCTGTGTCGCAGACGGGCCATCGACTGTGTGCGCAGCGTTCAGTCCCAGCAGGACCGTGACTTCGCCGACGGGCTGCGCACCTCCGCCGAGGCGGCTGAGGGAGTCGAGCAGACCGTAATCGATCGGGCGGAGTCGGACCGCACGGTCTCCGCGTTGAAGATCCTCCCCGAGGAACAGAGCACGCCGATCGTCATGGCCTTCTATCAGGGTCTGACCCACGCTCAGATCTCGGAGGATCTCAAGGTGCCGCTGGGTACCATCAAGTCACGGATCAGAGACGGAATGAAGAAGCTGCGAGACGAGTTGGAGGCGAGTCGATGAGCACCGATCGTGATTATCTGGCCGCCGGCCTGGCCTTGGGCGGGCTGAGCGACTCCGAGCTCGCCGAGGCTCAGGCACTTGCCGAGTCCGATGCCGACTTCCGCGCTGAGGTCGCTTCCTATTCCGACGTCATGGCCGAAGCAGCCGAGTCCGATGAACCAGTCGAGGTCAGCTCCTCGACTCGTGAGGCGATTCTGTCGATCCCCGAGAACCACGCCCAGGAGCCGGCACAGGAACCGGCTCCGGAGACGTCGTCAGCCGCCGAGGCGAAGGCCTCACCGGCCGTTGAGACCTCGGTTCCGCCCATCGTCGCTGATGCCTCCAACGATCCTCAGCCGGCACCGACGTCGCTGAGCGACCATCGAGAGGCACGCAGGCCCGCCCCCCGCGCTGAAGGCGCAGGAGATCCACAGCCTCGCCGCATCTCCTGGTTGCCGTGGGTCGCGGCCGCGGCCGCGATCGTTGTCGCCGCCGGTCTCGGCGGGACCCTCTGGCAGCAGCAACAGCGGCAGAACGCCCTGGAAGAGGAGCTGGCCGCGACTCAGCAGCAGTTGGATGATTCTGCCCGTCTCATGGAGGCCAGTGATCTGCGTACGCACACCGAGAAGCTGCCCGAGGGCGGCTCTGTCACTGTTCTCTCTTCCAAGAGCGAGCAGCTCATCCGCCTCAGCCCCAAAGACATCGGACAGCCACCGGCCGGAAAGTCGATGCAGATGTGGGTCATCGGTGCCGACGGCCCGGAAAACGCCGGCCTGATGGCGGATGAGCCGGTGACCATCACCGGCGAAAAGTTCACCGACGGCAGCGTCTTCGGTATCACCGTCGAACCCGAGGGCGGTTCGAAGCAGCCGACCACGGATCCGATCGTCGCCATCGACCTGTAGGGCCGCGAGGAGTAGGCTTCGTCGCACCGGCGAAGGAGCTGACATGTCCGATTTCGAGTGGGATCCGGAGACCTACCTGGCGCTCATGGCCGAGGAGATCCCCGATTACCCGCGCCTGCAGACCGAGGTGGCAGCTGCGGCGGCCACCGGGGCACCGAGGTCAATCCTCGATCTGGGCGTCGGCAGCGGACTGACAGCACAGCGCGTCCTCGAGGCACTCCCGGAGGCCGAGCTGCTCGGCATCGACGCGAGTTCCGAGATGCTCTCCGCTGCCGAGTCGACCCTTGACCCGGAACGCACCCGGTTGCAGCTGGGCCGCCTCGAAGAATCATTGCCGAAGGGGCCGTTCGACCTGGTCATGTCGACGCTCTCCGTCCATCATCTCGACGGCCCCGGCAAGGCCGACCTCTTCGCCCGCATCGCGGCGGTGCTCGATTCCGGCGGGAGGTTCGTCCTCGGTGACCTCATCGTGCCCGCCGATCCGGCGGACGTCGTCACACCGATCGATTGGGTCGACGACACGCCCAGCTCCCTCGAGGAGCAGCTGACCTGGTTCGCCGAGGCGGAGCTGACCACCCGCGTGCACTGGCAGCACCGGGACCTGGCCGTCGTCGTCGCCGAGAAACAGCGCTGATATCGTCGGCTCCCCTCCTCCACCAGCGGTGGGAAGACTGCATCGCAAATTCCCCACTGCGGCGGATACCGGCAGGCCACCGCACTGTCTAAGCTGGAAGGATGACGGAGGATCAGGCACCTGTGCGAACCACCAAGAGCGATGTCTACATCGTCATTGGCCTGGCCGTGTCGTCAATGCTCTTCGCAGTGCTCTACAGCGCCTCCAGCATTCAGGTTCTGAAGGCACCTCTGTGGGCTTGCTGCCTCGCATCCGTCCTCCTCACCGCACCCTTGTTGTATCGGCGCCGGTTTCCGACTCAGAGCGCATTTGCAATCTGCCTCGTCTACTCGGTAGCACTAGTCAACAGCGCCATGGAAATCGGCGTCTCCCAGATCGTCCTGTTCATGGGAATCTATTCGATCGGGCAGTGGCAGCGCAGCCGCAAGGTCGCCTTCTGGTCGCGCTTGCTGCTGTGCATCGGCATGGCGATCCTCTTCACGGTGTCGCTGACCGTCCAGTATCGGGCTCTCGGCGACTTCACCCTTCTGCAGTTCGCTGCGTCCGGTGGAGTGTCTTTCTTGACGAACGTCGCGTTCTTCGGCGGAGCGTGGCTCTTCGGCAACCGCGCATGGAGGCAGCGCAGGCTGTTGGCCGAGCTCCGCGCGGCCAACGCGGAGGTGCGTGAGCAGGAGCAGCAGCTGACCCGGCAGGCTCTCGACCTCGAACGCGTACGCATCGCAAGGGAACTCCACGATGGAGTCGCCCACCATATCGCCGGGGTCGGAATCCACGCCGCTGCCGCACGTCGCAGCCTTGAGAAGAACCCCGCCAAAGCCAAGGAATCGCTCCAGGTCATCGAATCCTCGACCCGCGAGACCGTCGACGAACTCCGCGCCCTCGTCTACACACTGCGTGACACGGACTCGGCGACCGACGACACGGCGGCCACGGACAACGCGACCGCTCCGGGAGGCCAGGCGGCGGACCTTCCCGCCGACAATGCGACGGCGGCATCAACGAAGGGCAACCCCAGCCTCGGCGATCTCCCGGAACTCATCGAATCGGCCCGACGATTCGACCAAACGGTCGAGTACGCGACGATCGGGGAGCCTCGCCCACTCACTCCGATCACCGAGATGTCGATCTATCGCGTCATTCAGGAATCCCTGACCAACTGTTCTCGCTACGCGGGCGCCAGCGCCGAGGTGGACGTACGGCTGCGCTACGGTCGCACCGACCTCGAGGTGGAGGTCAGCGATTCGCGCCCGACAGGCGGTGCGGCCACGTCTGTTTCCGCTGGTGCCCGGTCCGAAGCCGAGGGACGAACTCAGAGCGAAGGACTGGGATTGGGCATCGTCGGTATGCGGGAGAGGATGAGCGCCCTCGGCGGCAGCCTCGAAGCCGGCCCGAAGTCACGCGGCGGTTGGCTCGTCCGTGCTCGCATCCCTTACCCGCGCAGCACTGTCTGCCCGGACGACTCAGCTACTTCTGGAACTGCAGCCCCCGAGGCCCACAATCGCCCCGACAGTTCAGCAAAGGCATCCCTATGACCCGAGTCCTCCTCGTCGACGACCAGTCCATGGTCCGTACCGGCTTCCGCACGATCCTCGAAAGCGAGGACGGCATCACGGTCGTCGGTGAGGCCGAGAATGGGCAGATCGCCATCGACAAGGCCCTTGAGCTGTCCCCCGATGTCATCTGCATGGATGTGCAGATGCCGGTTATGGACGGACTCGAGGCGACAGAGGAGATCGTCCGCCGCGGCGCTGCCGGAGCGGTCCTCATGCTCACGACCTTCAACCGCGACGACTTCCTGTTCCGTGCACTCGATGCCGGCGCAAGTGGTTTTCTGCTCAAAACCGCCGAGGCCGAGCAGCTCATCGACGCAGTGACCGCCTTGGCCGCCGGAGACGGCCTGCTCTCCCCCGAGGTCACTCGCCGTGTCATCGAACGATCCGTGTCCACCCCGGAACCTGCGACGCCGACAGCTCCTGAGCTCGACCACCTCACCGACCGCGAGCTCGAGGTTCTGCAATTGGTGGCGACCGGGGCCAGCAATTCCGAGATCGCCGCGAACCTATTCGTCGGCGAGGCCACCGTGAAGACCCACGTGTCGAACCTGCTGTCGAAACTCGGCATCCGCGATCGCATCCACGCAGTGATCTGGGCGTACGAGAACGGCGTGGCGAAGGTCGGGGGCTAGACAGGTCGCCACTGCCGTTGGCGCCGTCGCTACTCCCTCTCGCTGCCACCCTATGCCGCCGCCGCGCGGCGAGCAGTCAGTCGCCGACGGTGTGGTCGATCATCTCGCGCACGATGCCCGCGTGTCCCGCGTGCCGGCCGGTCTCCAGGATCAGGTGCAGGTACACCCACCGCAACGTCAACTTTCCGCCCGGCGGTACGTAGTCGAGGCTGTGCTGGGCGGCGATCTCTCGGGAGCGGTCGCACTCCTCCAGGTAGGCACCGATGACATCGTGCAGCTTCTCGTCCGGCTCCAGCCGCAGGTCAGCCTCAGGGTCTGCGTCGGTCCACGGCGGTGTGGGCAGTTCCGCGGCGGGGATTTGCCCGATCTGCTCAGCGAACGCTCCCAACTCCACCCAACGCAGGTGTTTGATCAAGCCGCCGAGGCTGGTGCCGCTCGGCACTGGGCTGCGCCGGGCAACAGGGGTCTCGATTTCATCCTTGCGGCTGATCCGCTCGCACCGCGCCTCACATAGCGTTGAAGCATGATCACCTTGGAGAACATCAACCGCAGCTTCGGCGACAAGCAGGTGCTGCACGACCTCAGCTTCGACATCGGCGACAGCCGGATGACCGGTTTCGTCGGCTCGAACGGCTCGGGCAAGACCACGACCATGCGGATCCTGCTCGGCGTTCTCGCCGCGGACTCCGGCCGCATCCTCGTCGACGGTGATCCGATCACCGCACATCACCGCAGTGTGATCGGCTACATGCCCGAGGAGCGAGGTCTCTACCCGAAGATGCCGATCATCGATCAGCTCGTCTACCTCGCCCGCTTCCACGGCCTCACCCGCCAAGCGGCGATGAAGCGCGGCCTCGACCTTCTCGACCAGCTCGACCTCAAGGGCGAACCCACCGATACTCTCGAATCGGTCAGCCTCGGCAATCAGCAGAAGGTCCAGATCGCTGCGGCGCTCATCCACGACCCGCAAGCCCTCGTCCTCGACGAACCGTTCTCCGGCCTCGATCCTGCTGCCGTCGAACGCACCCTCGGCGTCCTCACCGCCTTCGCCTCCTCCGGCGCCCCAGTGCTCTTCTCCAGCCACCAGCTCGACCTCGTCGAACGCCTCGTCGACGATCTCGTCATCATCAACGACGGCCGCCTCGTCGCAGCAGGCACCACCGCGGAACTGCGCCGGCAGCGCAGTCTGCCCGAGTGGACGCTGCAGACCGATGCCGACCTCGGCTGGGTGCGTGGTCTGCCCGATATCTCCGTCATCGAGCTCGACGGCAATTGGGTCCGGTTCACGGCCCCGAATGCCGATGCCGCCGAGGCGGTCCTGCGCAAAGCGCTCACCGTCTCCTCGGTGTCGTCCTTCGCTCCGCACGACGTTGCCCTCAACCGTCTCTTCCAGGAGGTCACGCAGGCATGAGCACCACCGAAACGACCACCGCCGCCGACGGCACTCAAGCAGCCCGCGCCGGCAGCAGCCGGGCCGGATTCACCACCGCGATCGGACTCGTCATCGAACGCGAGATCATGGTCAGGCTGAAGTCGAAGGCCTTCATGGTCTCGATGATCTTGAGCATCGTCCTCTTCGGCGTACTCGTCGGGGTCTCCGGAGCGCTGCCCTCACTGTTCTCCTCCACGGACAAGGTGGCGGTCACCTCGGAGGGGGCGAAGGCAATCGAGGGGATCGACGATATCGAACCGGTGGCCGTCGATGACGTCGACGAGGCAACAGCCCTGATCACCTCCGAGGAGGTCGAATCCGCCGTCGTCGAATCGGAGGATTCGCCGACCGGGGTGGCGGTGCTGTCCCTGCGTTCGGCACCGGAATCGCTCATCGGCGCACTCAGTCTCACTCCTGAGGTCGAACTCCTCGATCCCGACGCCCCGGACCAGGCTCTCACCTACTTCATCGGGCTCGGCCTCGGGCTGGTGTTCTTCATGGCGGCGATGACGTTCGGGAACACGATCGCCTCGTCCGTGGTGGAGGAGAAGCAGTCGCGGATCGTCGAGATCCTGCTCGCGTCCACCTCGGCGCGGGTGCTCATGTTCGGCAAGGTCATCGCGTGTACGATCCTCGCTTTCGCGCAGATCGGGCTCACCGCGGTCGCGGTCCTCGCGGGTGCCGCCATCAGCGGAAACGACATGGTGCTGGGCAAGGTCGCCGAACCGATCGCCTGGTTCATCCCGCTCTTCATCGTCGGCTTCGTCATGGTCGCCGCCCTCTACGCGGCCGCGGCATCGATGGTCTCGCGCACCGAGGATCTGCCGTCGACGAGCACGCCGATCATGATGCTCATCTTTCTGCCCTATATGGGCGTCATCATCTTCTCGTCGAACGAAACGGTGATGGCGGTGCTGTCCTACATTCCGTTCTCCGCGGCGGTGGCAGTGCCGATGCGAGTCTTCCTCGGCTCCATCGCCTGGTGGGAGCCGCTGGTGTCTCTGCTCATCCTCATCGTCACCACCCTGCTCGCGCTGCTGCTGGCCACGAGGATCTTCGAACGCTCGATCCTCAAGTCGGGTCCGAAGCTGACGTGGGGTCAGGCGCTGAAGAAGTGACGATGCTCGGGCCGAACAGTGAGTTAACTGACGCTTCATGTTCCTTCCACTCGTTTTGCGTGAGTACTGAGTAGGTTGGAGGCCGTCCGCTCCCTCACCTCATCCACGCACCCGTCCGTGCCCAGCCTCCGGCGCTGCTCGGAACCCTCCGGCTCAATCGACTTCGTCAACGAGGCGAATCTGGACTCGCTTGTGCTCGGTATCTTCGCAGAGGGCAATTTCCCCGTTCGCTGGGAGAAGCCGAGCGCCACAATTTATAGGCGAACCCGCGCCGATCACCGGCGTCGTTCGTCATCCGCACAGGTCGACCTGGCAGAGTGGGCCCATGCAGCCCATCGAACTTCCGCTGACCACTGACCGACTGCGCCTGCGCTCGTATCGCGAGACCGACGCCGAGGCGCACCTTCCGATCTATTCTCGCGAGGACGTCTCCCGGTTCCTCCTCCAAGATCCCTGGACCCCCGAGGTGGCCGAGACCGAGATCGCCAAACGCCTCACCCGCACTGGACTCGAGACCGAATCCCGTACCCTGGCGCTGGTCATCGAGACCGCCGACGGTCTCGATTCCCTTGAAGGCTCACGCGTCATCGGCGATATCGCGCTGTGGCTCGAAGACGGCAGTGATGAGAAAGCGGAGATCGGCTGGATCCTCGATCCGGCCGCCAGCGGCCACGGCTTCGCCACCGAAGCGGCCATCGCCGTCCTCAACGTCGCCTTCGATCACTACGGCCTCCACCGGGTATTCGCACAGATGGACTCGCGGAACACAGCCTCGGCGAAGTTGGCTCGCAGGATCGGTATGCGCGAGGAAGCACATCTGCGCAAGGACTGGTGGTCGAAGGGCGAGTGGACCGACACCCTCATCTTCGGAATGCTCGCCAGTGACAGGCAGACGGCTTGAGTGATCTCTGACTCTTTGCTCAGGGGTCCGTCTACTGCCTCCTTGTCCATATGAGATTCTGAGATGGCCGTGGGGCCGAGACAGAACGCGGGTTCGGAGGGTGGCCTCGGGCAGTCGAGAGTAAAGGACACCCATGGTTTCAGCCGACGAGCACGGGGAGAACGCAGGCCTGAAAAGAGGCCTGACTGCTCGCCATATCCGTTTCATGGCCCTCGGCTCGGCCATCGGCACCGGCCTCTTCATGGGCTCCTCGGAGTCGATCCAATCGGCCGGACCTGCCGTACTTCTGGCCTACATCATCGGCGGCGCCGCCGTCTTCATGGTCATGCGCGCACTCGGCGAACTCGTCGTCCGCCACCCCGTCTCCGGCTCCTTCGGCCAATACGCCTCCCACTACCTCCACCCGTTCGCAGGGTTCCTCGTCGGCTGGACCTTCGCCTTCGAAATGGTCCTCGTCGCCGTCTTCGACGCCACCGCGATCGGCGTGTACATGGGCTTCTGGTTCCCCGAGGTGCCACGGTGGATCTGGGTGCTCGCCGTGGTGTTCTTCATTGCGGCGATCAACATGATCGGAGTGAAGGTCTTCGGTGAGCTTGAGTTCTGGTTCGCGCTCATCAAGATCGTCACGATCATCGCCCTCATCGCCTCAGGCATCGCGATCATCATCTTCGGCTTCGGCATCGCCGACCACGACCATATGGGACCGCAGGCCCTGTTCGACCACGGCGGCTTCTTCCCCAATGGGATCTGGGGTCTGCTCACTTCGTTCACCATTGTCATGTTCGCCTTCGGCGGCGTCGAAATCATCGGCGTCACCGCTGGAGAGGCGCAGAACCCGAAGAAGGTGATCCCGGCAGCCATCAATTCGGTGCCGGTGCGCATCCTGCTGTTCTACGTGCTCACCCTCGGCGTCATCATGTGCATCCTGCCGTGGAACCAGATCACCTCCGACGTCAGTCCCTTCGTCGCGATCTTCGACTCCGTCGGTTTCACGGCAGCCGCTGCCGTCCTCCAAGTCGTCCTCATCACTGCGGCGCTGTCTGCGATGAACGCCGATATCTACGGCGCCGGCCGGATGCTCCATGGGCTGGCTGAACAGGGGCAGGCCCCACGGTCCTTCGCCCGCACCTCCTGCAATGGCGTGCCCGTGATGACAGTCATCACCATGGTCGTCGCCCTGCTCGTCGGAGTGCTTCTCAATTACCTCTACCCCGACCAGGCTCTGTTCCTGCTCGGGGCACTGGCCACCTTCGCCACGCTGCTGGTCTGGCTGGTCATCCTCGCCGTCCACCTTCGGATGAAACGCGTGATCACCCGGGAGAACCGTCTGCCCAGCGAATTCCCCGTGCCTTTATGGCCCCTCGGTTCCTGGCTCACCGTGGCATTCATTCTCTTCGTGCTGGTCATGGTCGGCATCGTCCCCGACTCGCGCCCGGCGCTGTGGGTCGGCCTGCTGTGGGCTCTCGCCCTGTGGCTGTGCTACCTCGCGTTCGTCCGCGGGGACGGTCGCCGACCCCACGAACTCAGTGACGGCACCGAGCCCATGGGGTCCTCGGCGAACTGATGCCTCAGCTCGTGGCACCCCAGGCCCCGCCCCGTCTCACGGCGTCCGACGCCGAAGGGTGAGCGAACCGACGATGACGGCGCCGACGATCCAGCAGGCGATGAAGAGCACTCTCAGCCAGATATAGGCGGTGTCCTCGTCACCGGTCGACACCGCGTCCAGTGCATCGATCGCGTGCGAGAGCGGCAGCCAGTCGCCGATCACCTCGAGCACATCGGGCAGCTGATCACGCGGGAGGAAGATCCCGCCGAGCAGGATCTGCGGGAACACGAAGACGGGCATGAACTGCACGACCTGGAACTCGGTACGTGCAAAAGCGCTGGCCAGCAGGCCCAAAGCCGTACCAAGCAGCGCATCGGCGATCGCCACGACGAAGAGCAGCCAGACCGGCCCTTCGATCTCCAGACCGCACACCAGGGTCGCGTAGCCGACGGCCACGGCCGTCTGCACGACGGCAAGCAGTCCGAACGCCAAGGTGTAGCCGAGGATGAAGTCACCGCGCCCCAACGGCATCGACAGCAGCCTCTCGAGCGTTCCGCTGCGGCGTTCGCGCAGGGTCGCGATGCTGGTGACGAGGAACATGACGATGAACGGGAAGAGCGCAAGCATCGCCGGCCCGATATCGGCGAACACCTCGGTCTCATCGAAGATCCACGCCACCAGGCCGATCAGGAGGCTCGGGACGATGAGCAGCAGGGCGATCGTGCGCGGATCATTCCGGATCTGGACCAGGACGCGTCCCGTTGTCGCCAGAGTGCGCATCGGGTTCATCGCCGACCTCCCTTTTCCGCGCCGCGGACCCTGCCAACGCGACCGCCTCGCGAGAGCAGATGGGTCCCCGATCGCCGGCTCCGCCCGGAAGATCCCCTTCCAGTCGTGTCCGCTTCGATGATGTCGAGGAACGCTTCTTCCGCCGAGGCGGCCCCCGTGCTGGAGAGCAGATCGCGCGGTGTCGTATCGGCGATGATCGCGCCCTCCCGCATGAGCAGCAGTCGGTCACAGCGTGTGGCCTCATCCATGACGTGGCTCGAGACCAGCAGCGTCGTTCCCTCCTCGGCGAGGCCGCGGAAGAGGTCCCACAGATCACTGCGCAGCACAGGATCGAGACCCACGGTCGGTTCGTCGAGGACCAACAGGTCCGGGGATCCGAGCATCGCCGCGGCCAGTGACACTCGGTTGGCCTGACCTCCGGAGAGCGTCCGTGCCAGCTGATCGGCTTGCCCTGTCAGGTCCGTGCGTTCGAGGACTCGGTCGACATCGGTCTTCGGAGTGCCCTGCACTCGTGCGAAGTAGCGCAGATTCGCCCGCACGCTGAGGTCGTCATAGATGCTCGCCGACTGCGTCATATAGCCGACTCGATGGCGCAGATCTGCCGATCCGGCAGGTCGGCCCAGCACCTGGACCCGTCCGCCTGCGACGATCTGGACCCCGACGACGGCCCGCATGAGTGTCGTCTTTCCGCTGCCGCTGGGCCCCAACAGCCCGACGATCGCGCCCCTGGGCAACTCGAGGTCCAGTGAGTCGATCACTGTCTTTCGACCCCTGCGGATCGTCAGACCTCGTGCCTCCACCGAATTATTCATCATGTGCTGAATATGACACCCGAGGGCGCTTCGGTCAAGGGTTCTCAGGGAGAGATTTCATGACTGCCGCCCCACCGCTGGTGAGGCGCAATCGTGCTGGAGCCGTTCGGCTCACTTCGCGTCGCTGACCCCGTCGAGATGGCCCTGCACGGCGGGCGACAGGCGTGCAGTGAGATCGTCGACCGACATCGACGCCAGGGGTTCGAGGTCGAGGACGTGGCGAAAAATGAGCGCGCCCGCCATCTGAGTGAGGACGAGGCTGGCTCGCATGTCAGCCTCGGCACTGTCGACTCCGCTGGCCTCGATCCTGCGCGTCACCGACCCTTTGAGCTCACGCAGCAGAAACTGCCTGATCAGACGACCGGCCGCCGAGTCGCTCACTGCAGAGCGCAGAACGGTCACCCCGATCGACTTCACACTCGAGCGCTCCCAGGCGCCGAGCACGGTGCGCACCAGAGACTCGCCGAGGCGGTCATCCGGTACGTTCAATGCCGAGCGGACAATGTGGTCGGGTCGAACGGGAAGCTTCACCACCTCGGCGAAGAGGCCGGCCTTGGACTCGAAGTAATGGTGGACGAGCGCGGAGTCGACCTGGGCACGACGGGCGATGCCGCGCAGGGATGTCTTGTCGTACCCCTTTTCGGCGAATTCGGCCGAGGCGGCAGCGGTGATCGCCGTTCGCGCATCACTGCCGCTCTCCTTACGCGGGCGCCCCCTCCGACGGGGCCCCGGCTTCACATCCGCCATGTTTCCCAGAGTATCGTGAGACCAAACTGCAAAAGGTCTTCACAACGGTCCGCAGGACCGATCAAAGGTCTGGGAAACGGGCCTCTGTTTGGTCAGAACCACCTCGGCGGGGGTCCTAGCGTGGAGATAGCAGCAGTCGTATGAAAGGTTTTTCGGTTCACATGTTCAGGCAGTCGTCGAAGTTGGCCAATGTCCTCTATGACATTCGAGGACCCGTCCTCGAAGAGGCCCAGGCGATGGAAGCCGCCGGGCACACGATCCTCAAGCTCAACATCGGCAACCCTGCCCCCTTCGGATTCGAAGCCCCCGAGGCGATCGTCCAGGACATCGCCGCGAACCTTCCCGTGACGCAGGGCTATTCCGACTCGCGGGGAATCCTCTCCGCCCGCCGCGCCGTCGTCCAGTACTACGAGACCCGCGGCATCCACAATCTCGGCACCGATGAGGTCTTCCTCGGCAACGGGGTCAGCGAACTCATCACCCTGAGCCTGCAGGCGCTGTGCAACCCGGAGGACGAGATCCTCGTGCCGGGCCCCGACTATCCGCTGTGGACCGCCTCGGTGGCGCTGTCCGGCGGCACCCCGGTCCACTACCGCTGCGCGGAGGAGGACGCCTGGCAGCCGGACCTGGCCGACCTCGAATCCCGGATCACCGAGCGCACCCGCGGAATCGTCGTCATCAACCCGAACAACCCGACCGGTGCGGTGTACTCGAAGGAGACGCTGCAGAAGATCGCCGACATAGCCCGCCGCCACGGCCTCATCGTCTTCTCCGACGAGATCTACGAGAAGATCACCTACAACGGCGTCGAACTGGTCAATATGGCCACGCTCACCGGTGACGATGTTCTGTGCCTGACCTTCTCCGGACTGTCGAAGGCCTACCGGGTCGCCGGCTACCGCTCCGGCTGGCTGGCGATCACCGGACCGCTGGACGAAGCGCACAGCTACCTCGAGGGCATCAAACTGCTCGCGAATATGCGCATGTGCTCGAACGTTCCGGCCCAGCACGCCATCCAAGCGGCCCTGGGCGGAAAGCAGTCGATCGACGACCTCATCCTGCCGACCGGCCGCCTCGGCGCGCAGATGCAGGTCGCCTACGAAGGACTCAACTCGATCGACGGCGTCTCGGCCCACCGAGCCGACGGTGCGCTGTACATGTTCGCGAAGCTCGATGTCGAGAAGTTCGGCATCACCGATGACGAACAGTTCGCCCTCGACCTGCTGCGCGAACAGAAGATCCTCGTCTCTCACGGCACGGCCTTCAACTGGCCCAAGCCCGATCATTTCCGCCTCGTCACCCTGCCCTCGGTTGAGGTGCTCACCGAGGCGATCGAACGCCTCGACACGTTCCTCTCCGGCTACCGGCAGGTCGCGTCGACGACGTGCGAGCTGCCCATCGTGCGCGAGCAGGAGTACGAGGGCGCCCCCGCCGCCGGGTGAGTCCCCGCAGTGAACACCGGAGTCTTCGACGAGGCGGTTGAGTATCAACAGCTGAGGCGGTGGCTCCGGTGCCCACCGCCTGAGAGACTGGTGCCATGGCAGAGGTTGATGGTGGTCTGAGAACTGTGTCGGCATCCGCTGTGGCCGAAGTCGTGAGGGCCGTCTCCCGCGGGACCGAGTTCGACCGAGCAGCTGCTGCCCACCGTTTCGGTGACCACCCCGATCTCATCGATGCCTTCTCCGACCTCTCGGCGACCCTGGCCCGCTGGAAGCAGAAGGACCGCGAGCGCTCAGCCCTGCTCGAAAGCGCCTCGGAACTCATCCGGGTCCGGGATACCAAGAAGCTTCTGCAGAAACTCGTCGACCGCGCCCGCACACTCATCGGATGCGACATCGCCTATCTGTCCCAGTACTATCCGGACACCGATGATCTGCGCGTCCAGGCGAGTCGAGGAGCGATATCGGCCAAGCTCAAGGAGCTTCGAGTACCTCCGGGGGTCGGCCTCGCGGGCCAGGTGGTGCACGACCGCGCGGCACATTGGACTTCGAACTACGACCTCACTCGCCTGCCCCACGAACGACGCGTCGACTCCGCAGTGAAAGCCGAACACATGGAGTCGCTTCTTGGTGTGCCGATGGTCGTCGACGGTGAAGTGCTCGGTGCACTCTTCGCCGCCAACCGTTACTCACATGACTTCACGACTGACGAGATCACTCTGCTGTCGGCTCTTGCTGACCACGCCTCCGTGGTGTTGAAGACAGCGCGTCTGATGGGAGATCTCGCAGAGGCGGCTCGAGCCTCTGCGGAAGCCGAGGAGTCGGCGGCAGCTCAGGCGGGGACCCTCCGACGACTCGTCGAAGTCGAGGAGCATCTGACGCAGCTCGTCCTGCAGGGTCAAGGCGTCTCGGCCGTCATCAACGTCATCTCCGAAATGCTCGACGCGACTGTGCTCGTCGTCGACAGCGGACGCCTCGACTCTCCGAGCTTCCCCGACGACGATGACTTCTTTGAGCAAATCACAGTGGCAAGCGCTGATATACACACAGCGCTGAAACACAGCCGCGAGACGGGGCGAAGCGTGCAAGTCACAGGAGACAGTCAGCTGTATGTCGCCTCGGTGGCTGCCCATCGCCGTCAGCACAGCGGACTGTTCGTCCGCTTCAACGATCATCCCGCGGCCGGCGATGCGAATATCGTCGCTCAGGCAGCGCAATCACTGGCTCTCATCCGAATGAACGATCAAGCCCGGGCCGATGCCGAGAATCGGGTCCGAGGAGAACTCGCCGTCGATATCATTGCCGGCACACGGGACCTCAGCGAACTCGAGGCCCGATCGCGAACCAGCAGCTTCAGTCTCTCCGGCCCCTGGAGGCTGATGACCATTCAAGGTGATATCGACAGCGTCGACCGGATCGGAGTGCGACTCGTCCGCGTCGAACCACGCATTCTGCTGACTCAGCGATCCCCGGGGACCACGATTCTCATCCCCAGTGCCGTGCATCGCGAAAGGCCGACCCTCAATGCCCTGTTCGAGGCGTCAGGTGCCTTCGACAATTCGCTGATCGTCATCTCCGACACCGACTATGAACGCACCCAACTGCGCACCGCCGAGGACGAGATGTGGTCGTGCATCCGCATCCTCAACTCGCTCGGCATCCGCCAGGGAGTACATCTGATCGAAGACTTCGCTCCTTACACTGCGATGTTCGGCACTGCGCCGGAGCAGGTGGTCACGTTCATGGATCGGGTGCTCGACCCATTGCGCCGCTGGGATCGGCATCATTCGGCCGAACTCCTCTCGACACTGCGGGAGTACTTCGAGTCGGGACTTAACATCCGCAGAACGGCCAGACAGATGTCTGTCCACGTCAACACCGTCAAGCAACGTCTGGAGAGAGCAGATCTGGTGCTGGGTGAGGAATGGAGGGCCCCGGAGCAGGCGTTCCGCCTTCAAGTCGCCCTGCGCCTGGACAAGCTGAAGTCGCCCTAGTAGCAATGTGTGTCCTAAGGAGCTGTTTTCTAGCGCTAGGTCTGTCCGGAACGGACATAGGACCGTCGCGTCCGCAGTGATTGACTGATCTCTGCGGAGGAGCCGACAGCCGTTGTCGGCCGATGACGACCTGACTGGAGACACACGATGGCAGAGACCAGCCGAATTGCCGACTTCCGGAATATGCCGGTCGACGAGCGCAGGACAGCCGTCGCGGATGTGCTCGGAACTGACGTCGATCTGTTCTCCCAGGTCAATTCGGACTCCTTCGGCCCGGACGACGCCGCCAACCTCAGCGAGAACGTCTTCGGTGTGTTCTCCCTGCCACTCGGCGTGGCCACCAACTTCACTATCAACGGCACCGACGTGCTCGTTCCCATGGCAACCGAAGAAGCCTCGGTCATCGCCGCCGCCAGCAATGCGGCCCGGATCGCTCGCCCCCAGGGCGGGTTCTCCACCAGTTCGACCGAACCCGTCATGCAGGCGCAGATCCAGCTCATCAACGTTGCCGATCCACATGCCGCGCGTACACGGATCCTTGAACGCCAAGCAGAGATCATCGACCTGGCGAACGATCAGGACCCCAAGCTCGTCGAGGTCGGCGGCGGGGTCAAGGGCCTTGAGGTCCGTCTCGTCGAAGCGAGGACAGCGACCTATGTTCTCGTTCACCTCCTCGTCGACGTCCGAGACGCGATGGGGGCGAACGCCGTCAATACCATGGCGGAAGCCGTCTCCGGGACCGTGGCGGCCATCGCCGAAGGCGACGCGCTGCTGCGCATCCTCACCAACAAGGCCGACCGTCGCCTGTCCCGCGCACGCGCAGTCTTCGACAGAGACCTGCTCGGCGGGGACGAGGTCATCGACAACATCCTCCATGCCTACGAGCTCGCGGCTGCCGATCCCTATCGGGCGGCCACGCACAACAAAGGCATCATGAACGGCATCTCGGCGGTCGTCCTCGCTACCGGAAACGATACTCGCGCGGTCGAAGCGGGAGCTCATTCCCACGCGGTTGTCGATGGCCGCTACTCCTCCCTGTCGACATTCGAGAAGAATGCCGATGGCGACCTGGTCGGCACCCTCGAGATGCCGATACCCGTCGGACTCGTCGGCGGAGCCACCAGGGTTCATCCTGCTGCACGCGCCGCTCTGCAGATCGCGGAGGTCTCGACCGCCCAAGATCTCGCCGAAATGGTCGTCGCCGCCGGCTTGGCTCAGAACCTCGCCGCCCTGCGGGTCCTCGCCACCGAAGGCGTTCAGCGCGGACACATGTCCCTGCATGCGAAGAACCTCGCCGCGTCTGCCGGAGCGACAGCCGAGGAGACCACGATCATCGTCAATCGACTGATTGAGGAGAAGGCCTTCCGGTTCGATCGTGTGCAGTCCATCCTCGATGAGCTCAGGTCGGGAGGTTCGCAGTGAGTACGGATCTGCCCCAGTTATTCCGGCAGCCTGCCCTGCCTTCTCATGTTTCGATCTGCGAGGTCAGTCCTCGCGACGGGCTGCAGGCAGAGTCCACCACACTTCCTGTCCCCGTGCGACTCGAGCTCATTCATCGGCTCACCGAGGCGGGACTGACCTCCATCGAGGCCGGAAGCTTCGTCTCCCCACGGGCGGTTCCACAGATGGCCGATACCCGTTCGGTTCTCGACGGCCTTGATCTCGACTCTGCAGCGACCTATCCCGTGCTCGTCCCGAATCGACGCGGTCTCGACGATGCCATCGCCGCGGGAGCGGTCGATGTCTCAGTATTCCTCAGCGTCACTGAGTCCTTCTCGCAGGCCAACCTCGGCGATTCGCTCCAGGCAACCACAGAGCGCGGCCTCGAGGTGGCACGGGCGGCGACCACAGCCGGTCTGAGAGTGCGCGGATATCTGTCGATGGTCTTCGGCGACCCCTGGGAAGGTGCAGTCGACCCGCAGGACGTCGCCAGCGCTGCTCGACGCCTCGTCGATGCAGGATGCACGACGGTCTCGCTGGGCGACACGATCGGAACGGCGACCCCCGGTCATGTGACCGCTGTCCTTGATAGCCTGGTCAGCGCCGGGATTCCGATCGACAGTGTCGCCCTGCACACCCACAACACCTACGGTCAGGCACTCGCGAATGTCTATTCCGCATTGCAGGCCGGAGTTCGACAGTTCGACGCATCGGCAGGAGGAATCGGAGGATGCCCGTTCGCACGTACCGCGTCCGGGAATCTGGCCACCGAAGATCTCCTCTGGATGCTCGATGGACTCGGAATATCTACCGGAGTCGACATCGAAGCGGTGGCCGCCACCAGTCAGTGGCTGAGCGACCAGCTCGGCACTCCGCTCCCGTCCGCAACACCCTCGGCTGTCCTCAGCCGATAGCTCGATCGTTCACGTTCCCGACACTCGTCGGCCGACAGAAAGCAGGCAACGATGCCGCAATTGCTTGAGGTGTGGAATGACACCGTCGACCCCAGACATCTCATCGGTGGGATCGCCATCGGTGTCGGGATCGCGGTCCCGGCCTACCTCCTCGCCGATCATTTCTTCGCTTCCAACGGCGATGAGGCGCTCGGACACTCTTATGCCCTGCTCATCGGCATCGTCGGCTGCATCGTCGGTGCCGTGATCGCCGGACTCCTCTTCAAGCCCAAGCGAGTGATCACGACTTCGGCTGCCGATACGCGCAACCGTCAGGAAGTCATCGACGAAATCGTCGAGGAGTACGGAGAGCTCGGCGATCCGCGCGAGCTGGGTTCTGCAACCCAGGCCGAAGTCCGAGCACTCGGCCTTTTCGATGCCCTCGTCGACAACCATGAGGCCCGGGCCCAGAAGAAGGGCAAGGAGCAATGAGCGCAGAACTCATCGAACCTATCCTGTGGGCGATCGGAATGGCGCTTCTGGCGGGGGTGCTCTTCACCGGGATCGGACTGATCTCCGGCACTGATGAGACCGCGATCGTTGCACCACTGGCACTCCTCGTCATCCTCATCGGGGTTCCACCTTCCGGGGTCATCGCCTTCTTCCTCGCGGCGATCATCGCCAAACACATCTCGCACGCGGTACCGACCACTCTGCTGGGCATACCCGGCGACACCACGGCGGTTCCGATGCTGCGTGAAGCACAGCTGCTGAGGTCGCTCGGCATACCTCACATCGCGCTGCAGAAGGCGATCTCCGGCGGTGTTGTCTCAGTCGCCATCGCCGTTCCTCTGTCGATCGTCTTCGCCCTCGTGCTCACTCCCTTCGCCGAGGCGATCGGAGCCGCCGCCCCCTGGATCTTCATCGCCGCAGCGATCCTCGTCGCCTACACCTCGAAGGGCAGACTCGCAGCAGTCGCCGCGCTCATCCCCTTCGTCCTGCTCATCGTCGGCCTGCAGGCTTTCATCATGGAGCAGAAGGAGGCGACGTTCACGACGTCGTTCTTCCTCGGCATCGCCACCGGGCCGCTCATCTTCGACCTGTTCGCTGCGCTCTCCCCCGCCGGACGCCGTTCGATGCAGCAGTCGGGCAAGCGGGAATTCAATCTTGCTCCCGACGTCCGGCCTGCAGGGGGATCGAGGATGCCGAACCCATTCAAAGTGCTGACCGGAAAGCAACTGGCATACACCAGCGGTTCAGCGGCGATCACCAGCGCGACCTTCGTCTTCTCCCCCGTGGCCATGGCTGTGCTCATGGGCGAGATCGTCGGAAGCCGGATCAAGAACGGGTACGAACGACTCACCACCGTCATCACTGTCCGCAACGGGACCACAGAGTCGACCTATATCGCCGAGACTCTCATCCCACTCATCGCGATCGGCCTGCCCCTGTCACCGATGGCGGCCGGTCCCGCAGGACCGCTGTTCAACGCTCCGCCCGTCTACACCCTCGATGCTGAGACGGGAACGACGAATAATCTCCACGACCTGCTCACGACCGGTCAGTTCGCACTCTTCTCCGTGATCGCCGCCGTCATCGCGGTCGCCATCGCCTACCCCTTCGTGATGACGAACGCCCACCGCGCGGCGACCTGGGTGATGAAGTCGGTCTCCCACGAAGCGATCATCGCCGGCTTTGCAGCTCTCATCTGCGTCATTTGCCTCTATGAAGGCGGACTGCTCGCCCTGGGGGTGACGCTCACCGTCGGCCTCGTCGGCGGTCTGTTCAACCGGATGATCGGCATGCACGCCGGGGTCCAGTTCATGGGCTACTACGTCGCCGTGCTCACCGTGCCCGCCATCCTCGCGCTGTGAGAAGGCGGCTCAACCCACTGTAAACCGCGGTGAGACCTCGACTCACCTAGCTCTGAGACCGAGCGTCACCGCCACTGCCGGGTGACCGTGCGGACGTCGGCGACCACCTCGGCGATGGCGGAATTGTGCGCATCGACGATCGGATCGTGACGGGCGCTCCCCTGTGGCCTCGAGGACCGGGAGACGAGCAGAACGTCACGGCGGCAGTCGCTGAGCGGCATCGGGATGACGGTGATGTCCGGGTCGGTCGACAGTGATGATTCGGGGATCATCGCCACCGCCAAACCGGCCGAGATCATCCGGTTGATGGCCGCATAGTCGTCCATCCGCATCCCCACGCGGGGTTCGAAGCCGGCAGACAGACAGAAGGAGCGGACCACCTCGTCGATGGCGTCACCGGGGTCGATGCTGAACGCCCAGGTCTGTGAGACGAGCGCTGTGAGGTCCGGCAGTCCGTGATCGTCCACGCTGATCGGACCGATCGAGCGCGGCACGCACAGGAACAGCCGCTCCGAATACAGGTGGGCGGCATTGAGCGTTGCCGGGATCCACGTCCGGTCGAGGTCGGTCGACACGAGCAGCGCGAGGTCGAGGTCCCCGGACTCGAGTCGGGAGACGAGCTTCGCGTGCTCGTCCATCGTCACGTCGAGGGCCGCAGTGAGGATGTCGGTCCGGTCGCCGGCGACTGCCTCGTCTCGGGTCTGCCACCTGGACCGGGCCTGCAGCTGATCGTGCAGGCGGGGGATGACGCGGGCCCCGACGGTGGGTACGGCCCCGATGCGCACCGGCACGGCTTGGGACTCCCGCCACAGTGCCACCTCGGCGCCGAGGCGCTGGCACAGACCGAGGATCTCCACCGCCCGAGTCACGACGAGGCTGCCCACCGTCGTCGGCTGCGATCCGCGCGGAGTGCGATCGAGCAGAGTGGCGCCCAGGGCGCGCTCGAGATTGCGCAGATGATGATTGACCGTCGGCTGGCTCCATTGCAGCGCGGCGGCGGCCGCGGCGACGGATCCGGTCTCGGCGACGGCACGCAGAGCGGTGAGCCCGCGAGTATCCAGAGGTTCCATTGATCTCCCCCGTTGAGTTCAATACTGACTATAGAGCAAGGGAGGAAAGTTGCTATTCTCTCCTACCTGCTCGCCTCCTTAATCTGGAGGCATGACCGTGCACCAGGACTCCCCCATGCCCCCGGCCCCGCACTCCTCCTCGGGGTCGCCGATGCATCCTGCCCTCACGCATTCCCGCGCGCCCTATGCCGAAGCGCTGGCGCACGCGGCCGACCGCAATTCGCTGTTCCTGTCCACACCCGGACACGGAGGCACGATCGAGGGCATCTCCGCAGGTCAGGCCGAATTCTTCGGCGAGCACACCCTCTCCCTGGACATCCCTCCGCTCTTCGACGGAATCGACCTCGGCGTCGATACCCCGAAGGACGAAGCGCTGCGCCTGGCCGCCGAGGCCTGGGGCGCCCGCCGCACCTGGTTCCTCACCAACGGCTCCTCGCAGGGCAACCGCATGGCCGCCCTTGCCATCGGCACCCTCGGGTCCGGCGTCGTCGCCCAGCGCAGCGCGCATTCGAGCTTCATCGACGGCATCGTGCTGGCCGGACTCAACCCCGGCTTCGTCTACCCCAACGTCGACGAAGTCAACGGCATCGCCCACGGCGTCTCCCCCGATGCCCTGCGCCAAGCCATCCGCAATCACCCCGAACCGGTGACCGCCGTCTACCTCGTGACCCCGAGCTACTTCGGTGCCGTCGCCGACGTCGAATCCCTCGCCGAGGTGGCCCACGAAGCGGGTGCGGCGCTGATCATCGACGCCGCCTGGGGCGCCCACTTCGGCTTCCACCCGGACCTTCCGGCCTCCCCCGTCACCCAGGGCGCCGACATCGTCATCATGAGCACGCACAAGCTCGCGGGCTCGCTCACGCAGTCCGCGCTGCTCCACCTCGGCAACACCGAATTCGCCGATCGCCTCGAGCCGGCGCTGGCACGCGCTTTCATGATGACGGCCTCGACGAGCGAGAACGCACACCTCATGGCCTCGATCGACCTGGCCCGCCGCGCGCTCATGACATCGACCGAGGCGATCACGGATTCCTTGGACAACATCCGCCAGATCCGCGCGCAGATCGAAGCCACCGACCGCTACCACCTGCTGTCCGGCGAGTTCCTCGGCCATGCCGATGTCGTCGACATCGACCCGTTCCGCCTGCCCATCGGCATCACCGCCACCGGACTCGACGGCCACACGGTGCGCAAACGCCTGGCCGAGGAATTCGACATCTTCCCCGAGATGTCGACAGCGACCACCCTCGTCGCCCTCATCGGCATCGGAAAGTCTCCGGACATCGGCCGCCTCATCGATGCCCTGGAGACTATGCGCCTCGAGACCGCGGGCTCCGCCACGGCGACGAGCCCGGCAGCCGCCCTCCCGCAGCTGCCGACGGCCGGTCGACTGGCGACGACCCCGCGCGAGGCCTACTTCGCGGATTCCGAACTCGTCACCGCCGTCGAGGCGGTCGGACGGGTGAGCGTGAGCTCGCTGGCTGCATACCCGCCCGGGATCCCCAATGTCCTGCCCGGTGAAGAGATCACCGCCGAAACCATCGACTTCCTCCAGGCCGTGGCGGCGAGTCCGTCCGGTCACGTCCGCGGTGCCGTCGATCCCGGCCTCGAGACCTATCGCGTCGTCAGGGACTGAGTGCCCCCTGCGGGGGTCCGTGAACGGCCCCCGCGGCTCTGCGTCGCAGTCATCTGCGACTCCACATGGCCTCGCAGCACTTCAATCGATGACTGCTTCATGACCGATTCCTGACTTGTATAATGACTCCGGATGCGAAATTCCGATGAGTGCGCTACCGTCCTTGTTGTGGGCATCCAGCATTGCACACTGGTCCGCCCTGCATTCGAGCGATCTTCCCCTCCCGCTGTTCCACCGACACGATGCGGGCGCCCGATCGACTCCCAGTGAACCAGGACACGATGGACAAGAACGAACATCTCCCCGGAGACTCTCTCGCCGATTTCACGGAAGATGAGCTCTTCTCACTCATCGACGTGGGAAGCTCCGGGGCTTTCTCAGAGTTCTACCGTCGCCACATCGCCTCCGCCACGGTTTTGGCCGCCGCGGATTCTGCGAACCCGCGCTCCCGAGCCGACGCCGCTTTCCTTGCGATCCTGAAATCCCTGCTCGACGGCACCGCCGACAGGTCCTCGGGGTTCACGGCCTTGATCCGTGACGAGATCGTCCGTAGTTCCGACAGCGACTCTGCCGCTTCCTCATCCGAGCTCACTGAGGCGGAACCGGAGGACCTGTCCTCCTTCGCCGTCATCGCCTCCGCGTTCTCTTCGCTGCCCGACAATTGGCAGCGCATACTGTGGCTGCGAGAAGTCGAGGGCCAGTCGGCACAGTCCGCCGCTGAACTCCTCGACATCACCTCGGCCACGGCGGATCGACTCACGGCTCGGGCCCGAGAGGAGCTCGAAAGCACCTGGACGCAGACTCGCCCCGCGGATGGGCCGCTGTCGATCGCTGACCGCGCCGAGCTCATTCCGGCGCTGCTCACCTCGCCGATACTCATCGAACGCCTCTCCGATACTTTCGTCGCGGCACCCGGGCCGGATCTTGACGCCGAGGCAGCAGCCGCAGAGTCGGTCGACACCGGCGAGCTCCCCGCCGCCGCCGAATCCACCGACCCCGCGGAATCGGTCGGCACCGACGAACTCGTCGCAGCAGCCGAGTCGTCCGATGCCGCAGCCGAATCGCCCGACGCTGCAGATTCCAGCGAGCCCGTTGCCACAGATTCCAGCGAGCCCGTTGCCACAGATTCCGGCGAGCCCGATGATGATGCCGCTGCCGATAGCTCAGTTTCTCCCGCTGTCGTCCCCATCTCCGAAACTCCGAAGGAGACCGGCGAATCATCGGCAGAGACCATCGATGAACCGGCCGACCATGACGAGGTCCCGAAGTTCACCCTGCCGAAGCCGGTGCTCGTACCCCTCATTGCAGTGTGCCTCGGCCTGCTCTGCACTCTTCTCGGGTTCGCGATCCTGCCGAGCGGGGATTCCGGACCCGGTCCCCGCACAAACAGCACCGCAGGCTCCGGTTCGGCCTCTGAGCCGAAGAGCACCACCGACGACAGCGATGAAACACGAGCTTCAGACGGCTCCGGGGGTTCCACATCTGCCGACCCGGCACACGGAGCCGATACCGATGCCCCGAGTTCGCGCGACGAGGACCGCGACACGGATTCCGATACGTCCCCGCGGCCGGGAGACAAAGCCTCCGAGTTGCCCGCCGACTCCCCCGGCTCGAGCGGGACCGATGCTCCATCGAAGTCCTCCGACTCTGATGACCCCACTGCCCCAGACGAGCCGTCGGCCCCGGATGAGCCGGAGTCACCCGACTCGCCCTCCCAACCGGAGTCCCCCGACGAGCCCGAAACACCATCCGAGCC
This sequence comes from Brevibacterium pigmentatum, assembly GCF_011617465.1. Taxonomy (NCBI): domain Bacteria; kingdom Bacillati; phylum Actinomycetota; class Actinomycetes; order Micrococcales; family Brevibacteriaceae; genus Brevibacterium; species Brevibacterium pigmentatum. The sequence goes on from NZ_CP050153.1 coordinate 3,807,798, forward strand.
GGATCCCACCGAGGATCCCGGGACGCCGTCCGAGCCGGATCCCACCGAGGATCCCGGGACGCCGTCCGAGCCCGAGTCGCCCGAAGAGCCGGAAACGCCATCCGAACCCGAATCTCCGAGCGACCCCGGCGCACCGTCCGAGCCTGAGTCTCCCGGCACGCCGTAGGAATCGGCAACATCCGTCGCACCGAGCCTGTCGGCTTCAGTCGACAACGTCACTGGACAAGCTACACTGCGAATTAGACAACATCTTCATTGCGTATTTTCTGGACCACTGGCCGATTTTCAACGTAGGCAACTACCATCGGACGCATTCGGCGTGAACGGTGTCACAATTTTTATTGACACTCCCTGAGTACCAGGCAAGGATGTTCTGCATTGTCGAAATCCGACAGCAACTGCCGCGCAGAGCTCGCTCCATTCCGGCGACTCGGCCCTGCAACTTGCCTAGCAGCAGCTGAAGCGAGGAACCACTGATGTCAGAAGGCCACGACAGACCCGCGCAGAAAGACAAGAAGCCGACCCGCAAGGAACGGCGTGCCATAAAGAAACAGAAGCGGTTTGAGGCCGATGACTGCATCGTCGTCGAAACGAAATCGATCCGCACCGCCATCGGCGGCACCACAGTCGGCAACTTCATGGAATGGTTCGACTTCGGCGTCTACGGCTACCTGGCCGTGACGATGACCTCCGTGTTCACCTCGGGTATGGACGAGCAGATGGGTCTGCTCGTGACCCTATTCGGCTTCGCCGTGTCCTTCCTCGTCCGCCCACTCGGCGGCATGGTGCTCGGCCCGCTGGGCGACAAGATCGGTCGGCAGAAGGTCCTGTTCTTCACGATGGCCACGATGGCCACCGCCACCGCCCTCATCGGCGTCCTGCCCACCTCGGCTCAGGTCGGCCTGTGGGTGATCATCCCCCTCTACCTGCTCAAGATGATCCAGGGATTCTCCACCGGCGGCGAGTACGCCGGCGCCACCACCTACGTCTCCGAATTCGCTCCAGACAAGTCCCGTGGCTACTGGGCCTCGTGGCTCGATGTCGGCTCCTACCTGGGCTTCGCCGCCGGTGCCGGAACCGTGGCGATCACGACCGTGATCAGCACGTCCATCTACGGCGAAAACGCCATGCTCGACGGCGGTTGGAGGATCCCGTTCCTCCTCGCCATTCCGCTCGGCATCGTCGCCATCTGGTTCCGTCTGAAGATCCCGGAGACCCCGAGCTTCGAATCGAGCGAGGAAGCCGGCCGCGACATCAAGGTCAAGGACGACAAGTACGCCCGCCACGGCCTCATCGGTGTCATCCGCCACTTCTGGAAAGAGATCCTCATCGGCATCGCCGTCGTCGCAGGATCCCAGACGGTCGGCTATGCGCTGACGAGCTTCATGCCCACCTATCTGGAGGAGACCGTCAAGGTCTCGAACGTCCAGGCAGCCGTGGCCACAATCCCGGTCCTTGTCGTCATGTCGCTGTGCCTGCCGCTCATCGGCAAGCTCTCCGACAAGATGGGACGCAAGTTCATCTTCCTCGCGGCCGCGATCATGACGATCATCCTCATCGTTCCCGCCTTCGCCGTCATGCAGATCGGTGAGATGTGGGCGGTGATGGTGGCCCTGTTCATGGTCGCCCTGCCCGCGGGGTTCTACATCGCCTGCCTGGCCTCGACGCTGCCGGCTCTGTTCCCGACCGCGTCGCGCTACGGTGCGATGGGCCTGACGTTCAACCTCGGCGTCTCCCTGTTCGGCGGCACCACGCCGCTGTTCGCCCAGGCTCTCATCGACATGACCGGCAATTCGTATATGCCCGCGTTCTACATCCTGTTCTTCTCGGTCGTCGCGCTCGTCGCCGTGCTGCTCATGAAGGAATCGGCGCACAAGCCGTTGCCGGGCTCGTTCCCGACGGTGAACACCCACGAAGAGGCCGAAGAACTGGCTCGCACTCAGACGGACAACCCGGATCTGGACATCGAGTCCATGCCGATCCTCGACGTCGACCCCGACAAGGCACCCGCCTGATCGAAGTCGATACCTGATCGGCAGAGCTCGCCGATCGAATACATAAGACGCTGGGGCGTCCCGTTACGGGGCGGCCCAGCGTCGTCTTGAACGACGTGTGCATGAGCGGGTTCAAGATTCATATGTGGTGATCTCCATCAGTGCGTATGAATCTTGAACCCGCGGGTGATGACACGCCCCAGAACGTGGCGGAGGTCAGCCGTCGGCTTCGGCTGGGACGCGCTTGAAGAAGTAGAGGTTCGACGTGACGAGGTCGGCCACCTCGGCGGCCCGGCCCTCCTCGATGAGGTCGACGATGGCAGGCAGCTCGCGTGCGGAATCGAGTGCGATGGCCCCGATCTGATCCTCGCGCCGATAGAGGCGCGACTGATCGCGCAGGCGCAGGCTGATCGCGGCGGCACGCCCGCCGAGGCCGTGCTCGAGCAGAGCCTCATGGAACCTGCGGTCCTGGGTATAGAACTCCGCGAATTCGCCGGCCACTGCCGCCGCCAGGGTCGCCTCGGCCAGGCCGCGCAGTCGGGCAACCGCGTCTGCCTTGGTCGTTGCTTCGCCTGCCGCGTCCGCACCTGCCCGCTGGTAACGTCCGACGATGTCATCGCTGCCCGCCTCGGCCAGGTGGCGGACGGCCGGAACTGCGAGGAGGACGCGGATGGCGATGATCTCCTCGAGGTCCGCCTCGGTGATGGTGACCAGACGGAAGCCGCGATTGGGCACGGCTTCGACGGTCCCCTCGGTCACGAGCGCCATCATCGCCTCACGGACGGGGCTGAGTGACATGCCGAGCTGCTTGGCCAGGCCGGCTGCCGAATAGATGCGATCCTCGGCGAGTTCGCCTGAGGTGATGGCGTCGCGGATGATGCCCAGTGCCTGCTCGCGCAGCGATTCGGCCTGCGGTCTCACTCGCTCCATCTCACACTCCTCTTCGAATCGCGGTCGGCAGCCCGACGGTTCACACCGCTTCCGGCGTATTTCTGCGGCGACGATCTGCTCGCCGACTATTGACAGCATAACCGTGAGATCGCACCATTGAAGCAAGTAGTCGGTAATCGATTACCCAACCGGACTCCCCCAGCGGAGCCGTTCCCACAGTGACGTTCCTGCAATGAAGGAGGAACCCATGACTGCCGAACCCGTACCCGGCACACCCGCACCGACCACGCGCCCGACCGACACAGCGGCAGATCCGCTGCTCCAGCCCTTCGAGCTCGGCAGCCTCACGCTGCGCAATCGCATCGTCTCGACCTCGCATGAGCCCGCCTACACCGAGCTCGGCATGCCGAAGGACCGCTACCGGCTCTATCACCGGGAAAAGGCCCGCGGCGGTGTCGGTCTGACGATGATCGGCGGTTCGGCCATCGTGTCCAAGGACTCCCCCGCCGCGTTCGGCAATATCGACCTGTCCACCGACGAGGTGGTTCCGTGGCTGTCCGCGATCGCCGGAGACTGCCACGACGAAGGCACGGCGATCATGATCCAGGCGACCCACTTGGGCCACCGGTCATCGAACTTCGCCGGCGACTGGCTGCCGCTGGTCTCGGCCTCTCGGACGCGGGAGGCGGCGCACCGGTCGTTCACGAAGGCGCTCGAGGACTTCGATATGGATCGCATCGTCGCGGACTTCGCGGCCGCTGCCGAACGCGTGGCCGCCGCCGGGTTCGACGGGCTCGAGGTCATGCACGCCGGGCACCTGCTCGACTCCTTCCTCGCCCCGTGGCTCAATGACCGCGACGACGAGTTCTCCGGCGAACTGGCCAATCTGATCAAGTTCCCGATGCGCATCATCGACGCGGTGCGCGCCTCAGTTCCGGACGACTTCGTCCTCGGCATCCGCATGGCCGTCGACGAACGCCGCGAGGACGGCATGGACGAAGCGAGGGCCACCGAGATCCTGCGGACCTACACCGATCACGGCATCGACTTCCTCAACCTCAATGTCGGAATGATCAACTCGGACCGCCAGCTCGCCGAGGCGATCCCCGGCATGGGCACCCCCTCGGCGCCGTGGCTCGAAACCTGCCGCCGCATCCGCGAAGCCATCGACATCCCAGTCCTCCACGCCGCGCGCATCTCCGATGCCGCGACCGCCCGGTTCGCGATCGCCGACGGGTGCCTCGACCTCGTCGGAATGACCCGGGCACAGCTGGCCGATCCGCACCTCGCGCGCAAGGTCGCCGAAGGACGCGAGGACGATATCCGACCCTGCGTGGGCGCCAACATGTGCCTCGACTCGATCTACACCTCCGGTTCGGCCACCTGCATCCACAATCCGGCCAGCGGTCGCGAGGCCGATCTGCCGCAGGAGGTTCCCCGCGATGTCACGACCGGTCCCAAGCATGTCGTCATCATCGGCGCCGGTCCCGCCGGGCTCGAAGCTGCCCGTGTCGCCGCCGTGCGCGGGCACCGGGTGACCCTCATCGAGGCCGAGGACGCCCCCGGCGGGCAGGTCCGCCTCGCCGCCCGCTCGCAGCGCCGCCGCGACCTCATCGGCATCATCGACTGGCGCGTCCAGCAGTGCAGGAAGCACGGCGTCGACCTGCGACTGAACACCTTCGCCGAGGCGGACGACATCCTCGGCCTCGACCCCGACGTCGTCATCGTCGCCACCGGAGGGGTCCCCGATGCCGGGCATCCCTTCCGGGAGCAGGGGCCCAGCTTCGACGTCTGGGACGTCATGGACGACCGGCTCAAGTCGAAGCAGCGGGTCCTCGTCTTCGACGACCATGGGTTCTATCCGGCCCTCGACGCCGTCGAACGCTTGGCGCGGGCCGGTCAGCAGGTCACTTACGTCAGCCCCGAACGCACGATCGGCATCGACGTGGGGTCGATGAACTCCCCTGCCTACCTCCAGGTGTTCTCCGAATTCGGAGTCGAGGTCCGCCTCGGCGAGCGACTCACGCAGAAGCCGCGGATCGAGGGGAAGGAGATCGTGGCGATGCTGCGCAACGAGTACTCGGATCGGGAGACGGAGATCGTCTCCGATGCGGTGGTCGTCGATTTCGGGACAACACCCAATGACGAGATCTATGTCGAGCTCAAGTCGCAGTCAACGAACCACGGGGCGACGGATCTTGAGGCGTGGGTGCGGGGACGGCCGCAGCCGCATTCCAGAGCCGGCTCGGATCCCGGGTCCACCGGCACCGAGGCGGGGCCGAGGTTTTCGCTGTATCGGATCGGTGATGCCGTCGCCTCACGCAATGTGCATGCGGCGGTGCTGGAAGGACTGAGAGTGGGAATGGGTCTGTGAACACGATCTGCACCAGCGTCGATTTCCACACGGCCGGCGAACCGTTCCGGATCGTCGCCGACCCTCCTGTCGAGATTCCCGGCGCGAGCGTGGCGCAGCGGCGGGCGCTGGCGGTGCCGGGCTCGGAGCTCGACGATCTGCGCAGGCTGCTGTGCTTCGAACCGCGCGGACATGCGGATATGTACGGCGGCTTCATCACCCCACCCGATGATGGCGGAGCCGATTTCGGGGTGCTGTTCTGGCACAAGGACGGCTTCTCCACCGCCTGCGGTCACGGGACGATGGCGCTGGGGGCCTGGGCGGTGTCCTCCAGGATCGTTGCAGCCGATCCGTCTGGGACCACCGAAGTCACGATCGACGTTCCCTCGGGTCGGGTGCGGGCACAGGTGCACACGGATGCCGAGGGCAGGGCCACCTCGGTGGACTTCGTCAATGTGCCCAGCCGTCTTGTCGCCTCGCGGATCACGGTGTCCACGAGCCGCGGCCCGATCTCGGCCGACCTCGCGTGGGGCGGGGCGATCTATGCCCTCGTCGATGCGGCTGACCTCGGCGCACCCAGCCTGGAGGTCGTGCCCGAGAATCTCACCGCTCTGATCTCTCTGGGTCGAGAGGTCAAGGCAGGTCTCGCCGATCACCCGGACACGGTCCACCCCGAGGATGAGCGTCTCTCCGGGGTGTACGGCACGATCTTCGTCGACCGGTTCGGCGCTCTGCCCAGCGGCGAACTGCACCAGCGCAATGTCACGATCTTCGCCGATGGCCAAGTGGACCGCTCGCCCTGCGGGTCGGGAACGGCGGCTCGAGTCGCCGCTCTCCACGCCAAGGGTGAGCTCCGATCAAGGCAGAGCCTGGTCCACGAGTCGATCGTGGGCACGCGACTTCGGGCGAAGGTCCTCGAAGAGACCGCCGGCGGCGTCATCCCGGTCGTCACCGGCAGCGCCCACCGGGTGGCCACCTCGACGTTCGAGGTCGACCCGCTCGATGACCTTGTGCCCGGGTTCGTGCTGCGGTGAGTTCCGGTTCTTCCTCGATCAGTACTTGAGGAGGAGATCAGTGTTCGAGGATGATTTTTCCGCTCGTCGCCCGGGATTCGAGCGCCGTGAATGCGGCGGCCACCTCGGTGAGGGGGAACCGGTCTCCGATGTGGACGGTGAGGTCTCCGCTGCGGATCCATTCGAAGATCTCGTCGGTGCGTGAGCGCAGCTCCTCAGGCGTCCTGACGTGGTCGACGACGGTCGGCCGAGTGAGAAAGAGGGACCCGGAAGCGCTGAGCGTGTTGACGTCGACGGCCGGGACGGGGCCGCTGGCATTGCCGACGACAACGAGGGTGCCGCGGGTGCGCAGAGCCTTGAGATCGCCGTCGAACGTTGTTGCGCCGACGCCGTCGAAGATCACCGAGGCGCCTTCTCCGTCTGAGACCTCCCGGACCTTCTCCGCGAAGTCGTCGTAGCCGAAGACGTGGGCGGCACCATTGGCTCGGGCGATCTCGGCCTTCTCTTCGGTCGAGGTCGTGCCGATCACGGTGGCGCCCTTGACGGCTGCGATCTGCGTGAGCATCTGACCGAGCCCGCCTGCCGCGGCGTGGATGACGACGACATCGCCGGCCGAGATGGGGAAGGTGCTCGTGGTCAGGTAGTGGGCAGTGATGCCCTGCATGAGAGCGGCAGCAGCGGTCTCGTCGTCGATGTCGTCCGGCAGCGGCACGGCCTTGTCCGCCCGGACGAGGGCAGTGGACGAGAAGCTGCCCTGTCCGCCGGTCATCCAGCCGACGCGATCGCCGACGGAGAAGCCGTCGACTCCGGCACCCACGGCGGTGACCGTGCCGACTCCTTCGACACCGGGGGCGAACGGCGCTGTGACCGGCGTTCCTCCGCGGCGTTGGACGACGTCGATGAAGTTCACCCCGGCCAGGTTCAGGCTGACCTGCAGCTGCCCGTCGGCCGGAGCAGAGGGTGTTGCCGACGCGTCGTCGGTGACCACGTACTTCTCGGGTCCTCCGTGTTCGTTGACGATGATCGACGTCATTGCTGCCTCCTCGAAGTCGGATTCGATCCGGACTATAGTCCGTATATGGACGACATTAACGGACCGCAGTCCGGTTATGGAAGAGGGAACGAGAAGTTTCTCCCTCTGGTCGCCTCGCAGGCTCCTCTCCGCGCCGATGCACAGCGCAATCGGAGGAAGATCCTCGATGCCGCGGCTGCCCTCCTGACCGACAGGGGAGTCGACGGACTGACGATGGATGAGCTGGCCCGGCGGGCCGGAGTCGGCAAGGGCACTCTCTACCGCAATTTCACCGACAAGCCCGGCATCGCCTCAGCTCTGCTCGACGACCGGGTCCGGGACATGCACGCTCGCATGCTCCAGGGTCCGCCGCCCTTGGGTCCGGGGGCTCCGGGAGGCGAGCGCCTCGGCGCCTTCGTCGATGCGTACCTGCGTCACATCGCCGGCAACCTCGACCTCGTCCTCCTCACCGAGAGCAGCTCACCGAAGGGTCGTTTCGACCGACAGAGCTACCCGTTCTGGCGGCGCCACGTGGAGATCCTCATTGCCGAGATGTGGACGACCGGGACGCTCGAACGCTCAGACGCGAACCCCTCCGATCCGATCGCCACCCGCGCCGAGGCGGTCATGGCGGTTCTGTCCGCAGCCCAGCTCGATCAATGGCTGAACAGACAGGGCCATTCGCTCGACGAGCTCATTCCGCAGATCCAGACGATCGCCACCGCCATCGCCGCTCGGTAGGGACCGACACGCCGCGTCCCGGACCACCGCGACAAGCAATATTGCGAATAGAATGACAGGTGTAATCCAGGTCACACTGCGAAGGGGTGGGTGTGGGCAAGTACATCCTCCGGCGTGTGCTGCTGATGATTCCGATCGTCCTCGGCGTCGCCACGCTGTCCTTCATCCTCATGAAGCTGGCTCCCGGCGATCCCGCAGCCGCATACCTCGGCGATAAAGCCACTCCGGAGAACGTCGCTCAGCTTCGTCAGGCCTGGGGCCTGAACGAACCGATGATCATCCAGTACTTCCAGTTCCTCGCAGGCCTCCTCGTCGGTGACTTCGGACAGTCATTCATCTTCCAGACCTCCGTCCTCGAGCTGCTGAAGCTGCGGATGCCGGCGACCCTGCTGCTCATGCTCGTGTCCTTGGTGTTCGCTGTCGTCATCTCCGTCCCGCTGTCGCTGTGGGTGGCCGCGAAGAGATCGGCCGCCTCGGCGATCGTGTCCAGGGTCTTCGCCGCCACCGTCCAAGGCATGCCGGCGTTCTTCGTCGGCACCCTGCTCATCCTCGTCCTCGGCGTGAACCTCGGAGTCTTCCCAGTCGGCGGCTACGGCAGCAACTTCGGTGAGCACGTCTACTCCCTCGTTCTGCCCGGCCTCGCCGTCGCTCTGACGATCTGCCCCGTACTCATCCGCAGCCTCACAGCGGCACTGAACGATTCGATGTCGGCCGAATACACGAACTTCGCCCTGTCGAAGGGCCTGAGCAGGAAGCGGACAGTCTTCGACTATGCCTTCCGCAATGCCGGAATCACGGGGGTCTCGATCCTCGGCATCCAGGTCGGCCACCTCGTCGGCGGTGCCCTCGTCGTCGAGAACGTCTTCGCGATCCCCGGCGTCGGCTCACTCCTCATGGAAGCCGTCCTCGCCCGTGACTACGACGTCGTGCAGGCATTGACCGTGATCTTCGGTGTCCTCGTCGTCCTCGTCTACCTGCTCACCGACATCGTCTACAGCATCGTCGATCCACGCGTGCGGTTGGGGGCATGATGACCGAACCGATGACCTCCCCGACTGCGACCGGCGCAGGTGGCCCGGGCGGCAAACCACCGCGGACTCGCGGCGGCACGGCGTCCCGGGCGACGCCGACTGCGCGATTCTCTCTTCCGCTTCCGGCGTTCATGCGGCGGCACAATCTGCAGCTGTGGATCGGTGGGATCACCCTCGGCGCAATGGTGCTGCTGCTCGCCATCGGACCGCTCTTCGTCACCGACGACCCCAATCGGCAGGACCTGCTCAACACCTTCGCCCCGTCATCGGCCGCACACCCATTGGGCACCGATCAGCTCGGGCGAGACGTCCTCTCCCGCTTCCTTCATGGTGGCCGCGTCGACCTCATCGTCGCCGTCGTGGCCGTCATCGTACCCTTCATCCTGGGCACCGTCCTCGGTTCACTGGCCGGCTACTTCGGCCGATGGGTCGACATCGTCATCATGCGTCTGGCCGATATCGTCTCGGCCTTCCCGTTCTACGTCCTGGTCATCGTGCTCGTCTTCGTCATGGGCAACGGAATGGGCAGCATCTTCGTCGCCATCAGCGCCGTTTCCTGGGTGGCCTACGCTCGCATCGTCCGCGGCGAGGTGCTCGTCCTCAGAGAGCAGGAGTTCATCTCCGCCTGCCGCGCTTCGGGCCTGAGCACACCAAGGATCCTCACCCGCCACATCATTCCGAACACCGTCAGCCAGGGCGTCATCTATGCGATGAGTGACATCGTGCTCAACATCGGCGTCGTCGTCACCCTCAGCTACTTCGGCATGGGCATCGTCCCGCCGACCGCCGACTGGGGTCAGATGATGAACGATGGTCAGCAGTACATGGGCACCGGCAACTACGGCCTCATCCTGTGGCCGGGATTCGCCGTCGTCATCGTGTCCTTCGCACTGGCGCTCATCGGCGACGGCCTGACGAACACGCTGAAGCCGAAGAGGTGACCATGCCCATCCTCGAAGTGGACTCCCTCACCGTCGACATCGACGGAGAGGCCGGACGACGCCGGATCCTCGACGATGTGTCGATCAGTCTCGAGGCCGGTGAGCCGATGGGGCTCGTCGGCGAATCGGGATCGGGTAAGTCGATGACGCTGCGCAGCATCCTCGGAATGCTCCCACCCGGTGCCACCGTCGTCGACGGAGAGATCCGGTTCGACGGTCGCAATGTCCTCAGCTCCGGGCCGGGTGGGCGATTCGATCAGCGCATCCGCGGCACGGGCATCTCGATGGTGTTCCAGGAACCTGCCATCGCCCTCAACCCGGTGATGAAGGTCGGCCGTCAGATCACCGATGCCATCGCCGAACGCAGAGGGATGTCGAAGAAGCAGGCCCACGACCTCGCCGTCGAGCTCATGGACCGTGTCGGCATCGCCGAACCGGACCGCAGAGCCAGGAACTACCCGTTCCAGCTCTCCGGCGGTATGCGTCAGCGCGTGATGATCGCAGCGGCGCTGGCCCAGGAGCCGCAGGTTCTGCTCTGCGACGAACCGACGACGGCGCTCGACGTGACGATCCAGGCGCAGGTGCTCGATCTCTTCCGCACCATGCAGCAGGATGAGGGGCTCGGCCTGCTCTATGTCACCCATGACCTCGCGGTCGTCGCTCAGCTGTGCTCGTCGATCAGTGTGATGAAGGACGGGCAGATCGTCGAACACGGTGTGCTGCAGGAGGTCTTCGACGATCCCCAGAAGGAGTACACGCGTCGACTGCTGACAGCGACTCCGCGCATCGATGAGGACGTTGACGATGCGGGCCTTGCCGAGGAGACACGATGACCGAGACTCAGCCTTCGTCGGCGCCGGTGCGCGGTCTGCGCGCCGAGAACGTCACCGTCACCTTCGGACGTGGTGACCGCGCCTTCACCGCGGTCGATTCCGCCGACCTGCAGGTCCGCCCCGGCGAGATCGTCGGACTCGTCGGCGAATCGGGTTCGGGAAAATCGACGCTGTCACGAGTCATCTGCGGACTCCAGCGCGACTACGACGGCACGGTGAGCGTCGACGGTCGGGAGTTCGCACAGAAACGCACGAGCGCACAGTGGCGGATCGTGCAGATGGTCTTCCAGGACCCTTTCGCCTCCCTCGATCCCCGCTACACGGTGCGGGCGACGCTCGCCGAGGTGATCCGCCACCATCGTCTCGCCTCCGGACCTGCGCTGCGGGCCAGGTGTGCGGAACTGATGGAGATGGTGCGGCTGCCCGAGGAGTTCCTCGACCGCACCCCGACCGCCATGTCGGGAGGCCAGAGGCAGAGGGTGGCGATCGCTCGAGCGCTGGCCGTCGAACCCAGCATCATCGTCGCCGACGAAGCCGTCTCCGCCCTCGACGTCAGTGTTCAGGCGGAGATCGTCGCGCTCTTCGCCCGGCTGCGCGAGGAACTCGACCTATCAATTCTCTTCATTTCCCATGACCTGGCCGTCGTCAGGAAGCTGTGCGAGCGGATCTACGTCATCCACAACGGCCGCCTCGTCGAGGAGAACACGACCGAGGAGATCTTCACGTCTCCGCGCGACGACTATACGAAGACGCTGCTGAGGGCGATACCGACCTTCCACAGCGCCTATCTCGATCGTCTCCGAGGAGGGGAAGGGTGATGGCCAGACGATTCACTGCGGTGACGGCAGCACTCTGCGCCTGCCTTCTGATCCTCGCAGGGTGCAGTTCGGGAGGAGAGAAGACCGCTCGCCCCGGCGGCGACCTCGTCTTCGCTCGCGCCGCCGATGCGACGACTCTGCTGCCACCGACGACGACCCAGAATGAGGACATCTGGACGCTGCAGCAGGTCTACGAGACTCTCACTCTCAACAAACCCGACGGGTCCGGGGTCGAACCGGGGCTGGCAACCGATTGGGAGGAATCGAAGGACAAGATGTCCTGGACCTTCCATCTGCGCGAGGGAGTGAAGTTCCACAGCGGCAAGACACTCGACGCCGACGATGTCGTCTTCTCCCTGAACTATGCGCGGGATCAGGAAGATGAGAACAACCTCTGGGCCGCCGAATTCGACCCGATCAAAGACGTGAAGAAGGTCGACGACCAGACGGTGCGCATCGACCTGAAACAGCCATGGGGTCCCCTGCCGAGCTATATGGCGCTGTTCGCCGCATCGATCTACCCCGACGACTTCGGCGGACACGACGCCGAGTACATGGCCTCACATGCAGACGGAACTGGCCCGTTCAAGGTCGGCAAGTGGAATAAGGGGCAGAGCCTCGAACTGGTGAAGAACCCGAACTACTGGGAAGAGGGCGTCCCCTCTCTGGATTCCGTGACCTTCAACGTCGTCGCCGACGACAATACCCGTCGCCTGCAGCTGCAGGGCGGGCAGGCCGATATCAATCAGGAGCCTGCTCCGTTGAGCATGAGTCAGCTCTCGCGCTCACAGGACATCAACGCCCAGGCGTTCACCTCGACGAAGATCCTCTATTTCAACATCAACAACAAGGAGAAGGGACTCGACGATCCCAAGCTGCGACGTGCCATGTCGTATGCTGTCGATCGCAGGTCCATCGTCGAGGTGGTCTACGCCGGTTACGCTGAGCCCGCGACCTCGTTCATCTCACCGGGACTTGCCGGTCATTCGGACAAGGTCGACAGCAGCCAGTTCGACATGGAGAAGGCCAAGCAGCTGGTCAAGGAGTCGGACCATCCGGACGGAATCGACATCACCATCCAGATTCCCTCGGGTGTCGCCGATCGTGAGCTGTTGGCGCAGATCGCCCAACAGGCGTGGCAGGACATCGGCCTGACCGTCCACGTCCAAAAGCTCGACGATGCGACGCTGACGACGAATCGGACGAACGGCAACTTCCAAGTCCAAGTCAGCTACGCGACTTCCGATGTCTCCGACACGTCACAGATGATCAACTTCCTCGCCGTCACCGACGACTCCGGAGTTCGTTCGGGCTATTCCGACCCCGATGTGGAGAAATGGGCTGAGCAGGCCGTGGCCGAAGAAGACCAGGACCGGCAGAAAGAGCTGTACGCCAAGATCCAGCAGAAAGTCGCCGAGGATGCCCCGATCGTTCCAATCGCCTACCAGAAGGCCCTGTTCGGGATGAGCAGAGACGTCGTAGGCTTCGAACCCTACGTCCTCGGCACCTACGGCCTGAAGGAGACAAAGCTCAAGCACTGAGCCGGCATCACCTCTCGACGACGAGATCGGTCAAAGGGGTCGAGCAGCAGGGCAGAAACTTGCCCGCGGCGATCTCCTTCGGCCGGATGCCTCCGGCGTGCTTCATCTCGACCTCCCCGCTGACGAGCACGGACTTGCAGGTTCCGCACGCGCCCTGCGAGCAGGATGAGGGCACCGACAGTCCGGCGTCCAGAGCAGAGTCGAGCACGGTCGTGGACTCATCGCAGTCGACCACGCGCCCGGAGATCGCGAACTCGACGGCGTGGCTCACTCCAGTGCCGTCGGCGGCGGCTCCGGCAGCTTTGGCTCTCGCACCGGCCTTGGCCAAACGGTCGGCTGGTGAAGTGGCGAAGACGAACGACTCCTCGTGCATTCGCGCCGCTGCTACCCCCGCCTCGGCGAGCAGGGGTCGCACGGCCTCCATATACGGTCCCGGTCCACACACGAAGGTTTCGCGGTCGGCCGCGTCGGGGACCACCTCGGCGAGGGTATTCTCATTGATCCGGCCGCGCCGACCAGCCCAGGTCTCCACCTCGGAATCCCTGGAGCACAGGATGGTGACGCTGACTCCGGCGACCTCGGCGAGCTGTTCGAGCTCGGCGCGGAAGATGATGTCGAGCGGCGTCGAGGCGCTGTGGACGAAGGCGATGTCGGCGCCGGACCCTCCCTGTCGGGCGAGCAGGCTGCGCACCATCGACATGATCGGGGTGATTCCGGAGCCGGCGGAGAGGAAGAGGTGTCGTTCGGCCTGGTGGAAGCTCGTGCTGAACAGTCCGTAGGGCCCGTCCGCGTGCAGCCGATCGCCGACCTGAACGGTATCGTGCAGATGATTCGACACCGCTCCCCCGGGCACGCGCTTGACCGTGATGGTGAAGATATTCGTGCCGAAGGGCGCCGAGGAGATCGAATAGCAGCGCTCGAGGCCGAGCTCGGGGATGCGCATCGTCACGTACTGACCGGGGGCGAAGTCGACGGCGGCCATCCATCCGGCCCGCAGCTCGAAGGTCTTCACGTCGTGGGTCACCTGAGTGATGCCGGTGACCTCGACGGGACCGGTGAGCAGCTCCGGGTCGAGCTGAAGTTCAGCGAGCGCGGGCTCGACTGCCGTGTCGAGGACCGGCGTATCGAGGACTGGCGGGGCGACGGCTGCGAGTATAGGCCGCCTGCCCCGAGTGGGCACCCGGAATGTCGCCTTGCCCACGGGCGTGGATGCTGCCTGGGCGAATGTCGAATGACGGTACCTCATCGCCGATCAGCTCCTTCCAGCTTCACAGTCCGCTGTTCCCGGTGAGCCTTGAGACGTTCGATGTACCAGGTCACGAAGTCATCGACCTGCGATTCCGTCGGCGCGTAAGGACCCGGCACATATGCGGGCGATGAGATTCCCAGGTGCCCACGCTCGCAGAAGGTCGCGTCCTGCTCGTTCGTCTTGATCCACACCGTGGTGAGGTTGTCGAGGTCGTAGTCGACGCCCTCCTCCGCATCGGCATGGACGAGCCAGGTCGTGCGCACCAGCGTCTTGTCCTCGGCCAACGGCAACAGGCTGAAGGTCACCACATGGTCGCCCATCGCGTGGAACCACATGTTCGGCTGCACATGCAGCGACGCCCGCCCCAGAACGAAGGTGTCGAGGTCTCCCAACAATTTCGCCGAGGCGGCCGATCCGTCCATCGTGTACGACTCGCCCTTCCCGTCGAGCGCGGCCCGTTCGATCCGGAACCCGGTGGGTCGTCCGCTCAGTTCCTCGACGAGGGCATAGGGCAGGCCGTTGCGGTCGCAGCTGGCGTGCAGCTGGTCCTCCGCGTCGAGGTAGCGCTGGTAGGCCGGTTGCAGACGCTTGGGAATCTCGTCGGGATCGTAGCCGTAGGTGGGGAAGAACGTGCAGGTCAGCTCCGGGTGTCCGGCTTCGCAGTGGTAGCACTCGCGGTTGTTCTCCATGACGAGCTTCCAGTTCGAGTCCTCGATGAGGTCACTCTGCGCGGCCACCTTCGTCCCGGCGATGTCATGCCCGGCCAGATAGGGCTCGATGACCTCGGCCACCTCGTCGATGTCGTCCGGTGGGGTGGGGCTGAGGCAGATGAAGATCAGCCCGCCGATGACGCGGAGGTTCACCGAGCGCAGCGAGAAGCAGGACCGATCAAAACCGGGAGCTTGGACACCGGCGGAGATGAGTTCGCCCGACGGCGTGTACGTCCACTGGTGGTATCCGCAGACGATGTTGCCCACGGAACCGCACAGATCATTGAGCAGCCGCGTGCCCCGGTGGCGGCAGACATTGTGGTGTGCCCGGATCTCACCGTCGTCATCGCGGATGACGATGACCGAATAGGCACCGATGTCGATCGTGAGGTAGTCGCCGGGCTCTGGTACTTCGGCGCTTGATGCAACGAAGATCCACGTCGAGGCGAAGATCGCCTCGATATCGCGCGCGAAGAATTCCGGACTGATGTAGAACGGCGCCGCCAGCGAATAGCCGGGCACACGTTCGTCGATGAGCCGGTCGATATCGGTCCTGCCGTGCCCGCCCGATCCGGCGGCCGCACCGGGCTCATTCATGCCGGAATCGGTCCGCTTCTGCTCTGGTGCCAGAGTCAATTCGTCCACCACCTCGTCGTCGCGTCTCGACCGCGTCTCGTGTCGGCCCCTTCGCCGGCCGCGGCCCGGGAGTTCGTGCTCCTGCTCCCAGTGTCCGCCAGAGGTTTGGTGAAGAAAAGCAAATCTTCTTCATCCGAAACGTGCAATACTATTGCATGATCGATCCGCGTCTCCACGTCCTTCGGGTCCTTGCCGAAGTCGGCACTCTCACCGAGGCGGCACACCGCCTCGGATATACCCCTTCGGCCGTATCGCACCAGCTCAGAGGCTTATCGAAGGAGCTCGGTGTCCGTGTCGTCGAACCGCGCGGACGCGGCCTCGTCCTCACTCGTGCCGGTCAGCTCCTCCTCGAACGCTCGCAGGAGCTCTTCATCCGGTGGGAGGAGATCCGCGGTGAACTCGACGGCCTCGACTCCGGTCTCGATACACGCAGCAGACGGTTGCGTCTATGCGGGTTCTCCACTGCCGCGGCCGCGCTGCTTCCACCGACGGCCCTGACCGTGATGGAGCGGTTCCCCGGCGCCGAGGTCACGATCATCGAAGCCGACCCCGAGGAGTGCTTCGACCTTCTCGTCTCCGAGCACGCCGATGTCGCCGTGGTCGTCGCCACCGATCCGCTGCCGCCGCGCAGCGATCCCCGTTTCGAGCAGTCGGCGCTGTTCAGCGATCGCCTCGATCTGCTGGTCCCCGTGGGACACCCTCTGGCAGAGAAATCAGCGGTGGCGCTGAGCGAAGCCGCCGAGGAGTCCTGGATCCTCGATCGGGCGGGTTCGCCTTATCACCGCTTGGTGCGCACGGCATGTGCGGCAGCCGGCTTCCAACCGGAACAGGCCCACCAGTCACGCGAGTGGGAGACGGGGGCATCGTTGGTCTCGGCGGGACTCGGGGTCGCACTCATCCCTCGACTGGCACGCCTGCCGGACGGCTTCGATGTGGTGCGCGTGCCGCTGCGCGGGGATCCGGTGCCGTCGCGGAAGATCCTCTCGGGCATCCGCCGCGGCTCGGGCACTCAGCCGATCATCGCCTCGGCGTTGGAGGTCCTCCGGGAGTCTGCTGAAACTGCGGCCCGCCAGGGGGCATGACCATCCAGACCTGCGGTCGCATTCTGCGTCGCTTTCTGGCGACGACGGTGGTCAGCACGATCCCGGCGATCAGCACCAGAACGGACACGACAGCGACGACGAATCCGGTGATGAAGAAGCCCGACGCGAAATCGTCGAAGGCGTCGACGTTCCCGCCGCCGCCGAGGAGGAACAGGAACATGGGAATGACGAGGATGCACACCCCCACGCCCAGACCGAGGACTCCGGCGATGATGAGGAGGATTCCCGGCACCACGGATGGCTTCTTCGCAGGCGCCCCACCCGGCGGGAACCCACCGGGCTGGATCATTTGCGGGTGATGCGTCATCCGGTCCTCCTTCGTCACCCCCGATCCTATCGGGGACCGGAGACCACACCATGACCTGCGCGTAAAGTTGAAGCGCACACTCACCGATCGCACACCGGTCAATGAACCCAGCAGATCGGGCCTCGCGTCGAAAGGACGGCATCACGATGGACGACACGACTGCCGACGACCGATCCGGAACCGGATCCGATCCATCATCACCCGAGGGCACGGCCGCCTCGGCGATCGGGGGAAGCCTGCGGCGGACGATCGGTCTGAGCGAACTCGTCTTCTTCGGTCTCGTCTTCATCGGTCCCGCGGCCGCAGTCGGTGTGTTCGGCACGCTCGACGCCCGGTCCGGCGGCGCGGTGGCGCTGGTCTATATCGTCGCGACGATCGTCATGGCCTTCACCGCGGTCAGCTATATGCGCATGTCACGGGAGGTTCCCCGGGCGGGCACGGTCTTCGCCTACGCCTCGGCGGGCATCGGGAAACCGGCCGGCTTCGTCGCGGGGTGGATGATCCTCCTCGACTATCTCTTCATCCCTTCGGTCGCCTATCTGTTCACCGGGATCGCCCTCAACTCGATCTTCCCGGCCCTGCCCGTCTGGGTGTTCGTGGCCGTGGCCGTCGTCCTCACCACCGGCCTCAACCTCGCCGGAGTGAAGATCGCCTCCCGTGTGATCACCGGAGTCGTCCTCGCCGAGGTGGCCGTCCTCGGCCTGGTTCTCATCCTCGGCATCGCCTACCTCGTCCAGAATGGGCCGACGCGGGGATGGCTGACCCCGCTGACCGGTGTCGATGCGTTCTCCGTGACCGCGGTGCTCGCGGCCGTGTCCGTGGCCGTCCTGTCCTACCTCGGCTTCGATTCGCTCGCGACGTTCTCCGAGGAGGCCAAGGGCGGGCCGCGGATCGTCGGCCGGGCCACGCTCATCTGCCTCGTCCTGGCCGGTGTCTTCTTCGTCGCGCAGACCTGGGTGGGCAGTCTGCTCTCACCGTTGACTCCGGCGGACCTGCAGGCCGACCCCGCGCTCGAGGGGGCCGCCTACTACAGCGCCGTCGACTCGACGCTCGGCTCGTGGCTGCACTGGCTGCTCGCTCTGGCCAAGGCCGTGGGCGCGGCGTTCTCCGCGATGATCGGCCAGGCCGCCGGCTCCCGCATCCTCATGGACATGGGACGGTCCCGGCAGGTGCCGAAATTCCTCGCCGAGGTGGCCCCGAAGACCGGTGTGCCGTGGAAGGGGATCCTCGTGGCCGCCGGGGGAAACGTCATCGTGGCAGGGTGGGCAGCGACCCGGGCCGATGGTCTCGACCAGCTGACCTCGATCGTCAATGTCGGTGCACTGACGGCGTTCGTGTTCCTCCAGGCCTCGGTGGTCGGGTACTTCCTCGTGAAAAAGCAGGGCAGCGAGGCTCCGAACTGGTTCAAACACGGAGTCATTCCCATCAGCGGCGCCGGACTGCTCATTGCCGTGCTCGTCAGCGCGAATCCGCTGGCCCTGCTCATCGGAGCAATCTGGGTGATCATCGGCATTGCGGTGTTCGCGGTGAACAACCGGCGGCGAACCCACGGTTGAGCCGCCTCGGCGCGGGGGTCGTCAGTCCTGCAGGCGGGTCGTTCCGTCGTGGCTGCCGGAGGTGTTGAGCTGTTTGGCGTAGCAGCTGTCGGGGTCGAGTCCGTGCGATGAGCACCAGGACAGGGCGTCTTCGGGGTCGTCGTATCCGATGCCGACGACGGTGACCCAGAAGTCGTCTTCCTTGAAGCTGCCGAAGTCGCCGGACCAGATGAGCTTCACGCGGGGGAATTCTTCGCGCAGTCCTTCGAATTCTTCGAGGATCGATTCTTCGTCCCAGGTCTTTCCTTCGGCTTCGAGGCCGACCTTCTTCGAGCTCAGCTGCGGCACCCATTTGCCGTTGAGTTCGCTCTTCGCTGTCTTCCCGTCGGAGTCGGCGAGCTGTTCGAGTGCCTTCTTCGGGTCGTCGGGCAGCGCCGATTCGGTCTCGGTGGGTTCGGGTGGCTGGCCGGCCGCGGCCGAACCGTCGTCGCTGGCGGAGTTCGTCGGCTCAGTCGTGGAGGCGACGGACTCGGGATCATCGGAGTCCTTCGAGAAGAAGGTCGCCGCGCCCCATCCGATGCCACCGGCGAGGACGATGCCGACGATGACGAGAAGAGCGATGAGTCCTCCGCGCTTCTTCTGCGCGGGCTGTCCGGCGCGCTGAAACGGTCCCGGACCATAGCCAGGTGGCGGCGGGGGCGGTTGCTGGTGAGGAGGCTGGCCGACGCCGTAAGGCGGGCCGCTCTGCGAGTGCGGGGTCTGGATATAGGGGCGATGCGGCTGAGGTGACTGTGGAGGAGTCGGCGGAGTGTTCCAACCGTTGCCCGACTGGGGTCCTGACTGCGGGCTCGGCGGGGGTCCCGGTTGGGATCCGGGCTGCGAGGACCACTGGCTTCCCGACCGGTCGTTGACGTCCCATTCGTTCTCATCCCCGCGCCCGGGAGGGTTCGTACTCATCCGTAACTCCAGATCGATCACGCCGTATTTCAGAAAAAGTCCCAATATAGAACTTCTCTTGCATTAACAGCCTAATATAAGTTGTGAACTACACATGCTTGATCTGCTCAGTTGATTGTTTCGATTTGAACTACATTGCGCAGCTGTCAGGCAACTGCACTTGAGGACTGGGTATGCACGACGAATCCGACGAGACGACACCGACCGCCGCCGAGGATCCGAAGGATCAGACCGCCGAAGACCAGGCTGCTGAGGACCAGGAGAGTCCCGAATCGTCTGATGAGGCGGGCACCGAGGCCCCGGAATCTCCCCAGGCTCAAGATGATGACGCTACCGAAGTGATGGATTCTGTCGGATCCGACTCCACCTCCGATCCTGCCTCCGATGCCGAGAGCTCGGAAACGATCGGTTCTGCAGATTCAGCAGGGGCCGACAGTTCCGATTCCACCGAGGAGACCGCTCGCTGGGCACCGCCCGAAGACGGATCACCCACCGCCGGACAGACAGCCGACCCATACGCTCAAGGGCCCGGCACCAACCAACCCGATCCCTACCAGCAGAGCCCCGACCAGCAGAATGCCTACCAGCAGAGCCCCGACCAGCAGAATGCCTACCAGCAGGGCGCCTATCAGCAGGGCGCGTACCTGCAAGGCTCGGGCCCTTACCAACAGGACGCTTACCAACAGGGGCTCTACCCACAGGGCTCCGGCCCCTACCAGCGAGCCCCTCACCAGCAGGGCCCCGACCCGACCGGCCAATCCGGTCCGATGCCCTACCCCGCACCACCGGGTTACCCTGCGAACGCACCGAAGTCGAAGTTCGCCTCGGCGCTGGGGAAGGGATCCACGTGGAAAACCGCGCTGATCCCACCGGGGATCGCTCTGCTCGGCGGCATCATCGTCTCCATCATCCTCACTATCATCCTCACGTCGATGTCGGAGTTCGACTCCGTGACGGAGGAGACCGGACTCAACCTCGACAGCCTCAACTACGCCCTGCCGTTCATCCTCATGGCGCTGTCGCTGTTCGGTTCGGCGGCGCTGCGCCTGGACATCAACGCCCCTGACAGCTTCAATGCCCAGCTGAGCATCTTCACCACCGGAGCACCTCTGGTGGTCACCATCGTCATTGTGGGTCTGCTGTGGTGGATGACGAAGATCAGCGAACGCCGATCCCCCGCGCCCAATCGGGTGTCCACGTGGATCCGCATCGGGGTCGCGACTCTGGCGATGACGCTCGTGCTCTTCCTCTTCCAGGTCATCTTCGCCGCCCGCGCCTCCGCTCTCGAGGAGGAAGGGTCGTTCACCTTCTCCTTCTCCGCGGTCACCGCCCGATCGTTCTTCCTGCCGCTGCTCGTCATCCTCATCACGAGTATCGCCGGCCGGGTCGCCGGGCATTTCAAGGGCACCGAGGCGATCGGTGCACCATTCCTGCGCTGGGCCGTTCCGCCACTGCTGGTGACGTGGATCCACTTCGCCCTCACCGTGGCCGTGTTCTCGATCGTCGCACTCTTCGTCCTGCCGCTGTCCGTCGAGATGCCGGGCCAGCTGGTCCCGCTGACGTTCGTCAACATGGGCCTCATCCTCACCTCGCTGACCCACCTCGGCGGAATCAGCGCCACCGCCCAGGGCGACTTGGGCTTCTACTCGGACACCTTCTCCGAAAGCCTCACCCTGTTCAGCCGCGAGGCTCCCGACCTGCTGTGGCTGGGACTGCTCGTCGTTGCGGTCACCGTGCTGATCGCCACGGTCGTCGCCACCGTCACGCGTCGACCGGCCTGGACCGTGATCGAGCAGGACAAGCAGCAGTGGTCGAGTGCGTGGAAGCTGCCGGTGGCGTTCTGCCTCGTCTGGGGCCTGCTGTCGCTGCTGGCCATTCCCGCGAACATGTCGATGTCCGGATCCGCCGAGGCGGCCATGTTCTTCGGCGGTTCCGGTGCGGCTCGTGCGGGGATCGGTCCCCTGGCCTGGACATTCCTCATCTTCGCTCTCTGGGGTGGGATCATCGAGGTGCTCTCGCGCACCCTCGGCCCACGTCTCGCCCTCACCTTCCCCGCGGTGGCACGGATCGCCGCCGGGCGGACGGTGCACCCGCACTGGGGACCGTATCTGGGAATGAGCGAACCGCAGTTCGCGTTCGTCCATCCCGATCTGGCTCAGGCTTCAGCTCCGGCACCGCCGCCGGTCGCTCCGGGACCCGGCGAAGTCGGACCGCACGGGCCCGCCGGTTATCAGGGCCAGCCGGCATCGCCGGACGCGTTCGGCTCGCAGGGTCAGGGGCAGGGTCAGCCGCAGGCCCATCCGGGAAGCCAACCTGGCAGTCATCCGGGCGCTCCGCAGCAGGGACTGCAACAGGGCCCCCAGCAGTTCTCCGCCCCGGGCGCTACGCAGCAAGGCCCGCAGCAGGGTCCACCGCCGCCTCCGACTCCGTCCGACCAGCAGGCTTATGCCTGGCCGCAGGGTTCGGCCGGTCAGCAGTCGTACTCGGCTCCGCAGGGAATGTACGCCGCGCAGCCGTACGCGGGTCCGGCCCAACCCTTCGACAAGAAGAAGGCGAAGCTCGTCTCAGTCGTCGCCGGCGGTGCCGCCCTCCTCCTTGTGGCCGCGATCATCGTCGTCACCCAGCTCAACGGGCACATGTTCGGCCCCGAGGCGACGGTGGAGAAGTACTTCTCGGAGCTCTCCGACGGTGACGCCGAAGGTGCACTCAAGGTCGCCGACGTCGACGTTCCGCAGGAGTCACGCACCCTGCTGACCAACGACGTCCTCGGCGGCTCGAAGGCACTGCCCGACGATGTCACCGTCGAAGACGCCGAGATCTCAGGAGACACGGCGACGGTCGCAGTCACCTACGATGTCGGCGGTTCCAAGGGCAACAGCACCCTGACCCTGCACAAAGCGGGGAAGAAGGCGCTGTTCTTCGACGACTGGGCGCTCAAGAGCCCGGACCTGCTCACTCTCACCGTCGACACTCCCGGCCTCAAGAAGGTCAAGGTCAACGGAATCGACGTCGACAGCGACGGGTCGACCCTGTCCCTGCCGGCCTTCCCCGGTCTCTACACGATCGACCTGGCCGAGAAGTCCGATCTCATCACCGCCGACGCGGTCGAGGTGCGGGCGTTCCTCGGCGATGACGCGAACATGGAGGGCGAGGAGACGCCGGTACTCTCAGCCCACCCCTCGGACGCGTTCCGCACCGAGGTCGACAAACAGGTCAAGACCCTCATCGACAGCTGCGCGAAGAAGTCCGTCGCCCAGCCCGACGGGTGCCCGTTCGGATCCTCACTGGCCGAAAGCTATGACGCCACCGGACTCACCTGGTCGATCTCGTCGTATCCGACGGTGACCGTCGCCGATGACTCCTTGGGTGCCGACCAGTACTCGAACCCGGAGGACGCGACCGGTCCGAACGGCGGTCCGGCGTGGCTGATCTCCTCGAACACGTCCGGTGAGGCCCTCGTGACCGGCACCTACGACATGTTCGACGAGTCCGAACCCTTCGATGACACCGTGTCCTTCGACCTCAACGGCACCGCCGAGATTGTCGACGGCAAGATCGTCATCACCGTCAGCGACAACCCCTGGGACTGGTGACCGACGCGGCGTGGCCCGGCCCCAGCCGGGGCACGCCGTTCAGTCCAGGGACACGCTGGTCGACACGCGGTTCAGTCGACGAAGATCGCCGAGGCGGTGCTGCCGATCCGTTCCACGAGCCCTCGTCCTTCATCGACGTAGGCGGCGCACTCATCGTCGGGGACCATCGCCCCACCGGTGAGCCACACCAAGTGGATGCCCGGCGCCGATTCGGCCCCTGCGTCGCCCATCCGCCACGGGATGGTCAGTCCGGCGGTTGCCGAGGGTTCGACGTCGATGCCTTCGGTTTCGTGGAGCACCCCGACTCCGGCCCGGATGACCTCGTCGGGGATCGCAGCGAAACCGGAGATCAGCGGCCCGATCGTCGGTCCGATGAAGCGTGACGGGCGGGCGACCGCCAACCCGTCGGCCGCGGTGGCTCCGGTCAGGCCGATGTCCTGCACGGAGATGTCGCTGTGCCGGCCGGTGCGCACGCCGAGGAACATCGCTGGGGCCTGACTGGATTCGACGAAGATGCAGCGCACCGCCGTACCGAAGACACGTCGGAGTCCGAAGGTCACTCCCCCGGGCCCGCCTCCAATTCCGCACGGCAGATAGACAGTGAGCGGATTGCGATCATCTATGGTCACGCCGACGGCCGCGAACTGGCGTTTCAGTCGCAGCGCTGCCACCGAGTATCCGGCGAAGAGGCTCACCGAGTCCTCATCGTCGACGAAGTGCGTGTTCGCGGCGGCTTCCGCCGAGGCGCGGCCGGCTTCGACGGCTTCGACGAAGTCGCCGGCGTGTTCGATGACGTCGACGCCGTGGTCGCGCAGCATCGTCTTCTTCCATTCCCGGGCATCGGCGGACATATGCACCGAGGCGGCGAACCCGAGGCGAGCGCTCAGGATTCCGATCGACAGCCCGAGGTTGCCGGTCGACCCGACGACGATGCGGTGATTCGCAGCGATGTCACGGAACTGAACACTCGAATAGGTGGCGGGATCGAGTGGGTCGAGGCCATGGTCGGCGGCGACCGCCTCGGCGAATTCAAGCACCTCGTGGAAGCCGCCACGGGCCTTGATCGACCCGCTCACCGGCAGACTGTCGTCGCGCTTGAGCCACAGCCGTCCGACCAGGTCGGATCCGAACAGGTCGTCGAGGCGACGCTGCGCCGCCGGTGCCGGCATCAGGGTCGATTCGATCATTCCGCCGCCGGCTTCCGGGAACGCCTCGGCGAATTCGGCCGGGACCGTCGATGTCTCCGGGAAGGTCGTCGCGAACCAGGGGGCGAAGCAGTCGAACCGGGCCGCCGCGGAATCCATGACCGCGCCGAGATCGGGCAGGGCCGCCTCGGTGGGGGTGGAGCGGAGCCACGTCGTCGGTCGGCCCGATGCCAGGGATCGGATGATCTCGTCGGTGCTGAGGTCGTCAGGCAGTGCGGACATGCACCGATCGTAGCCCGGCAGGGTGCGGGCCTCAGTTCTTGACGATCTTCTTCGCGGATTCGAGGACATCGGCGAGTTCGTTCAGCCATGTCGCGTAGCCGTCATAGGTGTAGGCGCGTTTGTCGTCCCAGGTGCCCAGCTGTCCTGCCTCGACTGCGGGCAGTCGTCTGTAGACCGGATTGTCCTCGTAGTCGGTCGAGGCGTCGTGGACGAGGACGACGTCGGCCGGGTAGTCCGACATCTTCTCCCAGGAGACTTCGGCCCAGCTCCTGTCTCCCGTGGCGTCGGGTCCGACGAGGGTGAGCCCATCTTCGGTGAGCATCTCGGCGATGCCCAGGGAGTTCGAGGTGTAGTTGATCTCGGCGGTGAAGTTCGCCAGCAGAACTGTCAGATCGTCCTGCTTCTTCGCCACAGTGCGGATGCGTGCTCGAGCGTCATCGAAGGCCTTGCGCTTGTCCGCGATATCGCCGGTCTCCGTGTCCTTGCCCAGTGCCTTCGCGATGGCCGCATACTGGGCGAGCATCGCATCGGGACTCTGCCCACCGAGTTTGACCGGGACGAAGGGCACGAGCTCGCTGACCTGGCCCTTCACCTTCTCGTCCCACCAGGTCCACCCGTCTCCTGCCTCATTGCCGTAGGCGACGAGGATGTCCGGCTCGGCGACGGCGAGGGCTTCGATATCGAGTTCCATATCGGTGCCGACAACTTCAACGCCTTCTTGGTCGAAAGCCTTGCCCGGGGATTCGTTCTGCCCGAAGCCGAAGACCGCGACCGGCGTGACGCCGTACTGTGCAAGGCCGGCCGCCGAATAGAAGTCCGCGGCGATGCGCTTCGCCGGACGGTCGATTTCGATCGTCAGTCCGTCATATCCTTCCGGCGAATACCTGAAGTTCGGGGCGCTGTCAGCAGCACCGGAAGCGCCGCCTCCCGCCTCACCGTCGGCCTCGCCCCGGCAGGCGACGAGGGCGAACGGGACGAGAACGGACAGGGCAAGGAGCTGACGACGACGCATCGAGAGCCTTTCGGTGAGCGTCCCCGCGGGGACGGAATTGGTGCGCCTGTAGTGACGCCGGGACCACCGTAGCATTATTTGGAAAGGCTAGCCTTACTAAATTAGAGTAGAGTAGCGTTGCGGATGTTCCGACTTCCACGACAGCTGCACACACGAACAGAACGCGTCCCCGCGGGGACGACCTTACGACCACGTGGTCGCTGAGGATGCGAAGGAGTATCAGTGTCACGAGCCCCCATCGGCGCCTTCGAAGCAGAGGTCCTCGCCGTCGACGATCTCAGCCCGTGCTTCCGTCGGGTGACGTTCGGGGGTGCGGGACTCGAAGACTTCGGCCCGAACACCCACCCTCGTGATCTGCGGATCAAACTCGTCATCCCGCCTCAACGCTCCGCCGCACCGACGTTCGATCTGCCGGCATTCCTCACCGAGCAGGAAGCCGCCGGGGTGTCCTGGTACCAGGCCTGGCTGCAGGTCAGCCCCGAGGAGCGCGGTGCGATGCGCACCTACACCGTGCGCGAATGGAACGATGCCGACCGCCGACTCGTCATCGACATGGTCCTCCACACCGATGAGCACGGCCATTCGGGCCCCGCAGCCGAATGGGCCGAGGCCGCCGAGGTGGGGCACCGTCTCCACATCATCGGCCCCTCCCGCACTTCGGAGACGCCGTGCGCCGGGATCGAATTCGCCCCCGGCGATGCCCACCAGATCCTGCTCGCCGGCGACGAGACCGCCGTACCCGCCATCGCCTCGATCCTCGATTCGCTCAAGGACAGCCGGGCCCGAGGGAAAGCCGTTCTCGAGGTCCCCAGCGCCGAGGACATCATCGACATGACTGCTCCCGCAGGCTTCGAGATCGAATGGCTGCCGCGCGGGGAAGCCGAATTCGGACAGCTGCTCGAACCCGCCGTCCGCGAGGCGGTCCGTTCGGAGACCCGGATCCCCGCCGAGGTCGGAGCCGGATCCGCAGGGTCAGCGGGCACCACAGATGGTCCGGTCCGAGAACTCGACGACGTCAACATCGACGAGGAGATCCTCTGGGATGTTCCCGCGGCCCTCACCGAGGCGGCTCAGGGAAGTTCGAGTGCCACGGAGAAGGACGACCGTCCCTTCTATGCCTGGATCGCCGGTGAGGCCGGGCCGGTCAAGCGTCTGCGCCGCTACCTCGTCCAGGAAGTCGGAGTCGACCGCAAGCAGATCGCGTTCATGGGCTACTGGCGTCAGGGCAAGGCCGAAGGCTGAGTCCTCAGACCCGGTTCAGCTGAGCCGTCGCCGTCAGCACCGTCATCTGTGCCTTCGTCGTCGGCAGCATTGGCTCCACCACAGATCGAGTCTTCGGGCACGAAAACGACGCGTGCGGGTCGGGTTCTGACATTTGCCGACCGCCCGACTGCGTTCAGATCTCGGCGAGCATCTTCCCTGGGTTGAGGATGCCCAGCGGGTCGAGCGCGTTCTTCACGGCCAGCTGGATCCGTCGCGATCCTTCGTCGAGTTCATTCGGCAGCCAAGCGCGCTTGAGGAACCCGACCCCGTGTTCGCCGGTGATCGTGCCGCCGAGTTCGAGGCCGATGCGCATGATCTCAGCGAACACCCTTTCGGCCTTCGCCGTCTCGGCCGCATCGCCGGAGTCGAAGAACACCGATGGGTGCATATTTCCGTCGCCGGCGTGCGCGACGAGGGCGATCTCGAGTCCGGATGATGACCGCAGCTCGGCCAGTCGGTCGCAGAATTCGGGCACGGCGGTGCGCGGCAGGCACACATCGTCGAGCAGCTGACCGCCACCGTGGGCGGTGGCGAACTTCTCATAGGCCGGCTGGATCATCCGCCGCGCGGTGATGAGTGCCGCGGAGTCGCTCGGGTCGTCGGAGTACGCGACGTCGAGGGCACCGCAGCGCTGGGCCACCTCGGTGAAGGCCGACATTGCAGCTTCCGCATCGGTCGGGTTGTCGTCGACCTGCATGATGAGCATCGAACCGGCGTCACCGTCGAGGCCGAAGTCGCCGTAGTCGTTGAGCATGCGCAGGCTTGCCCCGTCGAGGAATTCGAACAGGCTCGGCACCCCGCCGTCGGCCATGAAGTCGGCGACGGTC
Source organism: Brevibacterium pigmentatum (assembly GCF_011617465.1). Lineage (NCBI taxonomy): Bacteria > Bacillati > Actinomycetota > Actinomycetes > Micrococcales > Brevibacteriaceae > Brevibacterium > Brevibacterium pigmentatum. The sequence goes on from NZ_CP050153.1 coordinate 3,835,585, forward strand.
TGCAGTCCGCTGCGCTCATCCGGGAAGGTCGCGATCGCGGTGAACGGCTCGGGCAGGGCGGGCACGAGGCGCAGCGTCGCCTCGACGACGATGCCCAGGGTGCCTTCGGAGCCGATGAAGAGGTGACGCATATCGAGCCCGGCCACGCCCTTGGCCGTCTGCGGGCCGAGCGTGGTGATGGACCCGTCGGCCAGAACGACCTTGAGTGAGCGGACATAATCCCTGGTCACACCATATTTAACGCAGCAGAGTCCGCCGGCGTTCGTCGCGATGTTTCCGCCGATCGAGGACAGGGCCACCGACCCCGGATCCGGCGGGTAGGACAGTCCGAACGGGGCGAGGTGGTCCTTGAGGTCCTGGTTGATGATGCCCGGTTGGACGGTGACGAGGCGTTCGGCCTCGTTGACGGCCACGACGTCCTTCATCTTAGACACGTTGAGCAGGATCGCTCCTGGTGAGGCGTTCGCGCCTCCCGAGATCCCGGATCTCGCCCCCTGCGGGACGACCGGCACCCGGTGTGCGCTGGCGAAGGCCATGACCTCTTGGACGTCTTCCGCCGAGGCGGCCCTGACCAGGGCGATCGCCCCTTCACGCGGGCAGAACAGGGCTTCGTCGCTGGAGTGGGCGTCGATGACGTCCGGGTCAGTCGTCAGCGCACCCGGACTCAGTTTCGCTGTGAGATGCTCGAGTGCCGCCGGGTCGAGGGCGGGGAAGTCGGGTGCGGTGGACGTCGGGGTCGTCAATTGTGCTCCTCGGATCGGTGGGGCGAAGGCGGACGGCGGGCGAGTACGGAACGGTCGGCCGCCTCGGCGAGGTGTGGTACCGCGAGGACCGTCACTTCAGTTTCGCGTCCAGGTTATCCGGTGCGGGAGCGGCTCTGAGGATGAGGGTGACGATGCCCGCGGCGACCATGGCTGCGCCGACGACCCACATGCCCGCGTTCTGGGTGCCGGTGAGGTCGGCCAGCCAGCCGGTGATGTAGGGGGCGAAGAAGCCCGCGGAGTTGCCGAGCGAGTTGATGAGCGCGAGGCCCGCTGCGGCGCCGGCTCCGGCGAGGAAGGTCTGCGGCAGCGGCCAGAAGGTCGGCAGGGCCGCGCAGATCGCCATGCAGGTGATCGTCACGGCGATCATCGTCGTGAACGGCGAGGACAGGTAGAGGGCTATCGGGATCGCCACTCCGCCGATGAACAGCGGCAGGGCGACATGCCAGACTCGTTCGCCGGTGCGGTCGCCGTGGCGGGACCAGAAGTACATGGCCAAGGCGCCGAAGATGTAGGGGATGGCCGTGATGAGGCCGATCTCGACGATCGAGTATTCGACGCCGAAGGACTCCTGGAAGCCGGCGATGATCGTGGGGAGGAAGAAGCTCATGGCGTAGAGGCCGTAGACCATGCCGAAGTAGACGAAGGACAGGGCCCACACGCGCGGCTGCAGCAGCGAGCGGCGGACCGGGTAGTGGAAGGTCTCTTCCTTGCTCTTCTCCTCGGCGTCCATCGTCGCCTGCAGCCAGTTGCGCTCTTCGGCGCTCAGCCACTTCGCATCGCGCGGACGGTCGGTGAGGTAGAAGATGCACATGATGCCGAGCAGAATCGCGGGCACACCTTCGATGATGAACATGAAGCGCCAACCGGCGAAGTCCTCGAAGATCGCGTTGCCGCTGGAGATCAGCCACGACGACAGGGGCGACCCGACGACGCTGGAGAGCGGAATGGCGAGCATGAAGAGGGCCGTGGCCCGGGCGCGCATCGAGGTCGGGAACCAGTATGTGAGGTAGAGGATGATGCCGGGGAAGAATCCCGCCTCGGCAACGCCGAGGAGGAACCGCAGGACGTAGAGCCATCCGTGGTTGGGCACGAAGGCCATGGCCGCCGCGACGATTCCCCAGCTGATGAGGATGCGGGCGAGCCAGATGCGTGCGCCGAACTTGTGCAGAGCGAGGTTCGAGGGCACTTCGAGGATGAGGTAGCCGAAGAAGAAGATGCCTGCGGCGAACCCGAACTGCGTCGCGTTCATTGCGAGGTCTTCGTTCATCCCGCCCGGCCCGGCGATGCCGATGTTCGTCCGATCGAGGTAGTTGATGAAGTACATCGCGATGACGAACGGGATGAGACGGATGAGGACCTTGCGCAGGGTCCTCTTCTCCAGTGCCGAACCGGCGGGGGTCTGTCCGCTCACAGGCGGGCTCACCTCGGATGACATGGGATCTCCTTCGATCAGGTCGGGCCACGGTGGTGGCGCGGGGATGCGCCGCGAACATGGTCGTCGGCGCATGATGGCAACACATTACGACAGCAGGGGCGGCTGACCTAGCGTTCGCAGCAAAAGTACCGAATACCGGGACGGGGACTTCAATCGACTCATTCAAGCCGGCGCGCGGATGTCGAACCGTGCTCGACTCGACATCCGCGTTCCGCCTTGAACGACGTTTCGGTTGCCCGCTCACCGTCGGGCAACTGATCGGTACGATGAAGTCACTGAGGCGCGGATACCACTGCAAGGGGGCGACATGCAGCCGATAACGGAACTCGAAGCCGAAACCCTGCGCGACTACTACGGCAAGTTCGCCCGCCTCGAAGCAGCCGGTACCTCCCCGATCTATACCGCTTGGGCTGAAGGCGTGGCCGCCGATGACGAGGTCATCGCCCTGTTGCTCGAGCTTCCCCGACCGAAGCGCCAAGCCAACCTTCTCTTCGCCGCGGCCCGCCACCTCGGCGCCGGTGAGGGCACCTATGCTGACCTGCGCGCATGGCTGCTCAGACATTGGGACGACGTTCGGGAGCTCATGCTTGCCCGGTCGACACAGACGAACGAGGCCGGTCGCTGTGCGACGCTGCTCCCCGCGCTCGCACGGATTCCCGGCCCGCTCGCGCTCATGGAGGTCGGCGCCTCGGCGGGGCTCTGCCTCTATCCCGACCGATACAGCTACCGATTCACCGTCACCGGGTCGTCCGGTTCAGATTCCGCGCAGTCGACGACGCTCGACCCTGCGGATGGTCCGAGCGCGGTCGTGCTCGACTGCGAACTGACGAATGTCTCGGTGCCAGAGCGCCTCCCCGAGGTCGCGTGGCGCGCCGGAATCGATCTCAATCCCCTTGATATCACCGATGGTGACCAGCGGGAATGGCTGACGTCGCTGATCTGGCCCGAACATGAGGCGAGGCGGGAGCGCCTCCTCGCCGCTGCCTCGATCGCGGCCGCCGATCCCCCGCATCTCGTCCGCGGCGACCTGCTCGACACCGTCGAATCCCTGCTTGCCGAGGTGCCCGCCGGGACCCAGCCGGTCGTCTTCCACAGCGCGGTGCTGGCCTATGTCGACGCCGAGGTGCGTGCCTGCTTCGCTTCGCTCATGCGATCGCGTGATGACGTCGTGTGGATCAGCAACGAGGGAGCGGGCGTCCTGCCTGACACTCCTGCGCAGCTCGAGACGCTCGGGGTCGAAGCCGATGGGCGATTCGTCCTCAGCGTCGACGGCCGAGCTGTCGCTCTGGCTGGACCGCACGGGCAGAGCTTCACCGGCCTGCCGCAGTCCTGATGCGCGGCCCGGACCCCTCGTTCAAGCCGCAACGCGGATGTCACGCCGTGCACGGGTAGACATCTGCGCGCCGCTTTGATCGACGCGTCGAGGCGCCGCCGCACCCCCACATTCACGCCCAACCGACGACGAGGCGGGCCGCCTCGGCGGGGATCATCGGATCGACTCCGGTGAGGTCGGCAAAGCGGCGCAGACGATTCGCCACCGTATTGCGATGGCAGAACAGCTGCGCGGCAGACGCACCGATGCTCCCCGAAGCGAGGTAGACCTGCACCGCCTCGATGAGGCGCTCCCGCTCGATCGGACCGCAGGCGGCCAGCGCGGACTCGACATCGGCGAGGATCGGATTGCCGGCGGCATTGAGCGACCGTGCGGCCAACCGCGCCCACCCGCTGCGCCACGTCATCGCAGACGTCTCATCAGCGGCGATGACATCAGCGAGGTCACGTGCGGTCAGCGCCGACCGCCGCAGGGTGCCGATCCCTTCGGCGCGCACATACCCCACCCTCGCCTCGGCGATCCTGGTGGCGAGCGCCGTCGTCGGATGACCGGCACCGCCCGGCACCGGACTGAAAGCGATGAAAACCTCGCCGAGGTGGTGCGTGAACATGGTCCCGCCCGCGCGGACATGATCGGAGATGATCACCCGCAGGGCCCGGACATCGTCCCCGGTGGCGGCGACGACGAGCAGCGGTGAGTCCACATCGAGTCCGAGGCCGGTCGCGATCCTCGACAGACGCTCACTCGTCGGATCGGGATCATCGAAGAGGCTTGCGATGAGTCCGGCATGCACCGAATCCTCTTCCGCGCGCATCCGAGTGCGCTCGGCGGTATAGGCCTGTTGGACCTGGGAGACGTACTCATCGACGGTGGACAGGACGATGCCGGTGTGCCTGATGACGAGTTCCGCATCCTCCTGGTTCGCCACTCGGGTGAGCACTTCCCAGAGCACATTGAAGTCATGGCGGATCGCGGTCATGAGCGCCTCGAGCGGGATGCCCGCACGAGCCCGCGACACTCCGACCTCGGTCGAAACCGACACTGGCCCGTCGAACCCACCGGATCGCAGTCCCTCGATGAGGGTGGAGAAGGAGGCCCGACCGGTCCGCCGCAGCTCCGAGACCGGAATCGGGGCGGGATCGTAGCCGGAGACCGTGACGACGCGGGTCATGAATCGCTCGGTCAGCTCGTCGAGGTCGAGAGCGTCGAGGAGTTCCAGCCAGCGGCGTTCGTCTCCGGGCTCCGGACGGTCCCGAAGCTGTCGTGTGCCCGCAAATCCGTCATGTTCATCCATCACAGCATCCAGAATATGTGCATATGCACAAGCAAGGTCCAAATTTCGGCGACAAATGTGCCTGGATCAGGACATGTGGCACTCTGTAAGGTCGATACCTGCCGGTCGAACACCTCGATCGACCGCTGCACCACCCGCACCCGGACTCGGCCGACCAGGCCCAGGTCCCCGGACTCGACGGAGAGAACCATGAGCGAGCAGAACACCACGGCGTCCGCCGAGCTCAATGCCACAACGGAACTGAGCGTCAAGGACGCGAACAAGGTCGCCGCCGGCGCCCTGATCGGCACCGCCCTCGAGTGGTACGACTTCTTCCTCTTCTCGGCAGCGGCCGCCCTGGTCTTCAACGTCCAGTACTTCACCAGCGAGAACGCCACGGCCGCCGCCATGGCCTCCTTCGCCACCTTCGGTGTCGGACTGGCAGCTCGTCCCATCGGCGGTCTGATCTTCGGCCGCATGGGCGACAAGATCGGTCGGCGCAAGGTCCTGCTCATCACGATCATCGGCATCGGCATCGTCACCGGCCTCATCGGCCTCCTGCCGACCTATGCTGCGATCGGCTTCGCCGCTCCCGCCCTGCTCGTGCTCCTGCGCATCCTCCAGGGTCTCTTCGTCGGCGGCGAGTGGTCGGGCGCGATGACCCTCGTCGTCGAGAACGCCCCGCTCCACCTGCGTGCCCGTTATGCGGCGATCCCGCAGATCGGCTCCCCGATCGGCACGATCCTGTCCTCCGGCGGCTTCTTCGTCATGACCTTGGTGTTCTCACAGGACAGCTTCGACTCATTCGGCTGGAGGATCCCGTTCCTCGTGGCCCTGCCGCTGCTCGTCGTCGCCGTCTACCTTCGCTCCCGCCTTGAAGAGTCCCCGGTCTTCCGTCAGCTCGAAGAGTCCGGCGAGGTCGAGAAGAGCCCCATCCGCACCACCTTCCGTGACTCGTGGAAGCAGATCATCATCGGCATGGCCGCGGCTCTCCTCGGCGTCGGCGGCTTCTACCTCGTCACCGCTTTCTGCGTCTGGTACGGCGTCAACGTCCTCGGCTACGACGATTCGCTCCTCCTGCTCGGCAGCATGGTCGCGGCCGCCGTCGAAATCCTCGCCCTGATCTGGGGCGGTGCCCTGGGAACGAAGTACGGAGCCTCGAAGGTCATCCTCTGGGGTGGAATCGCCTCGGCGGTCGTCGCGGTTCCCGCGTTCTTCATGTTCGAGTCCGGCAACCCGGTCCTCGTCGTCATCGCCATGACCCTGGCCGTGTCCACCCTGTCCCTGCCCTACGCGGCCTCGGGCACCGTGCTCACCGGACTGTTCCCCGCCACCACCCGCTACACGGGTGTGGGCATGGCGCAGAACGCCGCAGGCATGCTCTCCGGGTTCATCCCGCTGCTGGCCACGAGCTTCGTCGCCTCCGCCGGCGACCACTGGTGGCCGGCCGCCGCAATGCTCGTCTTCCTCTCCCTGTTCACGGCTTTCGCCGGCTTTGTCGCTCCTCGGATGAGCGTCGACCTGCCCGGCTTCAAACACTGAGAACCGCACAGCGCTGAGAACCCAGCGCAGCACCGGGCCGGGAGACCCGGACCTCACACCGTTCGATCGTCGAAAGGACACCCAATGTCGCGTTCCGCCGGCCACCTCATCGTCGACACCCTGGAGAGCGCGGGCATCGAGCGCGTCTACGCGGTCCCCGGTGAGTCCTACCTCGACGTCCTCGACGGACTGTATGACGCGGACATCGAGACCGTCGTGTGCCGGCAGGAGGGCGGTGCGGGGTTGATGGCGCTGGCCGAATCCCGGCTGACCGGCCGTCCCGGAATCGCCATGGTCACCCGCGGTCCAGGGGCGGCGAATGCGATGATCTCAGTCCACACCGCCTGGCAGGACGCAACCGCGCTCGTCCTGTTCGTCGGCCTCGTCCCCCTCAACGATCGCTCCCGCGAATCCTTCCAGGAGTTCAGCCTGTCCGAGTGGTTCTCCTCGACGGCGAAGCGCGTGCTCACCATCGATGATGCGGACCGCGCGGGTGAGATCACCGCCGATGCGCTACGCATCGCCGCATCCGGTCGCCCCGGCCCCGTCGTCGTCGGCCTGCCCGAGGATGTCCTCGTCCGGCTCACCGAGGCCCCCACTCCGGCCCTCCCCGAGGTGGCCCCACCGACCCCTGCCCCCGCCGTCATCGATGGCTTGGCTTCGCGAATCGCGGCCGCGAAGCGTCCCGCGTTCGTCCTCGGCGGGGATGGGTGGCACAACGGCTGCGGAGCCGAGCTGGCAGGTCTGGCCGCCTCGGCAGGGGTGCCGATCTTCTGCGATTGGCGCGCCTACGATGCGATTCCGCATTCCTCGCCGGCGTGGGCGGGGTGGCTCGGCTACGGTCGCGCCGATGCGGTGGCGGCCGGTTTCGCCGAGGCGGACCTCGTCGTCTTCGTCGGCTGCGCCCGCTCCGATGTCTTAAGCGACGGGTACACGATCGGCTTCGCCGCCGAGACCGTTCTCGTCTCCCTCGATATGGAGGCCACCCAGCACGCAGGCCGCATCGATGAGCACATCATCGCCTCCCCGGCCTCCTTCACTCGAGCCTTGACCAGGACCGAAGCCGGCGCGGCTCGGGATGCGAGCCAGCTGCGCGGAACCCGAACGGACGAGTGGATGCAGGGGCGCACGGACGTGCAGTTCCGATTCGCCGCTCACCGCCCCGACGCCGAGGCGGCACCGGAGAACGCGGACCGTGCCGGGGTCGATCTCGGGGTGGCATTCGGGATTCTCGATGACCGCCTCGGCGGGGAGGCGATCCTCACCTACGGGGCGGGCAATGCGACGATCTGGGGGCACCGGTTCATCCGGCATGAGCGCCCGTCCAGCCTCGTCGGAGCCCGCAACGGGGCGATGGGTCTCGCCGTTCCCGCCGCGGTGGCCGCTTCTCTGGCGTACCCGGAGCGGCGTGCGGTCGCGATCTGCGGTGACGGGGACTTCCTCATGAACGGCCAAGAGATCGCCACGGCCTTCGCCCACGGCGGATCACCGCTCATCATCGTCGTCGACAACGGCGTGTACGGCACGATCGTGTCCCACCAGGAGAATCACTATCCGGGGCGGCCCTCGGGCACGCGCATGGTCAACCCGAACTTCGCGGCATGGATGTCGGCATTCGATCTCAGCAGCTCCGGGGCTGCCTCGGCGAGCGATGCGTCCTCGACCGGCACCGGCTCGTCCAAGTCCGGGCTGACCGGGCACGGGGAGCGCGTCGAAACGACGGAGGAATTCGGGCCGGCGCTCGACAGAGCGCTTGCCCACGACGGGCCCGCGCTCATCCATGTGCTCATCGACCCGGCGACGATGCCTCCGGCCGCCGACGAAACCGCCTGATCAATCCTGGTGCCCGCCGCGGTGGGCACCTCTCTTCTGACTCCGGCACCGCCGGCGCCGCACCCCTCCATCCCGCCGTCGCGGGTCACCCCGCCCGCGACACCGTCTCGAAAGGACCCCTCATGACCGTTTCACCCTCCCTGATCAGCGCCGATCGCGAAGCCGAGTTCCTCGCCGATTGGGCCGTGCATTCACGATTCGGTGCGGTCGAAGGCACGAACGGAGTCGACCGTCAGGCGGCGAGCGCCGCCGATGGACAGCAGCGGAAATGGTTCGAAGAGCTGCTCGTCAAGCACGGTTTCAGCGTCCACCGGGATGCGATCGGCAATCAGTTCGGGCTCCTCGAGCTCATTCCCGGTGCCCCGTATGTGCTGACTGGTTCACACATGGACTCGCAGCCGACAGCTGGCCGTTTCGACGGCGCCTACGGGGTGCTGGCTTCGGCGCATGCGTGTTTCGCGATCGCCGATGAGCTGCGGGCGGACCCGTCGAAGGCGAAGTTCAACCTCGCCGTGGTCAACTGGTTCAACGAAGAGGGCTCCCGGTTCAAGCCCTCGATGATGGGATCCAATGTCTTCACCGGCAAGGCCGAGCTGGAGGCGGCCCTGACCACGCGTGATGCTGCGGGAGTCACAGTAGCCGAGGCGCTCGACGCGATCGGTGAGCGCGGGGACTTCACCGTTCCCGAGATCGCCTCGTATGCGGAGATCCATGTCCAGCAGGGTCGGAGCATGGAAGAGGACGGGGTGACGATCGGCCTGGTCAACGCCACGTGGGCGGCCCACAAGTACGAGTTCAAGGTCACCGGTGCTCAAGCGCACAGCGGGTCGACTCTCATGGCCGATCGGCAGGATGCTCTGCTCGGTGCGGCGCGTCTGGTCGTGGCTGCACGTGAACTCGTCGACGACTTCGAGCCTGGTGCTCTGCACACCGCATGCGGGCAACTCACGGTGTACCCGAATTCTCCGGTCGTCGTCGCCAGCGAGGTCAGCCTGCTGCTCGATCTGCGCTCCCCCAGCGCCGAGGTGATCGCCTCCGCCCATGAGAAGCTCATGTCCACGATCGCCCAGGTCAGCGAGGACGATCGGGTGGAGATAGAGATCGTCGCCGAACACAGCTGGGATCAGAACCCGTACTCCGAGGACGGGGTCGAGCTGGCACGGTCGGCTGCGAATGATCTGGGACTCACCTCGGCGACGGTGATGACCGTAGCCGGACATGATTCGACGAATATGAAGGACGAGGTGCCCACCGTCATGCTCTTCATTCCCAGCGTCGACGGGGTCTCGCACAGCCTGGCCGAGTTCACGAAGGACGAAGATCTCGTCTCGGGTCTCCATCACCTCACCGAGGTGGTTCGCCGGCTCGCCGCCGGCGCCCTGGCCTGACGGTCGGAGTCAGTCGATGGCGTCGACGTCCTGGTTGTCGTCGACGAGCTTCTCGGCCAGCGGCTCCCACTTGTCGTAGGCGTCGGGGTAGCCCGAATGCTGCACTTCCTGTGCGGCGTCACCGGGGTCGATGCTCTCCCAGTTGTCGATCTGGGTCAGCCCTGGATTGTCGGTTCCGGAGTCGACTCCGTAGAAGGCTTTCGATGCGTACACGGTGTCAGTGACTTCGTCGACCGATCCCCAGTTCATCGAGGGACGCTGCTGGAAGGCGCCGGCTGAATCTCGGTCTCCGCCGTCGAGGTCGTTGAGGCTGGATTCCTGCAGTGCGGTCATCACTGCGATCTCCTGCGCCTGTTCGGAGAGATCCGCGCCCTTGCCGACGCCGATGATCGTGCGCGCATTGTCGATCTGCTCCTCGCTCAGCTCATCGGGGTCGTCGATTCCTCCGGTCGAGCCGGCGTCGGACTGGGCTGCTTCACCCTCCTGGCTGACGCCTCCGGAGATCGGTCCGGCCGCAGCCGAGGTCGCCGTTGCCATGGTGACTCCCCCGGCGAGGACGGCGGCGGACAGTGCAGTCACCGCAAGAGTGCGCGCACGTTTCATCTGTTCTCACTTTCTCTTGATCGGGTCATCGACCCGGTCGGCGATTCCTGGTGCGCGGCACACGTCGTTTGTTCTGCGGCATTTGGTCTGTGGTCGGCACAGGAACACCAAAGCAGAAGGTGCCGTGGAATCGCCCCACACAACACTGACGGACCGATCGGCGCTGTTCAATGCAGAGAGACTTCGAGGTGACTTACTCTCATCGCAACGAATCGTCACGGATCCGTGTGCATGCGATCAGAGTTCGCTGAACGCCATGCGGTCACCAGCGGCGCTCTCACCGTCCCGTGATCGGGGTCTCGATCGGCTCGTCGGGCCGTTTGCAGGCCTGGGCCAGGGAAACTTCAGGAGCCGGACGTGACCTGGGCCTCATCGATCCCGTCCCTCCGGTCTGACATCCTCGGCGCAGGCATCGTCGCCGCGCCCCTGAGTGGGACGCGGCGACGAATCGGTGCTCGAGCGCGGAACGCTGCCCGCTGTTCAATGCCGGATCACGGGCCGATCTGATCACAGTCCGTTCAGACGGTAGGGCACGAAGCTGTCGTCCTGGTCGTACGGGTAGGAGACGTCGTGGGCGACCGAGCCGAGCGAACCGTTCTCCTCGAGGGCATGGTAGGCCGTCTTGTCGTCATTGGCCCAACCGTTGAAGATGACGACGTGGCCGTTGGCGCCCTCGGTGCCGGGGCCGCCCTTGAGCAGGATGTCACCGGGCTGGAGTTCGTCCTTGCTGATCTCGTGGGAGACGTCGGGCAGGGTCACGGTGCTGAGGCTGTCGTCGAGCCCCCATGCCATCGAGACGAATCCGGAGCAGTCTGTGCGGTAGTTCTTGCCCTCGGGGTCGGGGTGGTAGGCACCCATGTCATAGGGCACTCCCTGGTCGACCCAGGTCTGGGCGCGACTGATGATCTCGTCGCGGCGGTCATCTGACTGCGCCGAGGCGGTTCTGCCGGATTCTGCCTGTGCAGCCGAGGACTGTGCAGTGGAGGACTGAGCGGCGGGTGTCTGGTCGGCCTGTGCCGGTGCGGTGGTCATCATGGTTCCTCCGGCGAGGATTCCCGCGGTGAGAACGGTGGTCGTGAGTGTGCGCGAAATTGTCATCTTCTCTCCTGATGCTTCTCGTATGTGCACTTGTGACGTCGGAACATTCGGTTTCGGGGCACGGCCGGAGTACGGCTTTGGGGCGTATCAGCTGATCGGGTCGACGTCCTGGTTGCCCTCGACGAGCTCGGTCGCCAGGGGCTCCCACTTGTCGTATTCGGCGGGGAACGCGGAACCCTGCACTGCCTGTGCGGCGGCTCCCGGGGACAGCGTCTCCCACCCCGGGACCTGGATGAGGCCGCGGTTCGCGCCCTCGGGGTTGACTCCGTAAAACGACTTCGACGAGTAGATCGGGTCGGTCACCTGAGCCAGAGTGCCCCACCCCATGGAGGGACGCTGTTGGAACAGACCAGCGGAGTCGCGGTCACCCCCGTCGACGTTGATGAGACTCGACTCCTGCAGGGCCGTCATCACGGCGATCTTCTGCGCCTGTGTCGACAGTTCTGCACCCTTGCCGACAGCGATGATCGTGCGAGCATTGTCGATCTGCTCTTGAGTGAGCTGCGTGGCGTCCTGGGTGCTCGGGACCTTGCCGCCGTCGAGGGCCTTGCTGGTGAACGGAGCGGCCTCCTTGGAGACGGGGGCCGGCTCTGCAGACGCAGCGGTCGCCATGGAGGCACCGCCGGCGATAACAGCCGCGGAAAGGGCTGTCACCGCGAACTTGCGTACGAGTTTCATCAGTTCCCACTTTCCAGTTGTATCGGGCGTCGGGTCCTCTCGGCTTCCTCCCACCGAGTTCCACGTGACCCTGCTCTCATGCCCGCAATCCAGGCTGTCGGATCGGAAGAGCGTGCTCAACAAACAGACCGTCGATGGAGAGGCAATGGGATTTCAACTCGCTTTGAACTGCAGGTTTCCCTGTCCTCAGCGTTCCCTGAACGGATACCGGATGGAGCCGGGGCTACGCTGTTTCCATGACCGCAAAGCTGCCCGTCGACGCCGCGCAGGCCATCAGGTCCTACCTGCGTATTGCCGATCGGATCCTGCCAGACGGCATCATCGCCTGCGGGGTTACCGGGTCCATCGCGCTTGGCGCTTATCGTCCGGGGTGCAGCGACATCGACCTCGTCGCGGTCATCGCCGAGGATTGGCGCACGCGGCCGGATCTCATCCGGAGACTGCGCCTGCTTCACCTCTCACAGGTACCCCGTCTGACGGTGGGAGCAGTGCGCGGGCGAGGAGTGAGTGCGTGCTGCAATACCGTCTTCATCGCCGAGTCCGAGGTCAGTCGCCCCGTCACCGAAATCCGGCCGATCGCCTCCCATACCGGTGAGATATTCGATGCGAACGGCGCGTTCGACGTCAATCCGGTGGTCTGGAAGGAGCTCGTCGACGGCGGGATCACGGTTCGGGGACGACCGATCGCCGAGTGGGATGTCGATGCGCAGCCGGAGGCGCTTCGCCCGTGGATCAGTAGGAATCTGCGCGAGTACTGGACTCCGTTGGCCGCACAGCTGCGCGTCCGTCCGTCGCGCACCCCGGGAACGCTGCTTCGTCGACTCGTGACGTCCCCGCGGGGACTTTCAGCCGGCACCGTCGCGTGGTGTGTACTCGGTCCCGCGCGGATGCATCATACGCTTGCAACCGGTGAGATCATCGGCAAGGAGGAAGCAGGACGCCGCGCGCTGACCGCATTTCCTCAGCACGCCCCCATCACCGAGGTGGCCCTGGCCAAAGTGCGCGGCGCGCGGATTCCGTCCGCACCGTCACGACGGCAGTGGCGGGGGCTGACCGCCTCGGCGATGGATGACATCATCGCTGCCGCCCTCGACTGAGTCCGGCAGCGCGAACTCTACTTCGCGATGAAGTGGAGGCGCTTATTGACGAACTCGCCCATCCCAATCGGACCCATCTCACGACCGAAGCCGGACCGCTTCACCCCGCCGAACGGCAACTCAGCAGCCTCCGCCGCAATCGTGTTCACATGCGTCATCCCCACCTCGAGGCGCGCGGCCACCCGATCGGCACGCCCCTCATCAGTGGAGAACACGGACCCACCCAAACCAAGGGCACAATCATTCGCAAGCTCGAGGGCCTCCTCATCGCTGGAGACCCTGTACACGGTGGCCACAGGCCCGAAGATCTCTTCGCCATACGACTGCGAGTCCCTAGGCACATCGACGAGCACGGTCGGCGCATAATAAGCAGCCGGACCCTCACCCAGCTCACCACCGACGAGCACCCGGGCACCCTCAGCCACGGCCTTGGTCACCTGTGCGTCAACGGTCTCGGCGGCAGAACGGCTCGACAACGGCACATACTCGCCCTCACCCAGGCTCATCGGATCTCCTGGTTTCAACCCGGTGCCCAACTTCACGAGCTCAGCAACGAAATCGTCATAGATGTCGTCCATGACGATCAGCCGCTTATTCGAATTGCACACCTGTCCGGCATTATAGGTCCGGAACTCCCACGCTTCACGAGCCACAGCAGCAACATCAGAGGCGTCGAGGACGACCATCGGGTCGATCCCACCGAGCTCCAACACGGCTTTCTTCAGGTTCTGCCCCGCCTGAGCGCCGATGATCGCTCCGGCCCGCTCCGACCCGGTCAGGGAGACTCCCTGAACCCGGGGGTCGGCAATCATCGACGCGATCTGATCATGGTTGGCGAAAAGGTGTGAGTACCCACCCTCGGGTACGCCGGCGGCGCGGAAGATCTCCTCGATCAGCAGCGCCGACCGCCCACAGATGTCAGCGTGTTTGAGCATGATCGTGTTGCCCAGCACAAGATTCGGGGCAGCGAACCGAGCGACCTGATAATAGGGGAAGTTCCACGGCATCACACCCAACAGGGCACCGATCGGCAGCGCTTCGATCCGGGCAGTGCCGGGGATGGTCGACGGGATCTGATAATCCGTGGCCAGACTGGGTCCGTGGATGCCGTAGTAGTCGATGATGTCGGCGGCGAACTCGACCTCATCGACGGACTCGGCATACGACTTGCCCATCTCCACCGAGATCGTCCTGGCGAGTTCGTCCTTGCGTTCATGGAAGATCTCCGCCGCCCTGCGCACAATCGACGCCCGTTCCTGAATGTCGGTCTCCTTCCACGTCAGGTACGTAGTGTGGGCGCCAGCGACGGTGGATTCGATCTCGGCGTCGGTCGCCTCGGCGAAGGTCTCGACGATTTCGCCGGTGGCGGGATTCTCAACACGATAGTTCGACATTGCTGCTCCTTAGCTGGCTCCGGTCGGAATCGCATCTGCGCGACCGGAGACGGTCAATGGTGAGGATTTCAGATGGGCGGTCGGTGCTGCGGTCAGTGCAACGCGCCCGGATATGGGGATCATGAGGCGATGAATGGCGTCGCTGCGGCCCCATCACCGCAGTCAGTTATCACCCATACCATCGACGGAAGCGCCCGGATCGGCGCGAACGATCATTCCGACATGATCGTAATACAGGTCACGGAGATTCGCCGAGGCGGCCGCCCAGTGACGAGGAGATCGATTCGTCGCCGTGCCCACCCGACCGATGGTGCCGTGACCGTCCTCAGCGCACGACTTCGCGGTGTGTGGTGTCGAGTCGCCGCGTCCATCCTCGGCCGTCGAGGTGTTCGAGCAGAGGGATGACGACGCGTCGGGTCGTCCCCAGCGCCTGCCTCGCCTGGCTCGTCGTGAAACGCTGATCGAGGCCGGCGAGGATCCGCATCGCCTGCGCGGGGGTACGCGGGGACACGATGATTCCGTCGCCGAGGCGCAGGATCCGTCCTGCCTTCTCCGCGACCGCGAGCTCCCGCACTCCGAGACCGAGTTCGCGCAGGTCGTCGGCTTCCGGAGCGGCGAACGGATCGGCTGCGAGTCGACGTTCGATCTCGGCGATCCCGGATTCGGCGGCACCGAGTCCCGCGGTATGCCCGGGCGGACGAACCATTCCGTCGGCGGTCTCGAGTCCGGCTCGGGAGATGATCACGTTCAACAGTGCGCGAATCGCGGCACCCGTGCCATCGGGCAGGGGCACTGTCGGCTGCACCTTCCCCTTCGATGAATCATCGCGATTGGTCGCGCCGGACCGTCTGCGGCTCGGGTCCGGGGTCCGGCGCAGTGATTCGGCAACGGCCTTGACCGGCACTCCCGCGGCCATCGGCGAGGCGGCGAGCTCGCGGCTGACCAGTGATTTCGCCGACTCGACCCAAGCGGTCAGCCTCGGCGAGTGGACGAACCAGCCGCCCACATCCTCAACGTCGGCAGGCAAGGATTCGTCGACGGGCACCTGTAGACCGAACCGGGTGAGGACGGTGCGTTCGACGGCTCCGCGGCGGGCCACCTCGGCGAGGATGTCGCCTTCGACGGGACGGTCGGCGAGCTCCCGAGCCCGCCTGGCGCCGTCGCCTCGTCGGGACAGTTCAGGCGGATCGACATCGAGCACGAGGAGTCCTGCGAAGACGTTGCGGCTGCCCGGGGCGCGAAGCACGATCCGGTCGCTGACCTGCACGGGAAGTGGTCGGTCGAGGGTGAGCCGGGCGTGATCGGCGTCGAAAGCGCGGAGTCGTGCGGGCACGGCGGCGGTGCCGATATGGGCCATGAGTTCGTGGATGCCGAAATCGAGTGGCTCGCCCATGGTGCGGCGCACGTCGATCGTGTCGATGATCGTCCAAGCTCCGGCAGTGAGCAAGGCGTCGCCGCGGTGGAGGTCGTCGGCGGGAACGTCGCGGAGGTTGACGGCCACGCGAGCCTGTGGGGCCACCTCGGTGGTGGTGGAATTCCGGGATTGCAGACCGCGCACACCCACGGTCCGGTCGATGGTCGCACCGCGCAGTTCGACGGTATCGCCGGTGGTCAGGGTGCCTGCGGTGAGGGTTCCGGTGACGACGGTGCCGGCGCCCCTAATCGTGAACGCGCGGTCGACCCACAGTCGAACCCTCCCCGAGGCGGCCGGGGACTTGGCCGTGGCCGTGACCTCGTCGAGAACGCTGATGAGTTCGGGCAGGCCTTCTCCGGTCGTGGCCGAGACCGTGACGATCGGCGCAGCTTCGAGCGTTGTTCCACGCAGTTGCGCGCTGACCTGGGCTTTTGTAGCGTCGACGGAGTCGGGGGCGAGGTCGGCGCGGGTGATGACGACGAGGCCGTGGGTGATGCCGAGGGCATTGATCGCGTCGCGGTGGTCACTCGATTGGGCTTGCCAGCCTTTGTCGGCGGCGATGACGAAGCAGGCGATAGGGGCGGGGCCGAGCCCGGCGAGCATGTTCGCAAGGAACTTCTCGTGTCCGGGGACGTCGACGAAGGCGAGTTCACGCCCCGACGGCAGGGTCGTCCAGGCGAAACCGAGGTCGATGGTCAGCCCGCGCTTCTTCTCTTCGGCCCACCGATCGGGTTCCATTCCGGTCAGGGCATTGACCAGCGTCGACTTCCCATGATCGACGTGTCCGGCGGTGGCGATGACGAAAGTGTCAGGCATTGTCAGCACGGACTCGCTTGATGGCGGCAGCGATGCGGTTGTCTTCGCTTTCGGGTACGCAGCGCAGGTCGACCAAGCATCGTCCCTGGTGGACGCGGGCGACGATCGCAGGATCGCCGCGGCGCAGCGGCTCGGCGAAGGCTTCGGGCAGTTCGACTGCCCAGCCGGACAGGGGCACTCCGGGGGCTCCCCCGCCGCCGACTCGTCCGTCGTGGTCGACGATCGTGGCACCGACCGCCTCGGCGAGAGTTTCGGTGCGTTTCCGCAGGTGAACTGTGTCGATGTGGAGGGCGTCGTGGATCGGGTTCGCGGTGTGAGTGATCGTGGCTTCGAGGGCGGCGAGGGTGAGTTTGTCGGTGCGCATCGCTCTGGCCAGAGGGTGTTTGGCCAGTGTCTGCACTGCTTCGGTGCGGCCGAGGATGAGTCCGGCCTGCGGGCCGCCGAGGAGTTTGTCGCCGGAGACGATGACGAGGTCGGCGCCGGCGCGCAGGGCGGTGTCGATATCGGGTTCGTCGGGCAATGCCGAGTCGGGAGTGAAGAGTCCGGAGCCGAGGTCGACGATGAGCGGCAGGTTGTGCTCGTCGGCGAGTCCGCGCAGTTCAGCCACGTCGACGGAGGAGGTGAATCCTTCGACGCGGAAGTTGCTCGTGTGCACCTTGAGCAGGCAGGACGTGTCGTCGCTGATGGCCTCGGCGTAGTCGGCCACGTGGGTGCGGTTCGTCGTGCCGACCTCGCGCAGGCTGGCGCCGGTCGTCGTCATGAGGTCGGTGAGGCGGAACCCGGCACCGATTTCGATGAGTTCGCCGCGGCCGAGGATGATCTCGCCGGAACCTGTGCCGCGGCCGCGCACCGCAGTGACGGCCAGCAGCAGGGCGGCCGCACCGTTGTTGACCACGAGAGCATCCTCGGCAGCCGGGCTCGCCTGCAACAGGGCGGCCTTCGCTCCGGTGCCCCGCTTGCTGCGTTTGCCGGTGCCGAGGTCCATTTCGACGTCGACATATCCGGCCGCCTCGGTGATCGCCTGGGTTGCCGCAGGTGAGAGCGGTGCCCGGCCGAGGTTCGTATGGACGAGGATGCCGGTGGCGTTGAGCACCGGGGTCAGGGACGAGGCCGAACGGGAACCGAGCCTGGAGGTGATGGTGGGGACCACCTCGGCGACGGGGATCTCACCGGTCCGGGCGGAGTTCTGCACCTCGGAGATGATGGCCTTGATGGTTGCCTGGTTGAGGCGCTCACCTGCGGCGATGATCTCGGGAAGGGCGAGGAGATGATCCGTGCGCGGAATGGACCGGCGCGGGTCAGGTTCGACCATGGGGCGGCCTCCTCGGTGCAGGGTCACGGCGGCGCCGCTTGGTCGGCGGGACCGCGAAACGGTTGGCGGAGGCGGACGGGAATCGAACCCGCCAGACCGAGATACTCGGTCTCACTGGTTTTGAAGACCAGGGCGCCCACCAGGACACGGACGCCTCCATCGGTCATCCTATCGTGGGACGGCGGGTGGTCACAGCGGTCAGAGGAGGGGGCGTTCGTCGCGATGTGGACGCCCATCGGACCTGGTGACGGTTCTGTCAGATGAGTGTTAGTCTCCGGGTATGGCTGAGATTCATGACCGTCTGACCTCGTTCGCTCACGGTGGAGGATGTGCCTGCAAAATCCCTCCCGGCGAGCTCGAGGATGCGGTGCGCGGGTTGGTCGGTCAGTCCGGTCCCGATGTCCTCGTCGGCCTCGACGACGGCGATGATGCCTCGGCGGTGCGGGTCCGAGACGACCTCGCGGTGCTCTCGACGGCGGACTTCTTCACCCCTGTCATCGACAATGCCTACGACTGGGGGCGCATCGCCGCGGCCAATGCCCTGTCCGACATCTACGCGATGGGCGGGACCCCGGTCACGGCGATCAACCTCGTCGGATGGCCGCGGGAGAAGCTGCCGATGGAGCTGCTCACCGAGGTTCTGCGCGGCGGGCTCGATGTTGCGGCGCAGGCGAACTGCCCCGTCGCCGGCGGTCATTCGATCGACGATCCCGAGCCGAAGTACGGGATGGCCGTGACCGGTGTGGCCCACCCGGACGAACTCATGCGCAACGATTCCGCCGAGGCGGGGCTGCCCCTGACATTGACCAAGCCAATCGGCGTTGGGATTCTCAACAATCGGCACAAAGTCACTGGTGAGACCTTCGACGAGGCGATCGCCACGATGACCGCGCTCAATGCCGAAGCGTCACGGGCGGCCGTGGCTGCAGGCGTACGAGCGGCCACGGATGTCACCGGTTTCGGTCTGCTCGGGCACCTGTTCAAGATGGCCCGAGCCTCAGGAGTCGGAGCCGTCATCGATGCGGCTGCAGTGCCCCGCCTCGGCGGTGTCGATGAGTCGATCGCTGACGGGTATGTGTCCGGCGGAACCAGGCGAAACCTCGACTGGGTGCGGCCTCATCTGACCGCGGATGACGGCGTGAGCGAGGACGACCTGCTGCTTCTCGCCGATGCGCAGACCTCGGGCGGGCTGCTCGTCGTCGGCGAACTGCCTGATCACCCGATCATCGGCGAGATCGCCGCCGGCTCGGGCGTCCACGTGCGGTGAGGTCTTGGCCAGGTGCGGGACTTCGTTTGTGAGCGAGTTCCAAGCATGATTTCATTTGCAGTCATCGGGTCATTGCTATCGTCAGGATCATGGGCCTACAAGACTGGATCTACGGGCGCACAGACAAGCAGCGAGCCAAACGGGCCGAGAAGATACGACAGGAATTCGGTTCGGATCCTGACCTGACCCCGGCCATGCTGGAGGTGCTGACCAAGGCAAACGACATGCCGAATGAACCGAAGGTCGCACTGTACAAGGAGGCGGTTCCGGCAGGAATCGAACCGACTCGAGTGTCTGTGGGATATCAGGACGAAGAAGGGATCCATCAGGTCGCCGTCCTCTTTCCCGGTGGCCTGAGCATCCTCAGCCAGAAGCGCGGAAAACAGAAGAATGGGGAGCCGCATCCGATCGCTGGGGCGCAGGTGCCGTTCTGGGGAATCCAGTCCGTTGAGGTTCACACTCTCCAGAATGCGGATACCGGTCTCCTCATCTCCGGAAGCGACGGCCAGCGATCCTACCGACTGGGCTATGTGATCACCGATGCCGCAGAGATCAAGTCTCTCGCTGAGGAAATCGAGGCAGGTCGTCAGGCCGATGCCAGGCGCCAGGCTGAGGCGCAGTCGCAGTCAGACCAGCCGAAAGTCAACATCAACTCATCTCTGTCGGCGGAAGAACAGCTCACGGCGCTGCGGCAGATGCGAGAGATGACCAATATGCCCGACGACGCCTACGAGGCGGCGGTTCGCCAGATCAAAGAGAGCATGACTACTGGGGAGTGACGTCCTCGTCGCGGAACTGACTGACGCTGACCATTGGCACTGCCGCCGACTTCCGAAGGATCAGTCACCCTTGGTGCCACAACACCCTGATGCAACGGGGTGATTTGGCACCAGCGGTGAGGGGTGGTTGCCCGTCCGCGCGTCTACCGCCCGGTGGTGATGGAGTCGTCGGTGATGCCGCGAGCCCGACGCTCTTCGAGGCGAGTGCGCTGCGGTTCGACGACGTGACGCGGGTCCTTCGTCGATTCGATGCCGGCCTCGAGCACTCCGAAACGCGTGTACGCCGAGGCGGCAGCGAGAGCCGCACCGGAGACGACTGACAGCCCACGCAGCACGGCACGCGTCTTCCAGCTCCGTTTGCCGACGCCGGCTGATTCACCGGTACTGCCCACAGCATCGGCAAGCGCTCCGGCCGCGCCAGTCACGCCACCGGATCCAGCACCGCGTGCCAGCTTCTTCGCGAACACACGTGCCCCCACCTCGACGGCGGCGGTGCCGACGGCTCCGGCGATGAGCAGCTTCTCGGCCCGATGCAGCTTGTGTCCTGGTTCGCCGTCGTCCAGCGGATCGACCTCGGCCGGGTGCATGCGCTTCCTCATCGCCGACATCGCATAAGCTTCTCCGGCGGTGCCGGTGAGCGCGAGCAGTCGGGCCGGGCCGGTCTCGGCTACCGGTGCCAATGCCATCGCGGCGCCTCCGGCGGCCATCGACGCCGAGGACACGAACACGTACGGCAGACCATTGCGGCCGGCGGCGTTCCAGGTCGGAACGGCCGTCGCCCCCAAAAGCACGGCGGTATAGGCAGCCAGCGGGGTGGCAAAGAACGCGGACTCGATTGCGGCAGGAGTCTCCATGCCATGGAGCACCTTGCGCAGCGGGCCCAGGGGCAGCAGCTTCTCACCCGTGATTCGGTCGAGTTCGATCGCGAAGGTCACACCCGATCCGACGCCGAAGCCCGAGAGGATCCACGTGCCCAAGCTCATCGGCGACGACACTTTGACCACGCGCATCATATTGAGGAATCGTTCGGGCCTGCCGAGGTCGGCCACGAGAGCGGCACCGCCTACACCGGTCGCCGCGATTGCAGTCATCCGAGATGCGATGCGCAGACCCGGCCGGTCGGTCAGCTGCGCGCCGAAGCCGAGCAGAGACGAACCGCCGGCCAGACCGCCGAGGAACAGGTACGCCCCGATCTCATCGCCCCACGGCGGAGCCTTGACGATCGGTCGACCGTAGTACGACGTGAACTCGACGTCCTCGACCATCGGCATCTCACGGTTGCCGTCGGCACCGCGATTCTTCCACCCGCCGCCACGACCGTTGCCGCCGCGACCGCCCCGACGCCCACCGGAACCGTCAGGTCCGCTGGGACCTCCACGGCCGCCTCGGCGACGTTTTCTGCGTCCGCCTTCCGGCTCGGGTGGGCGGTAGGAATCGTATTCTGATGTGCTCATGAACGGCGGCTCCCGAGGAACGCGAGTCCGGCCGCGGCGACCATGCCCAGCGCCGCGATCCCGGCGTTGGCGTACATCTTCGGCAGGTCCTTCGTCGCGACCCGCGGGTCCGGCGGCAGGCCGTAGACCTCGGGTTCGTCGAGGAGGAGGAACACGGATCCGGTGCCGCCGACCCCGTCGTTCGGGTTCGCCCCGTAGAGGCGAGCCTCGGTCAGTCCCTTCGCGTGGAGTTCGGCCACGCGGTCGTGTGCCTGGTCGACCATGTCCTGACGGTCGCCGAACTTGATCGACTGGGTCGGGCAGGTCTGCGCGCAGGCGGGTTCCTGACCCTCGACGAGGCGGTCGTAGCAGAGGGTGCACTTGTTCGCGGTGCCCGCGTTCGGCACGTCCATGTCCGCGGCCTTGCGATCATCCCGATCGGTGGGGGTGTTGATCGTGCCGTCGTCTCGGCGTTCGATGACGCCGAAGGGGCAGCCGGCCACGCAGGTTCCGCAGCCGTTGCAGACGTCGTTCTGGACGACGACGGTGTCGAATTCGGTGCGGAAGAGCGCACCGGTCGGGCAGACGTCGAGGCAGCCGGCGTGCGTGCAGTGTTTGCACACGTCGGAGGACATCAGCCAGCGGAAGTCCGCGGTGTCCGGGGGTGTCGTGTCGACGTTCGACAGGTCGGTCGGCTCCAGGGCACCCGGTGCCAGCAGATCGACGTTGAGGTCGGGGGTCGTCGGCAGACCGGCGGAGGTTCGGCCCTCGGCCGCCGCACCCAAGGCCCCGTCCAGCGGCTGCGCGGCGGCAGACTCATCGGTGCGCGGGCGGATCGTGGGCATGCCGAGATTGACGAGCTTGCGCCCGGATTCCCGTGCCTTCTCGATGCGTTCGGAATCCTGTTCGATGAACGCGACGTGCCGCCACGTGTTCGCCCCGAGGCTGCCCGTGTTGTCGTACGAGGAACCGAGCAGTTCGAAGGTGCCGTCCTGCGGGTTGCGGTTCCACTCCTTGCACGCGACTTCGCAGGCCTTGCAGCCGATGCAGATCGAGGTGTCGGTGAAGAATCCCTTGCGGTTGTGCGCGGAATCGTGCCAGTGCCCGTCCGCCAACGTGCCATCATCGATCGTCGGTGTCGACATCAGTCGTCCTCCTCCTCGTTCTCCTGCCGATCCCGAGCCGCGCGGGCGCGAGCTTCCGCTTCGGCCACCTCGGTTTCGGCGATCGCACTGCCGTCGGCGTGCCGGCCGTGGTCGGGGTCGCCGTCGCTGGGGTCCCCGTCGTCGGCGCGGTTCGACACCGCCGTCTCGGCGGGTTCGGCCGCCTCGGTGGGTTCGATGGTGATCCTACCGCTGCGATCATCGGCACTGTCGACCGTCGCCGAGGCGGTCGTGCCGTCACCGTCGGAGACTCCATCGCGTCCCCCGTCCAGGGTCCTGCCCGGGGTGACGCCGACGGCCGAATCGCCGCCTCGGTGAGCGTGTCCACCGGCGCTGCGTCCCTGTCCGGCGTGATGGGAGGCCTCGACATCCTCGGCTTGAACGGTGACCTGCTGGTTGCCGGATTCGGGGCTGAGTCCCGCCTCGCGTTGGTACTTCTCGACGAAGTCGACGAGTTCGGGTCCGCGGGGACGGCGGCCGGGCATGATCGTTCCGGCCACGTACTTGCTGTTCTGGATGTAGACGTTGGGGTCCATCGTCACACCCAGCAGGTCGTTGGCGGAATCGCCTTCGACGACGGCACCCTGACCGCCCACGCCCCAGTGGTAGGGCAGGCCGATCTGGTGGACGGTCTTCCCGCCGATCGTCAGTGGGGTCATCCGCTTCGTCACGAGGACGCGGGCCTCGATCGCCGCCCGCGGGGGAGACCAAGGTCGCCCATCCATAGGGCTCGAGTCCCACCTCGGCGGCGAGTTCAGGTGAGATCTCGCAGAACATCTCCGGCTGCAGCTCCGACAGGTACGGCAGCCACCGGGACATGCCTCCGGCGGTGTGGTGCTCGGTGAGTCGGTAGGTCGTGAACACATAGGGGAAGACCTCGGATCCGGGCACCCCGGCACCGGGGGCGGACAGGTTGTCCTCACGGCGCATAACCATCCGAGTCGGGCTGTTCTGCTGGGAGTACAGCGGGTTCGGAACAGTCGATTCCTGTGGTTCGTAGTGAGTGGGAATAGGTCCGTCGATCATGCCGCTGGGTGCGAACAGCCACCCCTTGCCGTCGGCCTGCATGATGAACGGATCGTCACCGTCGAGGTGTGCAGGGCCCCCCGTAGGCCTGATCCGACTTGGCCGCCGGTGCTCGATCGACGGGGAAGTCGGGCACATCCTTACCGGTCCACTTCCCGGTCTCGTCGTCCCACCACACGAACTTCTTCCGCTCTGACCAGGGGGTTCCGTCGGGTGCGGCCGAGGCACGGTTGTACAGGATCCGGCGGTTCGCCGGCCAGGCCCACGCCCATTCGGCGGCGGTCTCATCCTGCTCATCCCGCGGTTTGCGGCGGGCGGCCATGTTCTGGCCTCCCGCGTATACGCCGGCGTAGATCCAGCAGCCTCCGGCGGTGGCCCCGTCGTCGGTCATCTGGTTGAAGTTGTCCAAGGGCTCGCCGTCGCGGTCGCCGCCGATGAAGTAGCCGTTGATCTCCTTGACGACCGCTTCGGCGTCGACTTCGCCCTCCTCGTCGACCGGGTAGTCCCAGGTCATGTCGAGCAGCGGCCGATCGCGGGGGTCGTCGGAGTCTTTCAGCTTCTCGCGCACGGCTTGGCCGAGTTCGTAGAAGAAGTCGAGTTCGCTCTGTGCGTCCCCGGGCGGGTTGACGGCCTTGTGGCGCCACTGCACGAGACGCTGGGTCTGCGTGAACGTGCCGGCCTTCTCCGTGTGGTTGGCTGCGGGGAGGAAGAACATCTCGGTGTCGATGTCCTCGGTCTTCAGCTCCCCGGTCTCGATCTCGGGGCCGTCCTTCCACCAGGTGGCGGATTCGATGAGGCTGAAGTCGCGGACGACCATCCACTTCAGGTGGCTCATGGCCATGCGCTGCATGCGCCCGTTGGCCGAGCCCACGGCCGGGTTCTGCCCAAGCAGGAAGTACCCGTCGACTCCGTCGTTGAGCATGCGCACCGCGGTCTGGTAGGTGCCGTGGGCGCCGTTGATGCGCGGCAGATAGTCGAAGGCGAAGTCATTGTCTGCCGTCGCCGCATCGCCCCACCAGGCCTTGAGCAGGTTGGTGGCGTAGGCACGGCCGTTGGCCCAGTAGCCCTTATGGGTCTCCGGGGTGCCCACGGCTGCGACGTAATCGTCGAAGGCGTCGTGGACCCCGGCGCTGGGCATCGGCAGGTAGCCGGGCAGCAGATTGAACAGGGTGGGAATGTCCGTCGACCCCTGGATCGTCGCGTGCCCGCGCAGCGCCATGATTCCGCCGCCCGGTCGGCCCATGTTGCCCAGCAGGAGCTGGAGGATCGAGGCGGTGCGGATGAATTGCGCGCCGAGGCTGTGCTGAGTCCAGCCGACCGCGTAGGCGAAGCACGTGGTCCGTTCCCGGCCCGAGTTCTCGGTCACCGATTCGTAGAGGTAGTCGAAGTCGGCGGGTTTGATTCCGCAGTTCTCCTCGACCATCTCAGGCGTGTAGCGCGAGTAGTGGTGCCGCAAGATCTGGAAGACCGACTTCGGGTTCTCGAGGCTCGGGTCCGTCAACGGAGCACCGTGCTCATCCGTCTGGTACGACCACGTCGAGTTCTCGTACGAGTTCGTGTCCGGGTCGAAACCGGAGAACAGTCCGTCGAGATCCTCAGTGTCGACATAGTCGTCGCTGATGAGGTTCGCGGCGTTGGTGTAGGCGCGCACGTACTCGTCGAAGTAGCGGCCCTCGCTCAGCACACGGTTGATGAGCGCACCGAGCAGCACGATGTCGGAGCCGGCCCGAATGGGCACGTGCTTATCGGCGATTGCGGTGGTGCGCGTGAAACGAGGATCGACGTGGATGATGCGGGCACCCCGGGCCTTGGCCTCGCTCACCCATTGGAAGCCCACCGGGTGGCACTCGGCCATATTGGAACCCTGGATGATGATGCAGTCCGCATTCGCCATATCCTGGACGGGTTGTGTGGCGCCGCCGCGCCCGAACGAAGTTCCCAAACTGGGAACGGTGGCGGAGTGTCAAATACGCGCCTGGTTCTCGATCTGTATCGCCCCGGCCGCGGTGTAGAGCTTCTTGGCGAGGTAGTTCTCCTCGTTGTCGATGGTCGCCCCGCCGAGGCTGGCGATGCCCATCGTCCGCCGCAGCGGGTGGCCTTTGTCGTCGAAGTCCTCCCAGTGGTTGCGGCGGGCCTCGATGAATCGATCGGCGATCATGTCGATCGCCGTCGGCAGGTCGATCTTCGTCCAGTCCTTGGCCTTCGGGGCCCGGTAGAGGACGTCGGTGACACGACCGGGAGCGTTGACGAGCTGTTCGCTGGCTGCGCCCTTCGGGCACAGGCGGCCGCGAGAGATCGGTGAGTCCGGGTCGCCTTCGATCTGCACGACCTTGTCATCCTTGACGAAGATCTTCTGCCCGCAGCCGACGGCGCAATAGGGGCACACGGATTGGACGACCTTGTCGGCCGTGACCGTGCGTGGAGTGGTGTCCCGAGTCTGCTGGGACACGACGGATTCGCCGCGTCCCGTCTTATCCGACGTGCGCAGCTGCCGGAGTACCGGCCACTCGAGGAAGCTGAACCGAGCCATGGCACCACCTTAGCCCCTCACGGGGCGGAAATGCACCAGGTGAGACCGGGTTTTCGGCCTCGTCCCAGGAGGTGGGAATCACCCGGTTCGCCGAGGCGGCTGCGCGGTCAGGATCGACCGCGCAGCCGCCTCGGTGCTGGGTGCCGTGTTCGGGTTCCTGAACTCGGAGGTCAGGTTGTGGAGCTTGGAGTTCAGGTCGTTCAGCTCAGACCCGACGGGCCAGGAGGATCGCGTCCTCGAGTTCGGCGGGTTCGCCGGACGGTGAGGTCACCTGACGGGTGCGGGTGTCGGCGAGTTCGATCTCCCACCGGTGCGGGCTGGCGCCGATGAGGAGGGCGAAGTCCCCGTTCGGGCTGACCAGCTCATGGTGGTGGTCCATGCCGTGCTCGAACTTCTCGCTGTGTTCGGCCGCCCACGGCGGCATCGTCGCATGGGAGACCAGCAGGAGAGCCCCGCCCGGTGCCACGTGCGCGGCGACGCGGGTGAGGAGCTCTTCCCGGGTGTCGGGCAACCGGGTGTGGAGGAAGGATCCGGTGACGAGGTCGAAGCCGCCTCGGCGATCGGGGTCGTCCGGTTCCCAGGCGGAGACGTCGGCGACGGCGAATTCGGCGGAGATTCCGCGGGATTCGGCCGCCCGGCGGGCTCGGTCGATGGCCGTGGTCGACAGATCGATGCCGGTGGCATCCCAGCCGTTCTCGGACATCCAGACGACGTCCGCGCCTTCGCCGCAGCCGACGTCGAGGACGCGGCCGGGGGTCATTTCGGAGACGACGGCCACGAGGGCCTCGTTCGGGTTGCCGGACCAGATGGCGTCGTCGGAGTCGGCGTAGCGCTCTTCCCAGGCGGCCACGGAATCGGGCACGCCTGAGTTGTCGGCGTTGTCAGGGTGGGAGTGGTCGTTGTGGCTGCTGGTTGCGATCACTTGTCGACGCCCGGATCGGCGGGGATCGAATCGGGTGAGGCGCTGTCGGCGCCGTCAGTCTCTGCGGCAGCGGCGGCTTCCTGCTTGGCCAGTTCGGCACGGACTTCGTCCATATCGAGACCCTTGACTGCGGTGATGACCTGTTCGAGCTGCGGGGCGGCGAGCGCGCCGGGCTGGGCGAAGACGACGATGCCCTGGCGGAAGGCGACGAGGGTCGGGATCGAGGAGATCGCGAAGAGTCCGGCCAGCTGCTGCTGGGCTTCGGTGTCGATCTTGCCGAAGACGATGTCGGGGTTGGCCTCGGCGGCCTGTTCGAAGACCGGGGCGAACTGCTTGCAGGGGCCGCACCAATCGGCCCAGAAGTCGAGGAGGATGATCTCGTTGTCGTTGATGGTCGACTCGAAGTTGTCTTGCGTGATTTCGATCGTAGACATGCCGTCCAGTCTAGGAGCCGCGGATGAATATCGCCTGGACGGAGGTCACATGACGGGGCCGATGTCGGGGACGACGGGGCGGCCGAAACGGAGCTGACAACCGCCACGACGGGGATCAACTCGGCGGGTGCCCGATGTTCACCTGCCGAGGTCCGTGATCGGTTCGTCGTCGATGATGGCGGTGAACACGGCGTCCGCCTCGGCGGATTTGACCACCCGGTTGGGATTTTCCGGTGCGGGTGTCCACGGCATGATCTCGAAGGTGATGTCGTCCTCGGGTACGGAAGCCACGGTCGTGGCCAGGGAGGCGAGCGCTCGCATGGAGTCGAGTTCGTCGTCGACGCCGATCGTCGAGGTCACAGCGTCGAGGAATCCGTACAGGCGGTCGGGCCGGGTGAGGACCTGGCCGCTCTTGGCGCGGTCGATGATGGCCCCCATGACCATCTGCTGGTTGCCCATCCGTGAGATGTCGCTGCCATCGCCCACGGCGTGCCGTGTCCGGGCCAGGGCGAGAGCATCGTCACCGCCGATCGTCTGGTGGCCGGCAGGCAGGTCGAGGTTCGCCTTCGGATCCGTGAGCGGTTCGTCGAGGTCGACGGTGATCCCGTCGAGCGCGTCGACGATCGCTGAGAATCCGTCGAAGTCGACGTTGATGAAGTGGTCGACGCGCACCCCGGTGAGTTCCTCCGCCGCTGATACGGAGCAGGCCGGCCCCGCGTTGAGGGCCGAATTGATCATCCCGTGCATGGACGCTGACGCGCCGTGGCCGGTGTCGTCGCAGGCGGGAATGTCCATGATCGTGTCACGTGGGATCTGCACGGCGTCGATGCGGCCGCCGTCGGCGGCGACGTGAGCGAGGATCATCGCATCGCTGCGGGCACCCTCGGCGCTGCCGAATCCTTGCCCCGAGGCGGCCCCGGAGTTCGCGCCTTCACCTGTGCCCGAGTCATCGGAGGCGTCCTTCGCCGAGGCGAGATCGCGAGTGTCGGATCCGATGATGAGGACGTTCGTCTCATCCGTGAGCTTCTCGGGAACGTCGCCGCCGTGGGCGCGCAGCGGGGACGAGGAGATATTCGCGCCGAGGTTGTGCACCGCCACCGCGATCGTCACGGGGGCACCGATGATGAGGACCGCAGCCACGGCGACGAAGGTGCGCCGGCGCCGGTACTTCGCGGCGAGGCGTCGCTGTCGGCGGGGTCCTGGCGGCGGTGACGATTCTTCGTTGTCCACGGTTCGGGTGCTCCTGCGTCCGGGGTCACGGCGGATTGCATACAAAACGGAATGTATACAATCCTAGATGCCTGCGCGGTCGAGTGCACATCGCTGTGTTCCATCTCTCGACTGAAATCATTCGGCCGAAATCACCCGCAGAGCGATCACTCTGTTAAGCTGGAATCGTTCTCGCACAGAAATGTGCGGAGCAGATGGTGTTCCAAGTGTAGGTAGATTCGCTTCTCACCATGTGTTTGTCCATCGGCGTGTGTCTGCCTTCCGCGCCCCTCATGATTTTTCCCAGTTCAGTCGTCTGACGACTTCCGTCCAGCACCTTCGAGTGCATGATCGAAACCGAGTATCCCCACGATTTCGTCTGAGACAGAGACCTCACATCAGAGAACTCATCCTCACCAGCGATTCCGAGTCCTCGGTTCACCCACAGATTTTCGTTGGATCTGCGTCTGAAGATCCAGTCCAGCCAGCGGGAAAGCCGGATCCAGCAATGGGTCCGACCATCACGATCGCAGCAGCGGTCATCAGTTAAAAAATAAGGATACAAAGATTATGGCAACAGGTACCGTGAAATGGTTCAACGCGGAAAAGGGTTTCGGATTCATCCAGCCTGACGACGGTTCGGCTGACGTGTTCACTCACTTCTCCGCGATCGAAGCCTCCGGCTACCGCGAGCTCACCGAGGGTCAGAACGTCGAGTTCGATTCTGAGATGGGCTCCAAGGGCCTGCAGGCGACTCGCGTCCGCGGCCTCTGAGACTCTTTGAGAGTCTCACCTAGAGACTTCTGAGATTCACCGGCGACCCTGCGTTCACCCATTTGGTGTGAACGCAGGGTCGCTGTCATCTCCTCCCCAATTGCTACCCGACGGGGGCCCAGATACCTCGCGCGAGGTTGCTGGGCCGCCGTCAGGTAGCAATTAGTGGTGGGCTAGGAAAGTGCAGAAGTCCTCGACTCCGCTGAGCTCGATGTCGTTCCGCCGTCTGGTTTCCCACGCCGAGCGGGTCAGGCGCCAGCGCTGGATGCGTCCCGGCTCGCCTCTGCGGATGTCCCAGTCGACGCCGTTGCGCTCGTATCCCAAAGCTTCAGACACCTTGTTCGATCCGATGTTGTCGACGAACGCATCGGAACCGGCCTCACTCGCCCCGAGCCCCGCGAACGCAAGATGGAGCAGAGCACTGCGCATCTCCGTGCCGAGGCCGCGACCGCGCACATCCGTCGACAGCCAGGAGAATGACGCGAACGTCCCGCAGGAGTCGAACTTCTCCGCTATGAGGTCCTGCATCCCCACGGCCTCACCATCGACGAGGACAGCGAAGGCCAACCGGAAATCAGAGGGAGAGAACCGCCCCCGACCACGCCATACGCTCTGGAGCCACCTGCTCACCCGCACGTCCGGGTCGGATTCGTAGAACGACATCGGATCGTCGTAGGGGGCGGGTTCCGCGAAGACCTTGCCGTCCCGCACAAGAGGGGTGAGCGCCGCAAGCATCTCATCGGCGGCACCGACGAGCTCGAGTCGGGGAGTCTTCACCCGGATCTGCAACGGCGGGTAGCCGATCATGCAACCAACCTAGGCCAGCCGGCCCGAATCCACAATGGTCCGACGACTCCGGGTAGCGTGGGGTTCGACTCCAGGATGCCGATTACAGGTGGTGGCCCATGACCGAACCCGATCGCCCGACCCCGACGACCGTCGTCTTCGACCTCGGCAATGTGCTCATCGGCTGGGACCAGACAGGGCCTCTGGCCGATCGCATGAGCGCCGATGAATGGCATTCCTTCGCCGAGGCGGCCGACTTCCCCACGCTCAATACTGCAGCTGACTCCGGCGTTCCGATCACCGATATCGTCGCCCGAGCCGCCGAGGCGGACCCCCGCCACTGTGAGATCGTCGCCGGCTACTACGAGAACTTCGACAAGTCCCTGACCGGTCCGATCGACGGCATGGCCGAGATCGTCGCAGATCTCAAGGCCGCCGACGTCCGCCTGCTCGGGCTGTCGAACTGGTCGGCTGAGACCATCCACCATGCCCCTGTCGTCGCCCCGGCGATCAGCGAACTCGAAGACATCGTCGTCTCCGGTCGAGTCGGTCTGGTCAAACCCGATCCGGCGATCTTCGAACTGACCCGGGACCGATTCGACCTCGACCCGGCCCGGACGGTCTTCGTCGATGATCTACCCGCCAACGTGGAGGCAGCTGAACGACTCGGCTTCATCGGCCACGTGTTCTCAGGAGCCGCCACACTGCGCACGGACCTGTCCGAACGGGGTCTGCTCGCTCAATAGGGTGCTCAACTCGCGCCGCCCGGGCAACACCCCTGAACGGGCTCCTCACCCGCTGATCCTGTGAGAAATGTCCGCGTCTTCACCGTCAGTGCGTCGAACGCTGGGCCGAAGTCGAATGTCACCCCTGATCGCGCCAAGATGCTGCTCAACGTCCGCACCTACGACACTGCGGTGCGCAAGAGAGTCATCGCGTCGATCGAGCGGATCGGCCGCGGCGAATGCGAGGCCGCCGGAACCCCGAAGGAACCGACGTTCGAGTACTTCGACCAGTTCCCGCTGACGGACAACAGTGAGGCCGTCAATGACACCATCACCGAGGCGCTCACGGAGTTCTTCGGCACCGAGGCGGTGCTCGAGGCGACCCCGGCGACTGCGTCGGAGGACTTCAGCGAACTGCCGAATGCCTTCGGCATTCCCTACGCCTACTGGTTCGTGGGTTCCTTCGATGCCGAGAACTACCAGGCCGCCGAGGAGGCCGGAACCGTGCTCACGGATGTTCCGGCCAATCATTCGCCGTTCTTCGCCCCCGAACTCGAGCCGACTCTCGAGATCGCGACGAAGGCGCAGGTCGTCGGCGCTTTGGCCTACCTCGGCGGTTGAGCCTACCTACTTCGACCGCCGATCCCGAGCAGTCTCCACGTGGCCTGTGATCGGTCGCGCGGAGACAGCAGGCTCCCTCGTCGGGTGAGTCACTCGTCGATCGTGCGCACGACGTGTGCCGGTGAGCCGACGACGACGGCGCGAGCCGGAACGTCTCTGGTCACCACAGACGCCGCGGCGACGACGGCGTCATCACCGATGGTGATGCCTGGCAGGACGGTCACGTTCGACCCGATCCAGACATTGCGTCCGATGACGATCGGAGACGGGTGCATGTCCGCACGACGGTCCGGCTCCATCCCATGGTTGAGGGTGGCGAGAACCGTGTTGTGTCCGATGAGCGTGTCATCGCCGATCGTGATCCCGCCCTGGTCCTGAAAGCTGCACCCGGAGTTGATGAAGATCCGCTGCCCTAAAGTGATGTTCTTCCCGAAGTCCGTGTGGAACGGGGGAAACATGGTCACAGTCGGATCGACCGGGCGTCCCGTCAGCTCGGCCAGCAGCGCGCGAACCTCATCGGGTTCGTGGTAGCTGCCGTTGATTTCCGCCGTGATGCGCAGGGCTTCCTGGCTGGTGCGGTGCATGACCTCATGCAGAGGCGAGCCGCCCGTGATCGTCTCTCCGGCGTCAAGTGCTTTCAGCAGATCTGCTGTGTCTACGGTGTCACCTTTCCTGTGCTGACAGACGATGAGATCAGGGCCGCAGCAGGACCTTGACGGCTTCACGACTGTCCATGGCCGAATAGGCGGCCGCCGCGTCGTCGAGACTCATCGTCTGGTCGAAGACCTTACCCGGGTCGATCTCTCGGTTCCAGATGAGTTCGATGAGGTCCGGCAGGAAGCGACGAACCGGCGCGGGCCCGCCGTGCAGATGAACCAGACCGAAGAACAGTTCTCCTCCAGGCAGTTCGACGTCGTGTGAGACACCGACATAGCCGACATGACCGCCGGGTCGGGTCGACCGGATCGCCTGCATCATCGATTCCTGTGAGCCGACTGCCTCGATGGCGCTGTGGACGCCGAGGCTGTCGGTGAGCTCTCTGATCTTCGCCACGCCCTCGTCGCCGCGTTCTTCGACGATGTGGGTGGCACCGAATTCGCGGGCGAGGTTCTGCCTGTCGACGTGACGGCTCATGGCGATGATCGTCTCCGCTCCCATCTGCTTGGCGGCGAGGACTCCCATCAGTCCGACAGCGCCGTCGCCGATGACGGCGACCGACTTACCGGGACCCACCTCGGCGGCATCTGCAGCGAACCACCCGGTGCCGAGCACATCGGATGCGGCCAGCAGCGACGGGATGAGATCGTCATCAGGCTGTCCCGGCGTGGCGACCAGGGTGCCGTCGGCATGGGGAATGCGAGCGAATTCGGCCTGGGTGCCGATCCCGCCGTCGACGAAGATTCCGTTGACGCAGCGGGACTGGTAGCCGGCGGTGCAGATCGGGCAGGTGTTATCGGAGATGACGAATGATCCGACGACGAAGTCACCGGGTGCAACGGTGCGAACCTCGTCGCCGACTTCCTCGACGATGCCGACGTATTCGTGGCCCATGAGCTGCTGATCCGGTGCGTCCGCACCGCGGTAGGGCCACAGGTCCGATCCGCAGACGCACGCGGCCACGATCCGGATGACGGCATCAGTGGGTGCCTCGATGGTCGGATCGGGTCGTTCTTCGACCCGGACGTCGCCGGGCCCGTGCATGATCACTCCGCGCATTGTTCTCTCCTTGAGAAGTTCGGTTGTTCGCTGCTGTTCGGTTCTGGTCGTGGGGCTCAGCCTCGCGGACGATTCAGGTCCGCCTCGTCCACGTGCTCGAGCCAGGTGGTCGTCTGAGCGGGATCCTCGGCGTTCTCGAGCATGGCGATGTGTTCCATGAATGTCTCGGGGGCGGCTCCGTGCCAGTGTTCCTCGCCTGCCGGACAGTAGACGGTCTGCCCCGGGCGGGCCTCGATAACGTCACCGTCGCGTGTGCCGAACAGAGCGGTTCCGCTGGTCACATGCAGAGTCTGACCCTTGGCGTGCGAATGCCATGCGGTGTGTGCGCCAGGGGAGAATCGAACCCGTGCGACGACCATGGTCTGGCCGTCCTCCTGCGGGGAGGCGATGGGATCGACCCACACATCGCCGCTGAATTGCTCGGGCGGGTTCTTCGCTGTCGGTGTCGTTGGGAGAATGCGGTGGCTCATGATCGGTGTCCCTTGTTCTCAGGAAGTTGGTTCTCGGGTCGTCGTTCGGTCTCGGTCGTCGGCGCCGCCCACGAGGCGAGCAGACGCAGCTTCTGCTCCGATTCCGAGCCAGGTTCTGCTGTGTAGATGAGGAGGGCGAGGCCGTCTTCGGCGGTGATCCGCAGCTCCTCGAAGGCGAGGACGAGCTCGCCCACGACCGGATGGTTGAAGCGCTTCATCCCCGTCCCGTGCGTGCGGACATCATGTTGAGCCCACAGGATTCGGAACGTCTCGCTCTGAGTCGACAGTTCCCCGACGAGGTCCTGGATTCCGCGATTGTGGGGATCCCTTCCTGCCGCGCTGCGGATGATCGCCACGCACATCTGTGCGAAGAGTTCCCAGTCCGGATAGAAGTCCTTCGATGCGGGATCGAGGAACTGGAATCGCGCCAGGTTCGGTGTCCGTCCGCCATCCCCGATGACCGGCGAGTAGAAGGCTCGGCCGAGTTCGTTGACGGCGACCATGTCCTGCATATCGTTGCGGACGAAGGCGATCGATTCCTTGATCGAATCGAGCATCCAGAACAGCGTCTCGTGCGGTGGACGCTGAGCGGTCACGGGACGTCGTCTGCGACCCGAGGTCGGAATGCCGTCGGCGGCACGGGCGAGATCAACGAGGTGGCCCCGCTCGGTGTCGTTAAGCAGCAGAGCCTCGGCGAGCGCTTCGAGGACAGCCGCGGAAGCCCCTCCGATCGCGCCCCGTTCGAGTTTTGAGTAGTACTCGACGCTCAGTCCGGCCAGGGCCGCGACCTCGCTGCGGCGCAGGCCCGGCACTCGCCTCGTGCCGTGGGTGGGAAGGCCCACCCGATCAGGGGTGATCTTCGCCCGCCGTGACATGAGGAATTCGCGTACTTCGGCCCGGTTGTCCATATTCTCCAGGCTAGACGCGTTCTCATCTGAGAGGGATACCCTGTCAGGGCACCTCTGCGCATCACTACTGCAGCACCGAGCGTGTCTACGGTTGTGGGTGGGGCATTCGGTCGCGATCGTAGGTGATCGTCGTGTACCCGTGTGGAACCGGTGTGCCGTCCTCGTCGACTCCGACGAATACGATCTTCTCGATGCTGAGGATCGTCTTCCGGGTGATCATATTGCGCACCCTCGCCTTCATCGTCAGCGACGTACGCCCGAACTGGGTTGCGATGAGCCCCATCTCGATGAGATCGCCTTCCCTCGCCGAAGCCTGGAAGTCGATCTCCGAGATCAGCTTCGTCACAACTCGATGGTTGCCGAGCTGGATGATCGCGTAGATCGCGGCCTCCTCGTCGATCCACCTCAGCAGGCTGCCGCCGAAGAGGGAGCCGTTGGCGTTGAGGTCCTCAGGCCGCACCCATTTGCGGGTATAGAAGTTCATCCGCTCCACATCGTGGCGGGCGGAGCTCTCTGTGGGCTGTGCCGTCGCTGTCATGCGATCAGAGTAGCGAGGAGTTGTTTCGCCCTCGTTTCGATCACGTCACCGCTGTGCGACGTCGTCTTTCAATTGTCGAAGTCATCCTTCGCGTTCGAAATCGTCCTTCATGGTCGTGAGCGTCCGGCGAATGTTCAATCGCTGGAAGTCCGCGAAGCTCCTCCCACGTGTGACGATGTGGTCGAAGACCCAGGCCAGCCAGTCGGGCCAACCGCGACGATCGTCTGTCCACGACTCCGTCACTCGAGTCGCCCCACCGAGGTCCTCGAACTCGTAGGCCCAGCTCGCGTTCGCTCCTTCGATGCTGGGAGTTCGGGGTCCGATCCGGCGCACGGTGAAGGCGAACCGTTTGCCGGGCACAGATTCGGTGACGACGCATTCGGTCACCCACGTCGCCGGCCCGCGACGGTTCGTGCCTTCGAAGACGTCGCCTGTCTGCAGCGGACCTGCAGTCGTGCGCGTGCTTGCGCCCGTGTTCTCCGGACTCCATCGGGCCATCTGGGTCGGATCGGCGACCTGCTCCCAGAGTGCGGCGGCGTCGGCTTTGATCACCATACTGTCGCTGACCTGCATCGTTCGCGTCATCGTCGTCCCTTCTCATTGTGGTCGTGCACGCACCAGGAGCCGGCCGAGCACGTGGCCCCATTCAAACACGGGTCCTGAGCTAGCCTGGGCACATGGCCGACTCCGCGACGAACGACGAGATCATCGCCTTCCGCCTCCGCGCTCATCACCTCGATGAGCGACTCAGCCGCAACTCACTCCTTGACGCCGCGGGAGCCTGCGGCATCCAGAACAGCCCACCGGGATCCGCGCTGACCGCACTCCATGCGCGGGGCGCCGACCGCATCCGACGACAGCGAACGCGACCGGACCAGATCCGAACTGCTGCGCCGTTGACTGCACTGCTATCAACCGTCGACTAAGCATGACGATCGCAACCTTCGGCACCGTCCCGACGTCGGTGAAGAGCGCAGTGACCGCTGAGGCAGAGGCGATCGGCGCACTGCGCGAGTCAGACGCCGTCGACATCGAATTCGCGTCAGTTTGAGATCATTCGGCGAGTTCGCTGATCAGCACGCGAGCGAGGGCTCCGAGTCGGAATCGCTCGGGAATCACGGTTCTGATGCCCTGTTCATGCAGCGGTGCTGCGGTGACGTCGCCGACTGCTGCGGCCACCACCGATTCGTTGAACGCCTCGATCACGGCCGACAGCAGTCCCTGTTCCTCGGCCGCGGTGAGAAATGCTGCCGCCCCGGGTGCTGAGGTGAAGGCCACGGCATCGCACCTGCGCTCCGCGACGAGTCGGACCGCGTCGATCACGGCGGCCGGATCGGGTGCCGGACCCCAGCGGTAGATGACGAGGGAGCGGACATCGGCGCCAGCTGCGGCGAAGGCCTCATCAAGTCCGTCGGCGCCGGCACCGTGATGCTGTACGGCAATGCGCTCACCATCTACGCCCTCGCCGAGAAGGACCTGCTGGATCTCTGCGCTCGTCTCGGATTCCGCGACCCAGTGAGCGCTCAGTCCGGCCCCCTGAATCGCTCCGCGCGCCTTGGGGCCGCGGGCGTATATCCGTGCTCCGGCGAGCATCGAGTGCCACTCCTCGTGCAGACCCGCGGCTTCAGCCACGTCACCCCAGCCGGTGAATCCGACGCCGGTCGTGACCACGACGATGTCCGGCCGGGCCTCGATGAGTTCACGGGTGCGTGTGACGAGTTCAGGGTCATCGATGTGAGGAATGACGGAAAGGGTCGGGGCGTGCACGATCTTGGCACCGTGACGCTCGAGGGCGGAGGCGAGCTGTTCCGCGCGCCGCTGAGCTGTGAGCACGATGCGACGTCCGACCAGCTCGTCGCCGATGTCAGTTTGGGGCTGGTTCATGCTCATATCCTGGTCGCGCAGTCTCGCCGGGGCAACTTCCGGCCTTCGAGAGCAGCCTGGTGGGCGAGCATCTCATCCTTGAGTCCCTGGACGACGGCGGCGATCGCCGGTCGCCGCATCGAATCGGGTCTGAGCACCATCCAGTAGGGCAGTCGCTCGGCCACCGAATCGGGGAAGAGTCGCACGAGGTCGGGGTGACGGTCGGCCATGAAACACGGGAGGAAGCCGATTCCGGCACCCGCACGCGTCGCTTCGACGTGAACGAAGACGTTCGTCGAGGTCAGTGCATCCTTCATCTCGGGAAACAGCCGCCTCGGCGCATCGAGGTCGTCGACCTGGAGCATGGAATCGACGAAATAGACGAGCCGGTGGTCGCTGACTTCCTCCACCGAGGCGGGGGTGCCGTTGGCCGCGAGATAGTCACGCGAGGCGTAGAGACCGAGTTCGTAGTCACCGAGCTCGACCGCCTCTGCCCGATGCACGCGCGGTTCGCCGACGACGACCTCGATATCGAGACCGGACCGCTGCTGCAGGGCCTGCCTGGTGACGGTGACGATCTCGACGCTCAGCCCGGGATGCCGACGTCGCAGCTTCGCGACCGCCGGGGAGGCGACATAGGCGCTGAACCCATCCGTCGCGGTCATCCGCACCACTCCGGACACCGTCTCCGGGCCCTGGCCGGGACTCTCGAGTTCAGCGACCGCGGTCTCCATCTGTTCGGCCACCGCAACGGCTCGTTCCCCGAGGTCGGTCAGCTCCCATCCGTCATCCGAGCGAGCCAGCACGCGTCCGCCCAAGGACTTCTCCAAGGCGGCGATGCGGCGGGAGACCGTCGAGTGGGTGAGACCGAGGTTGTGTGCCGCCGTCGTGAATTTGGCGGTGCGGGAGACGGCCAGCAGCACGAGCAGATCGTTGGGAGTGGTGTCCATACCTGCCATAGTGGCACACCGGCAGCAAGCGCGGCCTCGTCAGCGCATGTGGTCCTGCGACGGCGAACGCGTCCATCTAAGAAGCACGACGATCAGACAGATGAGGAACACGATCCCCGAGGTGACCAGTCCGGTGACGAGGATGCCGATATCGGCAGGCAGATCCACGTCCTCGGCCGGTTTGGTCGGTGCCTTCCCCTCCGGATCGATGAGGACGGAAATCGTGTCGCCCTCATCGAAGTCGTCGTATCCGTCCTTGCCGCGGTAGATCAGCGGTTCGGCGACGGGGGTGCCGTCGGTGCGCTCGAGGCTGTAGGTATGAACATAGACCTGTCGCGACCTGGGCGGATTGGAACTGTGTACGGTCTTCTGTTCGACTTGATGATCGGCGACGACCACCTCGGTGAGCTCGCCGGCTTGCGACAAAGCGAGATCCTCGCCGAGCATCACAGTGCCGATGAGCGCAATGGCCACGAATGGTCCGGTGTACCAGTACGCCGGCGTGTGTCCCATGAACCTGCGCATCGCCAGAGTGACGCCGAGGAACACGAAGCATCCGACGATGATCGTGAACAGCAGTTGGTCCGGATACAGGTATCCGATCGTGAAGACCGCACCCGTGCCGACGAAGAAGACAGCACCGGTGATGATGATGGTCAGCGGATTCCGGCTGCCCTGGTTCCAGCGGCGCTCACTCTTCCCGCCGTCACCCCACTTGCCGCGCATCCAGTAGGCGTCCATTCAAGCCCCGCTCGTCACTGCGGCATGTTGACGAATCGGGACTTCGCGCCCTGGAACGCCACGGGGATGTCCATCGTCGGACCGGCACGGTGCTTGGCGACGATGATGTCGGCCTCACCGGCACGTTCGTGTTCCTTGTCGTACATGTCCTCACGGTGGATGAGGAGGACCATATCCGCATCCTGCTCGATCGAACCGGACTCACGCAGATCCGAAATCATCGGCCGCTTGTCCGTGCGCTGCTCGCTGCCGCGGTTGAGCTGAGACAGTGCGATGACCGGAACCTCGAGCTCCTTGGCCAGCAGCTTGAGCGAACGGGAGAACTCAGAGACCTCCTGCTGACGGGACTCGACGCGCTTGCCCGAGGACATCAGCTGCAGGTAGTCGACGCAGACCATCTGCAGATTGTGCTGCTGTTTGAGCCGGCGGCACTTCGCGCGGATCTCCGTCAGCGCCATATTCGGCGAATCGTCGACGAACAGCGGCGCATTGTTGATCCGAGCCTCGGTCGCAGCCAGGGTCGTCCAGTCGTGGGGACTGAGTTCGCCGCGCCGCAGATTCTGCAGCGGAATCTCCGACTCGGCCGAGAGCAGACGCATGACGAGCTCGTTCTTGCCCATCTCGAGCGAGAAGAACACAGCGGCCGCATCGTTGTGGATCGCAGCCGAACGGATGAAGTCGAGCGCCAGAGTCGACTTTCCGACACCGGGACGGGCGGCGATGACGATCATCGTGCCCGGATGCAGACCGTTGGTGAGGTTGTCGAACTCGGTGAAGCCGGTGGGCACACCCGCGGTCTGGCCATCGGTGTTGCCGTTGCGTTCGATCTCCTGGGCCACCTCGCCGAGGATGTCGGAGAGGATGACGTAATCCTCGGTCGTATGGCGTTCGGTGACCTTGTAGATCTCCGCCTGCGCGGAGTTCACGACGTCATCGGTGTCGCCTTCGGCGTCGTAGCCCATCTGCACGATGCGGGTGCCGGCCTCGACGAGGCGGCGCAGCACAGCCTGTTCGCTGACGATCGCGGCATAGTAGCCGGCGTTGGCGGCGGTCGGGACGGATGAGATGAGGGTGTGCAGGTAGGCGGCACCGCCGACGCGGGCGAGGTCACCGGTCTTCGTCAGGTAGTTCGCCACCGTCACCGAGTCCGCGGGCTCACCGCGGGAGTAGAGGTCGAGGACCGCCTCGTAGATGGTTTCGTGCGCGGGCTTGTAGAAGTCGTCGCCCTTCATCGTCTCGACACAGTCGGCGATGGCGTCCTTCGACAGAAGCATCGCACCGAGCACGCTCTGCTCGGCCTCGACGTCCTGCGGAGGGGTCCTCAGACCGTCATAGCCCTGGTCGTTGCTCACTCGATTTCCTCTTCCTCACAGCATCGGATCGCCCACCCTCATGTGGTGCGCTCCAACTGTACCCGGAGACCCGTTCCCGGTCCCATCGACCCGATACCCGTAAGCGTAGGACGCGGCACTGACACAGAACCTTCAGTCCCGAGTCCTTCCGGCCGTGGCCACGGAGTGCAGAATCGGCTTCGTCAGCTGCAGCCCGCCGCGGATGATGACGATGCCGATGACCACTGTGAGCAGGATCGTGAGGAACGTGACCGGTTCGAACACGAGCGCGGCTCCCGCCAGGGGCAGGACCAGCATGAGCCCGAGCCCTCCGGCCAGCAGGGACACCCAGATCGCCGGGGCCATGACGGCCCGCACCAGCGCCCGATGCAGCAGCTGGGGATCGGCGCCGGCCGCATAGAGGTCGGAGAAGGTGTCGGCCCTGTCGTAGATGTCGGCGACCTGGTTGATCACCGCCGAGACGGCAATGAGCACGATGGCGATGCCCATGACGAGCAGCACCCCGGTGAACAGGTCGTGGAAGAGGTTGATATCGGATTCGGACATGGTTCCCGGCGAGTCCTCCGCGGCGTCGAGGCCGAGCTGCATCAGCGCCACTCCGGATCCGCAGACGGCCGCGGTGAATGAGGCCATCGCCAGTCCGGACACGCGTCGCCAGAACCGCTTCGGCTCGTCGGAGACCAGGCGAGCTGCGATGAGACGCTCCGAAGTCTTGGCGCGACCGCCGGACAGGTGAGCGAACCAGCGGACGAGGAGTCCGCCGAGGAGGTCGACGACGACAAGCCCGAGAACGAAGAATCCGACCATAGCGGCCAGGATGATCCCCATGCCCAATCCGCCGGCCTGCGTGAGCGCGTACACGACCGGCAGCAGGCAGATCACGAGCACCGTGGCGATGACCTTGGCTACAGGGAACTTCCGCTCCAGGCTCTTCGTCCGCACCCCCAACGGAGAGACCGCGACCTTGCGCAGACCCAGCAGAGCCGATCCCGCACAGACCATGGCCAGGAAGACGACCACGACGAGGATGAGCCACGCGGGCATGAGCATGTTCTGGTACCCGATGGGTTCACCCATGAAGTGGATGAAGCTGACCGGCAGGGCCAGTCCCAGGTAGCCGACCACCCCGAGGACGATGCCTGCCAGGGCGGGAATCAGCGGTTCGGCCACGGCGAGTGCGGTGATCTGCGAGCGTCGGGCTCCGAGCAGCGACATCGTCGAGAGACGTTCGTCCTGTCGGCGTGCCGACAGCGTCGCCGAGGCCGAAGCCAGGGTGGAGGCGGGGATGATCAGCAGACCCGTGGCCAGCCCTGCCAGGGTCTTGTACATGATGTCGAATCCCTGTGCCGCGGGATCGGGGCTCGGCGGGATCTGGAAGAACATCCATGCCCCGGCCGCCACGGTGAGGAACAGCGTGGCGCATGCGAAGAACGCGGCGGCCACGAGCACCGAGCTCGCCGAGGTCAGCGATCTCCGTCCGAGGACGAGGGGAACTGCTGCGAAGGACGTGGACATCGTGTCTCCTCTCAGGCCACGGCCGCCTCGGCGGTGTCCCGGTTCTCGGGGGCCGCCTCGGCGAGGGTGCGGTTGTCGGGGTCGATCTCGGTGACTCGGCGGACGAGCGGGCGGGTGACCTGCAGTCCCAGCCACACCATCGCGACCCCGGCCACGAGGACGGCTGCGACGGTCCCGATGGTGAACGGGTCGCCGAGGTCGCTCACCGAAGCCATGAGCCAGGCGAGGATCCCGCCGAGGAACAGGGAGAGGACGGTGACCAGCAGGATCGGCGACATCACGGCGTTGACGGTCACCCGGTGCATCATCTGCTGGGTCATTCCGCCGGCGTGGAGTTCGCGGTAGGTCTGAGCACGGTCCAGGATGTCTGCGGCCTGGTTGATCGTGGCCGAGACGATGACGAGGACGAAGGCGATGACCAGGGTGAGGATGAGTCCGGTGAAGATATCGTCGCCGAGGTGGACGTACGGTCCCATGACGGCTCGGTCCTCCGCGGTGAAGTCCTCCTGACCGCTGCGCATCATCGCTGTTCCCGCCCCGCCGACGACGGCGATGAAGGTGATCATCGCCAGCCCGGCGACCCGGCGCCAGTACTGTCCGGGGGCATCGGCGATCATTCCTGCCGCCATCACCGAGTCGGGACCGCGGGCGATTCTGCCGGCGATGCCGGCGTGGACGCGGATGCACAGGACGCCGAGGACGCTGATGAGCAGGAGGGTGATGCCGATCGTGGCGATGCTGTACATGATCGTCACCGCCATCGGCAGCTCCATCTGGGTGGAGACATAGGTCGCGATGGCCACGATGAGGATGAGCACGATGGCCGTGATGATGCGGGCCAGGGGGAATCTTCGGGGCAGCGACCGGGTGCGCACGCCCAGCGGGGAGACCTGGATCTTGCGCAGGCCGATGAGCGAGGCGATCAGGCAGACCGCCAGGAGGCCCACGATGACCGCGGCGAGCAGCCATACCGGCATGAGCAGTGCCTGGTAGCCCAAAGGTTCGCCGACGAACGTGATGAAACTCAGCGGCCAGGCGACCAGCAGATAGCCGCCGATTCCGGCGAAGATGCCCAGCGAGGCGGGGATGAAGGGTTCGGCGACGGCGATGAGGCGGATCGTGCTGCGTTGCGCCCCGAGCAGGGACAGGGTCGAGAGTCGTTCGTCCTGACGGCGGGCGCTCAATTTCGCCGAGGCGACCCCGAGGCTGGTCGCGGGCACGATGAGGAAGACCGTGGCGAGGACGGCGAGGAGCTGGTAGAGCTCGGCCACCTCGGCGTATCCGGAGACCTCGGGGCGATCGATGAATGCCCAGGCGCCAGCGGCCACGGTGAGGAAGATCGTCGCGCAGGAGAAGAAGGCGATCCCGACAAGGCGCGACGTCATCGAAGTCAGGGACTGTTTGGACAGGAGGAGGGGAAGGATTTTCATCACTGGGCGGCTTCCTGCATTGCCGAATCGGCGACGATGCGGCCGTCTGCGAGTCGCACGACTCGGGAGCAGCGGGCGGCGACGTTCTCATCGTGGGTGACGACGACCAGGGTGGAGCCGCGGCCGACGGTGGAGCCCAGCAGCTCGGTGAGAACCTCGTTCGAGGTTCGGGAGTCGAGGGCGCCGGTCGGTTCGTCGGCGAAGGTGACGACGGGTTGGGTGACCTGGGCGCGGGCGATCGCCACTCGCTGCGCCTGGCCTCCGGAGAGCTGTCCGATCCGTTTGTTCAGATGCTCACTCAAACCGAGACGGTCGAGCCAGGCCCGGGCATGCTGGGTGGCGTCCGAGCGGTTCATGCCGGCGAGCATGGCGGCGAGCGCGACATTGTCCACGGCGGTGAGTTCGGGCAGGAGCAGCCCCTGCTGGAAGACGAAGCCGAAGACTTCGCGACGCAGAGCTGTGCGGCCGGATTCTTTGAGAGAGGTGATCTCGGCGGCGGCGCTGCGATCGGTCGGGTTCAGGCGGATGCGACCTTCGTCGGGGCTGATGATGCCGGCCAGGCAGTGCAGAAGGGTCGTCTTGCCGGAGCCGGAGGGTCCCATGATGGCCAGGGATTCGCCGAGGCCGATCGTGAGGTCGACTCCGGCCAGAGCGTATGTCTGGTTGAAGTGCTTCGTGATGTTGCCGGCGGTGATGATGGCGGGGTGCTGGAGTGCTGGCAACTGGTTGGCTGGCTGCGGTACAGCGTTCGGTGAAGAAGTCATGTCTCTATGCTTTCGCCCAACGCTCCTTGGCACTATGCGGTCAGCCCATCAGCCGATGCGGGATTTCCCAACCTCCATTGACGGAAACCCCCTGTGCGGCAGTTCGTGCCGACGACAACGCTCCGAGATGCCATTGACAGGCAAGTTAACACTTGCCTATTGTTATGAGCGTGGCTGATATCTACCGGGCCATCGCCGACCCGACGAGGCGCACGATTCTCGATGAACTCTGCGAACGAGACGACCAGACGCTGTTCGAAATCTGCGCACGCCTGACCAACAAGCACAACCTCGG
Organism: Brevibacterium pigmentatum; assembly: GCF_011617465.1. NCBI lineage: Bacteria > Bacillati > Actinomycetota > Actinomycetes > Micrococcales > Brevibacteriaceae > Brevibacterium > Brevibacterium pigmentatum. The sequence continues at coordinate 3,879,776 of NZ_CP050153.1, forward strand.
CCTGTCGCGGCAGGCCGTGTCCCAACATCTCGAAACGCTGGAATCCGCCGGACTGGTCCGGTCGAGGAAAGAGGGTCGTTTCAAGTTCCACCAGATCGATCCCACCCCTCTGAAAGAAATCACCGCTCGCTGGCCACGCAATGCGGCTCAATCCTCGCCCGGCACATCAAACGCTACAAATCGACAATCCACCGAAACAGAGGAGCCGTCATGAAGGTCAACTGGACATCCATCTTCGTCACCGATCAGCAGAAGGCCCTGGACTTCTACACGTCCACACTCGGTTTCGTCCTCAAACACGACATCGACATGGGCGGCCCCCGGTGGCTGACCGTGGTCTCACCCGAGGATCCGGACGGGGTCGAGATCGTCCTCGAACCCAATTCGCACCCAGCGGTGGCGCCCTTCACCGAGGCGCTCGTGGCCGATGGCATCCCGATGAATCAGTTCGCCGTCGATGATGTTCAGGCCGAATACGAACGGCTGAGCAGCCTCGGTGTCACCTTCAGCCAGGAACCCACGACGATGGGACCGATCACCACGGCCGTGCTCGATGACACGGTCGGCAATCTCATCCAACTCGTCCACCAGGCTGAGGGCGCACAGGGCTGAGCCTGAACAAGCCGATCGGGCCTCCTTGTTCGGTCCCCGGATCTTCTCATTCGCACGGCACGAGCCCGCCTCGGCGCGAGTCTGGCGTTCTCACCCCGGCAGGAGCACGATGACGGTGTGGATCACGAGGCCGACCAGCGCGCCGATGACGGTGCCGTTGATGCGGATGTACTGGAGGTCACGGCCGACGTAGAGCTCGATGCGCTCGGCGGCTTCCTTCGCGTCCCAGCGCTCGATGGTGTCGGAGATGACGCTGGCGATCTCGGGGCCGAAGCTCTCGGCCAGATCACCGGCAGTGGTGGCGATCCGGTCATCGATGCGGCGGGAGAATTCCGAGTCCGCCTGCAGCCGTTCGGCGAATTCGCCGATGAGCTGCCAGATGCGGGCGCGGACTTCGCCGCCTTCGTCGATGATGGCCTCGCGCAGCAGCTGTTTGAGCGAACCCCAGATCTCGAGGACGGAGTCGACGACTCCCTCCTGGCTGAGCAGCTCGTTGATGATCTCCTCGGCGCGCTGCGACAGAGTTGAATCGGATTCGAGGTCGTCGGAGAGGTCGACGAGCCAGGCATCCAGAGCCTGCCGAGCTTTGTGGTATTCGTTGTCGCGAACGTCGGCGACCCAGCCGAGCACTTCGCGCTGCAGCCGGTTCGCCAGCTGTTCGTTGACGAAATCGGGAACCCACGACGGCGCCCGGTTATGGACGATCTCGTCGATGACCTGGGGATTGTCACGCAGCCAGGAGTAGGCCTCGGCGACGATGAGGTCGACGAGTTTGTGATGAGCACCGTCGAGCACGATCTGGCGCAGCAGCTGCGCGAGGACCGGGGTCTTCCTCGTGGCCACCAGCCGAGGGATGATGACGTTCCTGGTCAGCGCCTTGATGGAGTCGTCATCGATGCGCGCGAGCACATACTCGAGACCTCCTGCGGCACGGTCGACGACGATATCGCGGTTGCCGGGCTTGGCCAGCCATTTCCCGGCTCTGTGGGAGATCTCAGCGGATCGGATCTTCGTCGACACCGCCTCGGCGTGGAGGAAATTCGCGGCGACGAAGGCCGACAGACTCGCTCCGAGGGTGTCCTTCTTGCGCGGGATGATCGCGGTGTGCGGGATCGGCAGACCCAAGGGGTGGCGGAAGAGCGCGGTGACGGCGAACCAGTCGGCGATCGCGCCGATCATCGCGGCCTCGGAGGCGCGGGAGACGAATCCCCACACACCGGTGTTGTCGGTGAAGAGGTGGGTGGAGAGGAAGATGAGGGTCGCGAGGATGAGCAGCGAGAGCGCGAGCGTGCGCATCTTCTTCAGCCCGCGAGCGCGCTCTTGATCTTCCGGCGTCAGCTCAGCCGGCCCGCCGTTCCCGCTTCCGGCGCCGAAGCGCGGTACGGATGGTGTCTTCTCGATCGACATCGTTACCCCCTGCTCCACGACTTTAGCGAAACCCGGCCCCTCCACACGCATCCGCAGGCAGGTTCGCACCTGGGAATTCTGCACCGTCCCTGCCAAAACGTCGTGGCAACGGCACAGCCCACCGGTGCAACGGGTGGGTATGCGAGTCCCGCGAGGGTGCGCGGCGAACGAGGCGATGCGACAGCAACGGTGAGGGATGCGCCGCCCCTGACTCCAGCAACACGCACGCTACGCCACTGCGCCCACCGACCGGGCCGGTGCCACGCGGTACAAACACGACACGTAGAGTGAGAAGGGTCTGGTCACCGCTGTCCTGCACGGGGACCATGTCCCCTCTGGGCCCGCCTCCGCCCTTTGGAAACGGTCACCGTTTCCTCCGGGACCACCGCGGCCCTCACCACAGGCGCAGCGATCTGACCGGATCGAAGCAATCCGTACCCGACATTCAGGAGCAGTCGTGCCAGCGACACCCGCCGAGGCCACCATCTCCGAGATCACGAATCTCATCACCTTCGACACCACGAGCCGAGACTCGAATCTTCCGCTCATCGACCACGTCGAAGCCCGCCTCCAGGCCGCCGGCATCGAATCACGCCGGATCCCCAACCCGGAGGGCACGAAGGCGAACCTCCTCGCGACCATCCCCGCTGCGGACGGCACGACCACCGGCGGCATCGTCCTGTCCGGACACACCGACGTCGTCCCCGTCGACGGCCAGGACTGGTCCTCGGACCCGTTCAAGCCCGAAATCCGCGACGGTAAGTACTTCGCCCGCGGCAGCGCCGACATGAAGTCCTTCATCGGCGTCATCCTCTCCCGCCTCGAAGCGCTCAAGTCCGCACAGCTGAGCGAACCCGTCCACCTCGCCTTCTCCTATGACGAAGAGATCGGCTGTGTGGGCGCTATCTCCCTCGTCGAGGCCATCACCGAGGAGGGCCTGGCACCTCGCGGCTGCGTCGTCGGCGAACCCTCGAGCATGCGCGTCATCCGCGGCCACAAGTCGATGAACGTCTTCCGCGTCGACTTCCACGGCGTTGCCGCCCACTCCTCGCTCACCCCCGAAGGCGTCAACGCCATCGCCTATGCCTCCGAATTCGTCGCCTTCGTCCATGCTGTGGCCGCCGAATTCCGCACCGAGGGGCCCTTCGACGAGGCTTATGTCGTGCCCTTCACCTCGGTCACGGCGAACACGTTCACCGGCGGCATCGCCGTGAACACGATCCCCGCCGAGGCGACCGTGCAGTTCGAGTTCCGATCGCTGGGTTCCGTCGATCGCGAGGCCCTCATCGGCCGCTTCCGTGCCGAGGCCGAGCGCTTGGGACGGGCCATGGCCGCGGAGAACGAGACCGCCGGAGTCGACTTCACGATCGAAGCCGAAGCTCCCGGCTGTGAGACCCCGGCCGATGCGGACATCGTCTCGCTCACCGCGAACTGGGGCGGAATCGCCACCGATGACAAGGTCACCTACGGCACCGAGGCGGGTCTGTTCTCCGAGGCCGGCATCCCGACCGTCGTCTGCGGTCCCGGAGACATCGCTCAGGCTCACGCTCCCGACGAGTTCATCGAGCTCGACCAGATCGCAGCCTGCGAATCGTTCATCGACGCCCTCATCGCCGACCTGTCCGCGAGCTGAGGCCCGGTCGGCCGACTCAGCCACATAGCACAGTCGGCCTACCCAGCCGCACGATCGCTGCGAATCGAGACCGCCCAGTCGTATACTGCAGACAGGAACGCTCACCCCAGTCGAGGAGGAACCATGGCATACGAATTCTCGGTCGGCGATCACGTCGGCTGGAACTCCGAGGCCGGGCTGGTCTCCGGCCACATCACGAAGGTCCACACCGCCGATTTCGACTACAAGGGCCACCGACGTCGCGCCTCGCCCGATGACCCTCAATACGAGATCAAGAGCGACAAGACCGATCACATCGCCGCCCACAAAGGCGGCGCGCTGCATCTCCTCGACGACGAATGACGGACACCGCCGACCTGCCGGACTTCCTCACGGTCGGGCATTCGAATCGCTCACTGAACGAGTTCATCGAACTGCTCACCGACACCGGCACCGAGGCGATCGTCGACGTCCGCCGACTGCCCGGTTCGAATAGGAACCCCTGGTTCAACGCCGAAACCTTGGTCAACGACCTTGCCGAGCACAGCATCGAGCTGCGCCGGCTCGAAGGGCTGACCGGTCGCCGGCCCGTCAGCCACACGGTGCCCTTCGAGACGAATGCCTGGTGGCAGAACCGCAGCTTCCACAACTATGCCGACCACTGCCTGTCCGAGGAGTTCCGGACCGACCTCGACACCCTCATCGAATGGTCGAAGATCCAGCGCCTGGCGATCATGTGCTCCGAAGCCGTGTGGTGGCGCTGTCACCGTCGGATCATCGCCGACCAGCTGCTTGCGCGGGAGTTCCCGGTCTCGCACATCCTCGGTGCCGGCCATGTCGATGAGGCGAAGTTCAGCGAGGGTGCGCGAGTCGGCGACGACGGCGAACTCACTTACCCCGCCGAGGCTGATACGGCTGATACCTGACCCGCGTTCGCCCACTTCGCCGAAGCCGACGACAGCGCCAAACCGAGCTCTTCCGCGAGTGTCACTCACCAGCACCGGCACATCGGACCGTTGCAACGCGGGGTTGAGCGAGTTCCACGACGATGTAGGAGCAGCACGACGTTATGTCGGGAACGAGTAGGAATGCTCAGCCACCGGCTGTCGGTTCAGTCGACTTCCGGCGCACCCGCCTGCGAGCACAGGCCACTCCGCACAGAACCACGCCCACGAAAAACGCCGAGGCGGCACCTGAAATCAGGTGCCGCCTCGGCGGTGGTGTGGTGGGATTGATCCGATCCGGGAAGGACCGGGCGGATCCTCACCACGTCCGAATCATTCGGACGAAAGCCCGGATCAGGCCTTGCCGATGACCTCGAACTTGATCTTCGCGGTGATCTCGTCGCCGACGCGCACAACAGCGTTGTAGCTGCCGGGGGTCTTGACGTGACCGGTCAGAGCCACCTGACGGCGATCGAAGTCGCGTCCGGTCGCGGTCTGCAGGGCCTCGGCCACGAGGGCGGGGGTGACGGCGCCGAAGAGGCGACCGTTCTTGCCGGCCTTCATGTCGATGCGAGCCGTGGTCGACTCGAGTTCGCCCTTGACCTTGATGGCTTCGTCGTGATCGGCGATCTGCTTGGCCTTGCGGGCCTTGCGCAGAGCCTCGATGTGCTTCTCAGCGCCGGCGGACCAGGCGGAAGCCCAGCCACGAGGCAGAAGCAGGTTGCGTGCGTATCCGGCACGAACCTCGACGACGTCGCCGGCGGCACCGAGGCCGTCGACTTCCTGGTTCAGAATCACTTTGCGGTTAGGCATGTCTGTCTCCCTCCGATCAGCGAGCTGAGCTCGAGTAGGGCAGAAGTGCCATCTCGCGGGCGTTCTTGACGGCCTTTGCGATGACGCGCTGTTCCTGCACGGTCACACCGGTGACGCGACGTGCACGGATCTTGCCGCGGTCGGAAATGAACTTACGGAGCGTAGCGGTGTCCTTGTAGTGGATGTTCGCCGCTTCGCCCTTCTTGAGCGGATTAGCCTTCTTCTTGATAGGCTTCCGGATCTCTGGCTTTGCCATGAGTATCTCCTGTTGACGAATGTCTCGAAATGTCTTCAGACGTGGATCAGAACGGTGGTTCATCGGCGCCGGGGTTGCCCCAGCCGCCGCTGCCGCTCTGCGGGTTCGATGATGCCCACGGGTCATTGGCGGGTGCGTTGTTGCCGCCCTGGCTGTAACCGCCCTGGCGCTGTCCACCCTGCTGAGGGTTGTTGCCCCAACCGGAGGACTGCTGGTTGCCGAAGCCGCCCTGCTGGCCGCCTCCGCCCTGGCCTCCTCCACCGAAGCCGCCGCCACCGCCGAAGTTTCCTCCGCCGCTGGGGTTGTTCTTCGTCACCTGAGCGGTGGCGCGTCGCAGGCTGGGGCCGACTTCGTCGACGTCCAGCTCCATGACCGTGCGCTTCTCGCCTTCCTTGGTTTCGAAGGACCGGGACTTCAGTCGGCCCTGAACGATGACCCGCGTACCGCGCTGCAGAGATTCGGCGACGTTCTCTCCCATTTCACGCCATACCGAGCAGCGCAGGAACAGGGTCTCCCCGTCCTTGAACTCGTTGGCCTGACGGTCGAAGATACGCGGCGTCGAGGCCACGGTGAAGTTAGCGACTGCCGCACCGTTAGGTGTGAAGCGCAGTTCGGGATCGCTGGTGAGGTTCCCGACGACCGTGATGACTGTTTCGCCTGCCATTGAATCTCCTAGAAGCGAGGTAGCTTAGATGCCTTACTTGGCGTCCGGGCGGAGGATCTTCGTGCGCAGAACGGACTCGTTGAGTCCGAGCTGACGGTCGAGTTCCTTGGTCGTTGCAGGCTCGGCGTGGAAATCAACCACGACGTAGTAGCCTTCGGACTTCTTCTGGATCTCGTACGCGAAGCGACGACGTCCCCAGATGTCCACGTTGTCGACGGTGCCGTTCTCAGCCGGGACAACCTTGATCAGGTTGTTCACGGTGTCAGCCAGCGTCCGCTCTTCGAGGTCGTTATCAAGAATGAGCATGAGCTCGTACTTACGCATATGTCACCCACCTCCTCTGGTCTTTGCGGCCATGGTCGGTCCATGGCAGGAGGGTATATGCATGTCCGTCCCGAATCCGTGATGGTCACGAAATGGGAACAGACCTCACTAGTCTAATCGACCGGTGCGCTGGCTGTCATGTTCATCCGCGTGGTCTTCCTTACCTCGCCGAGGCGGCCCCGCCGTGGCCGTGGCACCGCGGATTCCGCGCCGGTAGAGGTTCTCACCGGACATGATGACGACGAGGACGAGGGCCAGCAGCCGCAGCAGGGTGAACAGGGCGACGAAAGTGGAGTCGAGCCCCTCGTCGGCTTCGAACCCGGACACATCACCGAGTTGGATGGCGATGGCGAAGACCGCCTCGGCCAGGGTCCAGACGATGAGCACCCACCAGCGGCGGATGGACAGGGCGATGAAGGGCAGCAGCCACAGACTGTCCCAAGGCATGAGGCCCGGTGCCAGAAGCAGGCAGCCGCCGATGAGCAGGCATGCGGAGACTGCCGGGTCGAGACCGGTGCTGCGGACCATGTAGAGGGAGACGGCGACGGCGAGGACGACCCCGGCGCTGACGATGATCCACAGCGGAGCCCAGACGGACACGTCCCCGAGTTCGGCCATGAGCAGGATCGAGGCGAAGGAGCCGGCGTCGACCGCATCGGAGTACCAGTGGATGATCCGGTCGATCGCGCTCAGGTCGACGACAAGCAGCACCGCCGAGGTGAGCGTGGCCGCGGCGAGCATCATCCGCGGATTGCGCGGCGTCAGTCCTCGAGCGGGGTTCGGCCCGGCCAGAGTCAGGGCCAGGAGCACGAGGAGGGCGAGCGGGTTGATGAACGTCGCGATGCCCAGGAGCACACCGGCCAGCCAAACGCGCGAGCGCAGCGGAGGCGTTCCGAAGAAGACGACCATCGCCCACACCGCCAGTGCGAGGGCGATCGGGTCGAGTGTCGAGCCGAGGGTGAAGAGGATGAGCGGGGAGGCGAAGACCGCAATCAGCCACCCCCGGAAGCGGGCGAGGACGAGGAGTCCGGCTCCGAGGGCCGCAATGCCTGCGGTGTTGAGCAGGAGTACGACGACCATGAACAGGGAGACGTCGGTGGCGAAGAGGTGGACCAGGTCGACCAGTCGGGCTTCCAAGGGGGCCAACGCGGCCGCTCCACCGTGTGCACGTCCGAGCACCTCGGGATTGGTGTCACCGAGGAAAGCCGTGGACAGGGGTCCAGCGCACATCCTCGCCGAGGCGGACGGCTGTTCGTATCCCGAGCTCAGGCACGGGCCCTGCAGAGCCAGAGCGAGGAAGGTGGTGATGCCGAGGACCGCAGCCAGCACAGAAGCTTGGGCGCTGCGGAATCGACGGCCGGCAGCACCGAGGTGAATGCCGACCGGACCGCCGAGCAGAGGCTCGGCGATCCGGGTGCTGGACTTCGAGGGCATGACTAGATGCTACTAGCCGTTCTCACCAGGCGACTTCGGTGGCTCGATGGGGAGACCGCCTTCCGTCCCATCACCAGGGGGATCTTCCTTCGGCGGATCGTCCTTTGGTGGGTCGTCCTTTGGTGGGTCGTCCTTTGGTGGGTCGTCCTTTGGTGGGTCGTCCTTCGAACCGTCTGCCGAGCCGTCGGAGTCCTTCGAACCTTCGTCGGAGCCGTCCTTCGAGCCTTCTTCCTTGCCCTTCTCGTCTCCGTCGGAATCCTTGTCCTTGTTCTCGTCGTCCTTGGGAGTCTCGATCGGAGCCTTGGGCTCCTCCTTCTCCTCGTCCCCATCGCTGCCGTCGTTGCTGCCCGACGGTGCTTTCGGCTCGGGCTTAGGAGCCGGGGCCGGGTTGGAGTTCTTCGGCTTCGGCTTCTCAGGCAGCTCGCCGCGCGCCGGGAACTGTTCCACCTTCTCACCCTGGAGAGCCGTCTGCATGTAGTCCGTCCATACCTGCACGGGGAACGAACCACCGGTGACTTCGCCGCGACCGCCGAAGGAGCCGATAGACACGGACTTGCCATCGACCTCGCGATAGAGCACCACCGAGGTGGCGAGGTTCGGTGTGTAACCGGAGAACCATGCGGCCTTGTTCTCGTTCGTCGTACCGGTCTTGCCGGCGGCAGGACGACCGAGGTTCTGGGCGTAGCTGCCCGAACCGCCCTGAACGACCTGGCTCAGGGCGTACGAGGTCTCGGCACCAACGGCCTTGTCGAAGACGCGCTTGCCCTTGGTTTCGGCCTTGTACACTTCCTCGTCCTCGGCACCCTTCGTGACCTTCTTGATCGAGTGGGTCTCGTGGTGGACGCCGTTCGCCGCGAACGTCGCGTAGGCCGATGCCATATCGATCGGCTTGACGCTGGGCGTTCCGAGCACATTCGAGGGGTTCGGGGTCAGTCCGATCGAGCAGCCTCCGGTGTCCCCGGCTTTCATCTCCTTATCGGTGCAGTTCTCGCTCAAGCCCGCACGTTCGGCGACGTCGACGGTCTTGTCCGGCCCGACCTGCACGTTGAGTGCCGCATAGGCGGTATTGATCGAGGACTGTGTCGCCTTGAGCAGACTGACGGGTCCGTAACTCGAGCCACCGAAGTTGTTGACCGTCCACGGCGTGCCGTCGTTGTTCAGCGTTGTCGGACTCGCTCCGGGATACGAATCGGTCAGACGCACGCCGTTCTCCAGACCGGCGACGAGCGCGAAGGGCTTGAACGTCGAACCGGCCTGCACATGACTCTGCGTCGATGCGTTGAACGCCTGATCGAGGTAGTTCTTGCCGCCGTAGAAGGCTTCGATTCCGCCGTCATCCGGGTCGATGGAGACGAGTCCGGCCTGCATGCCTTCCGGCTGATCCTGCGGGAGCGTCTTGATCGCCTTTTCCGCGGCCTTCATCCGATCCTTGTCGAATGTGGTGACGATGTTGTAGCCTCCGCGGTCGAGCTGAGCTTCGTCGATATCAAGCTTGCGCAGCGCTTCACGGCGGACGAAGTCCCACATGTAGCCCTTCTGACCCGACAGGGAGGACTCCTTGTTCTGCTTCCGCACCTCGGGCATCTCGACCTTCGCGGCCTGCTCCTCGGTGATGAAACCTTCGTCGACCATGTTCTCGACCACGTAGTTGAAGCGGTCTTCGTACATCTCTGGGTTGTCCGAGGGGTCGGCGGCACCTGGGCGCTGGATCATCGCGGCCAGCAGAGCGGACTCGCTGACGTCGAGTTCCGAGGCCGGCTTGTCGAAGTAGTTCTGAGCTGCCACTTCGACGCCGTAGGAGCGACGGCCGAGGTAGATGGTGTTGAGGTAGTTCGCGAGGATCTCGTCCTTCGACTGCTGCTGGTCGATCTTGAGCGAGATGAACATCTCCTTGATCTTGCGATCAAGCGAGTGCTCGTTCGTGAGGTAGAAGTTCTTCACGTACTGCTGGGTGATCGTGGAACCGCCGCCCGCGTACTGGTTCGTGGCCACGCCGACGACGGCGCGGGAGAGACCCTTGATCGAGATGCCGCGGTTCTCGTAGAACGAGGTGTCCTCGGCGGCGATCGCGGCCTTCTGCATGGGTTCGGAGATCTCGTCGATCTCAACGGACTTGCGATCTTCGACCTTGTACTGGCCGATCGGCGTCTTGCCGTCGCTGTAGTAGATCGTCGAGGTCTGACCGGTGGCCTCGAGGTTCGGCTCGGGGATGTCCGTTGCGGCATATCCGACGGCGAAAGCCACGCACAGGGCGATGACGAGGCTGAGCCCGCCGACGACGAGTACGCGGATGCTCGGCAGGAAGCGAGTCCATCCGCTCACACCCGCTCTGGGGTAGTTGAGCAGATTCTTCGTATTCCTGCCGATGTTCTTGGCTGTGTGTTGTCCCTTAGCCACCCAAGGTCCTCCAGGTCAGTCAGCCTGCCGCAATGCGTGGCGACGAGGTCCGAAAAAGGTCAAAGACGCCAATCAGTCTCGCACGCATTCATTAGTAGAGGATGAAAAAGTGCTGAGCCTGGCACCCTGCCGACACGCCAGGTTACCGAACAGCTCTCTGAGTAACCCCGTATTCGGCATCTCACCAGGCATTTTAATTCACTGCCGCAGAATCAACCATGACGAGTGCGTGTTTGCTCACATTCAAACGTGCGCCCGCAGATCAGTGCTCGGCGTCGCCAGCCAGGGCACCTCGACCATGCGCGCGTACCTTCTCGTTCAAGCGTGCCCGCACTTTTCCACAGGTGCCGCCAGCCGCGACTCTCGTTCAAGCGGCCCAGCGCTTCGCCGCAGGTATACGGGCTGAAAAGTGCTGGGCCGCTTGAACGAGGGCCGCCGCGCGCTCAGCTCTTGAGGTCGAAGTCCGTATCGGCGTACTCGTTGCCCTCGACGACGGGTTCGCCGCTGAACGGATGCAGCTGGTCTTCGCGGGCCCGCAGCTCGACGCGACGGATCTTGCCGGAGATCGTCTTCGGCAGCTCGGCGAACTCGAGGCGTCGGATGCGCTTGTACGGTGCCAGGTGCTCACGGCAGTAGGCGAGGATCGACCGTGCTGTATCGGCATCGGCAGCGAACTTACTCGACACGACGACATACGCCTTGGGCACAGCCAGTCGCACCGGATCCGGCGAGGGCACAACAGCCGCCTCGGCTACGGCCTCGTGTTCGATGAGCACGCTTTCGAGCTCGAAGGGGGAGAGTCGGTAGTCGCTGGCTTTGAACACATCGTCGGCGCGGCCGACATAGGTGATGTAGCCGTCCTCGTCGCGGGAAGCCACGTCGCCGGTGTGGTAGACACCGCCTTCGAAGGCCTCGGCGGTCTTCTCCGGATTGCTCCAGTACCCGGTGGTCAGACCGATGGGCCGAGGATCGAGGCGCAGGCAGATCTCACCCTCGTCGCCTTCCTCACCGGTCGCCGGGTCGATGAGCACGACATCGAAACCGGGCAGCGCCTTGCCCATCGAACCGTACTTGAGTTCCTGATCGGGCGAATTGCCGATCTGCAGGGTCGACTCGGTCTGGCCGAAGCCGTCGCGGATGAGCACGCCCCATTCGCTGTGCACGCGGTCGATGATCTCGGGGTTGAGCGGCTCACCGGCGCCGAGGGCCTTCGTCGGAGGATTCTTCAGATGGCTCAGGTCGGCCTGGATGAGCATGCGCCACACGGTCGGGGGCGCGCAGAAGCTCGTCACTCCCACTCGGTCCATGATCTCCATGAGGGCGTTGGCGTCGAAGCGCGAGTAGTTGTAGAGGAAGACGCAGGCCTCGGCGATCCACGGGGTGAAGATATTCGACCAGGCGTGCTTGGCCCACCCGGGCGAGGCGACGTTGAGGTGGACGTCGCCGGGTGTCAGCCCCATCCAGTACATCGTCGAGAGGTGACCGACGGGGTAGGAGACATGGGTGTGCGCGACCATCTTCGCCTTCGAAGTGGTGCCCGAGGTGAAGTAGAGCAGCATCAGGTCATCGGCGCGCGAAGTGCCCTGTGGGTCGAATTCGATGCTCTCATCATCGGCATCGGAGTAGCTGTAGTCCTGCTGGCGGGTGGGCTCCCCGCCGACGACGATGCGGACGACCTCGACATCGACGTCATCGAACTTCGCGGCATCCTCGGCGCCGGCGACGACGAACTCGGCCTGACCGCGCTCGGCACGGTCGGTGAGGTCGATGGGGCCCAGCTGTGTGGTGGCGGGCATGAGCACGGCACCGAGCTTGATCCCGGCGAGCATCGTCTCCCACAGCTCGACCTGGTTGTTGAGCATGACCATGACATGGTCGCCGCGCTTGATCCCGGCCCGGCGGAAGTGATTCGCCACCTGGTTCGACCGTGCGGAAAGCTCGGCGAAGCTCCACTTGCCCTCGGATCCATCCTGTTCGACGATCCACAGGGCCGGGTTGTCGTTGTTCTCGGCGATCTTGTCGAACCAGTCGAGTGCGAAGTTGAAGTGTGTGAGACGCGGCCATTCGAACTTTTCGCGGGCGGCGTCGTAGTCGCTGCGGAGCTCGATCAGCTTGTCTCGGGCCGCGCGGAAGTCCTCGGTCACTGTCATTGTGGTCTCCTCACTTATCGCCACCGTCACAGCCTGTGACGTCACGCACAAATCTAAACGATATTGAAGTTACCAGCACCGATCAGTCGGTGAGCAGGCGGGGGTCGGTCACTGACCGTGGGTCTCCCACCAGGATCGCAGTTCCGCCTCCGCACGTTCGGGCCCGAGCGGTCCGTGCTCCATCCGCAGTTCGAGCAGGTGCTTGTAAGCCCTGCCCACCAGCGGCGATGGTTCGATATCGAGGATCGCCATGATCTGCCGACCGTCGAGGTCCGGACGGATCGAATCGAGTTCCTCCTGCTTCGCCAGGGCCTCGATGCGCTCTTCCAGGTCGTCATAGGCGAACGCCAGCCGATCGGCCTTGCGCTTGTTGCGAGTGGTGACGTCCGCGCGGGTGAGGATGTGCAGGCGTGAGAGCAGCCGTCCTGCGTCCGTGACATAGCGGCGCACCGCAGAATCCGTCCACCCGGCATCGCCGTACCCGTAGAAGCGCAGGTGCAGTTCGACGAGGCGGCCGACCGCCTTCGTCGTGTCCTTGTCGAAGCGCAGCGCCTTCATCCGCTTGGCCGTGAGCTTTGCACCCACCGCATCGTGATGGTAGAAGGTCACGGCGCCTCCGGGCTGGAAGCGGCGAGTGGCGGGTTTGCCGACATCGTGCATGAGAGCCGCGAAACGGACGACGAAGTCCGGCACGCGCAGACGCTGCGGATCGTCGTCGGCCATCCCGGCTTCCTCTTGGACCGCTGCATACCGGCCCTCGAGTTCGACGGCCTGGCGCAGCACGGTCAGCGAATGCTGGTAGACGTCCTTGTGCCGATGATGCTCGTCGGTCTCGAGCTGCAGTCCGGACACCTCGGGCAGAACGTGTTCGGCGATGCCGGTGCGCACCAGCAGGTCGATTCCGGCGACCGGATCGATGCCGGTGATGAGCTTGACGAGTTCGACCTGGACGCGTTCGGCGGAGATGATGTCGATCCGATCGGCCATCGCCGTCATCGCCTCTTCCACCTCGGGCACGGGGTCGAGTCCGAGCTGAGAGGTGAACCGAGCCGCACGCATCATGCGCAGCGGATCATCGGAGAACGAGTCCGCGGCGGCACCGGGGGTGCGGATGCGACCGGCGATGAGGTCGTCGAATCCCTGATGGGGGTCGACGAAGGTCTTCGAGGGCAGACGGATCGCCATCGCCCCGATCGTGAAATCGCGGCGGACGAGGTCGGCGTCGAGGTCCGTGCCGAAGGCGACCACCGGTTTGCGCGAGTCCTCCTCGTAGGCTTCGGCGCGGTAGGTCGTGATCTCGATCTGCACACCGGACTTCACGGCCCCGATGGTGCCGAATTCGCGTCCGATGTCCCAGTGAGTGTCGACCCAGTCGGAGATCAGCCGAAGGATGTCGTCGGGGCGGGCATCGGTGGTGAAGTCGAGGTCGGGCATGGGGCGACCGAGCAGCGCATCACGGACGGAACCGCCGACGAGGGCGAGTTCGAAACCGGCTGAGGAGAACCTCTGACCCAGCGGGCCGAGGATGTGCTCGAGTTCGTCGAGCTTGTCGTGCAGTCGGTTGTGCGCGGTCTGCGGATCCACCGAGCTCCTTCGGTTCTTCAGATTTCTGCTCTTGCCCGTGGGAACTCGCCTCCCGCGTCCAGGCGCGAGTTCCGGTCCCCATAAGACTACCGGGAGCCGATGACACGAAACTTCCAAGCTTCGCCTACTAAGGTAGGAGAATGACCACACCGATGCCCAAGCCGGGACCCCGCACGTCCCGCCGCACCACAGTGGAGGAGATCTCCGCCGGTGGCATCGTTGTCGACTTCTCTCACCCGTTGCTGACCGTGGCCGTCATCGCGCGCATCAATCGCGCCGGCCGGATCGAATGGTGCCTTCCCAAGGGACATCTCGAGGGAACTGAGACCCCCGCCGAGGCGGCCCGCCGTGAGGTCGAAGAGGAGACCGGGATCGCGGGGCAGATCATCTGTCCCCTGGGAACCGTCGACTACTGGTTCACCGTGACCGGAATCCGGATCCACAAACTCGTCCACCATTTCCTGCTGCGTGCACAGTCGGGGACTCTGACCGTGGATAATGATCCTGACCAAGAAGCGATCGATGCGGCGTGGGTGCCCTTCAATGACCTGCGTTCGCGGCTGTCGTTCGCCAATGAGCGCCGAATCGTCGCCGCCGCCCGACCGATGGTGTCCCGACTGGAGCAGTGAAACCCATTCCGATCCGCCGTATGCGATTCCTCACCGCCCTGCTGAGCACACTCCTGCTGCTCGCAGGGTCAGTTTTCGCATATCCGCTGCTCACCGCCGCGCCGGCAGCCGCCAGCACCGATGCGAACAAGGACTCCGATGCCGATAAGGACGAAGTCTCGATCACCCTCGACGAGGTGACTCCCTGGATCGATGACAAAGGCACGCTGACCGTGCGGGGCACGATCTCGAACACGACGAAGAAAGCGGTCGAGAAGCCGAACCTGAGTCTGCAGATGTCGACCCGCAAGCTCGATTCCGAATCCCGCCTTGATTCCTGGAAGCAGGGACAGGCGCAGCACCGCACCGTCGCCGACCTCGAACATGATGGCACCGAGGCCAGAGAGAAGGCGAAGAAGGACAACGACGCCGATTCCGATGACGACTCGGGAAGCACCCTCGACACCTCGTTCGAGGACACCATCGATCCCGGCGCCACCGCGGAGTTCACCTTCCGTGTTCCCGCCGACGACCTCGAGCTGAGCAAGTCCTCACCCGTGAGTTCCTGGGGCCCGCGGGGGCTGGCGGTCCAGCTCGGCGACGAAACCGGTCTGCGGGCTTCTGCCCTCGGCTTCACCACGTGGTACCCGGACCCGGAGTTCGATCAGACGAAGATCAGCGTGCTCGCTCCCGTCACCCTGCCCGGCCATTCCGAGGGCGGACTCATCCCAGCCGACCGACTCAATGCCGCCATCGCCGAAGGCGGTTCGCTCGACACGATCGCGAAGCTCCTGAAACACAAGGAACTCGCGCTGGCGGTCGATCCGCGCGTCATCGCCTCCTTCGAAGCCGCGATCGCCGAACCTCCGGCCGCCGACGCGCCGGAGGAGGAGACCGAAGAACCCAGTGCGGGCAAAGGCGATGAGACCCAGTCGCCGCCGGTCGGGGCACCGGAGAACGATGACGCCGATTCCAGCGCCGCCGAGCTCGAAGCCCCAGAAGAACAGCGCAAACGCCTCGGCTCCTGGTATCAGGACTTCATGGAGGCGGCGCAGAAGCACACGATCGTCGCTCTGCCCTATGGAGATCCCGACCTCAGCGCTCTGCGCGGGACCAAGATCGACCGGCTCTCCACCTTCGCTCAGAAGCAGCGTGAGATCGTCAAAGACGTCTTCCCCGATGCCCGCACGGACATCGCTTGGCCGGTGGCCGGAAGTGCGACGAAGAACGGCCTGCGTGCCCTGAAGAAGTCCGGCAATTCCACCGCGATCATCAGCGATGCTCAGCAGCCCTCGATCACCGGCATCCACGATGATGCGCATTCGCAGACGACGATCACCGATGACGGGGAGTCGACGATCGACACCCTCGTCTCCGATTCGAAGCTCACGGATATGAGCGCCGAGGCGATCGCCGCGGACAACCCGGCCGGGGCACTGTCCGAGCTCGTCGCGGAATCTGCGGTGATCCAATCCGAGGCTCCCTACCGCACCCGGAGCCTGTTCGTTCCACTCCCGCGCGCGGCCGCCTCGGCGAATTGGGAGCAGACCGTCGACGATCTGAGCTCGGCACCGTGGATCGCCCCCACTGGGGTCGATGAGATCCTCGACTCCGGATCCGAGTCGCGCGGACTGCTGCGGACGGATTCCGACGCTCCGCACATCCGGAAGAGAGCCGTGAAATCCCTGGCCGAGACCCGGGCGAACCAAGAGGACTTCAACAGCGTGTTCAGCGACCGGGAGAGCGCCGATATCCGGCTCGACCGTGAACTGCTCACGTGCACCTCGGCGGCGTGGACGCTGGGCCGGAACGCGAACATCTGCGCCGGGCAGGCCCGTGAGCAGAGCGAGAAGCTCATGGACAGCCTCCGTCTGCGCAAGGGATCGTCCGTCCTCCTCGTCACCGGTGAGAAGACGACGATTCCGGTCACGATAGTCAATGATTCCCCCGCCGAGGCGACCCTGCGGATCCGGATGAAGCCGAACACTCCGCAGCTGCGGGCGCAGGAGACGGAGACCGTGAAGGTGCCCGCCGCGGAGACGATGCGTGTGGACGTGCCCGTCGAAGGACTCGCCAACGCCGATGTGCCGACGACGATCGAGATGGTCACCGCCGACGAGGTGGTCCTGCCCAAACACGAATCACTCATGGTGCGGGTCCGCGCCGATTGGGAGAACATCGGCACCGCTGTGATCGGATTGGGCTTGGCCGTAGTGTTCGTCATCGGCCTGATCAAGACCATTTCCCGCGGGCGCCCGAAGATCCCCGAACAGCAGCTGGCCGATGCCATGGCCCGCGCCAAGACCGACGACGACCCTGAAAAGAGGTAGAGCGTGTCCAGCTTCTCATCCCTGGCCCGGTCCTCGGCGATCATGACCGCCGGCACCATGACCTCTCGTGTGCTCGGCTTCGTCAAAGCCTCGATGCTGGCCACCGCGATCGGCGTCACCGCAGTTCAGGCCGATGCCTTCGACATTGCGAACAAGGTGCCGAACACGCTCTACAT
This sequence comes from Brevibacterium pigmentatum, assembly GCF_011617465.1. Taxonomy (NCBI): domain Bacteria; kingdom Bacillati; phylum Actinomycetota; class Actinomycetes; order Micrococcales; family Brevibacteriaceae; genus Brevibacterium; species Brevibacterium pigmentatum. The sequence goes on from NZ_CP050153.1 coordinate 3,897,087, forward strand.
GCTGCTGGCAGGCGGCGTGGTCAATGCTGTGCTCGTCCCGCAGATCGTGCGTGCCTCCAAACGAGAGGACGCCGGTACCGACTTCACGAATCGGCTGCTGACGCTGTCTTTCCTGCTCCTCGCGGGCGTGAGCATCATCGCCACCGCCGCGGCTCCGCTGCTGGTCTGGCTCTACTCGTCGGGGTGGAGCGATGAGCAGATGGCGCTGGCCACCGCCTTCGCATTCTGGTGTCTGCCGCAGCTGTTCTTCTACGGTCTCTATACGCTGCTCGGCCAAGTGCTCAATGCGAAATCGTCGTTCGGCCCCTATATGTGGGCACCCGTGCTCAACAACGTCGTCGCGATCGCCGGTCTCGCCGCTTTCATCCTCATCTTCGGCACGAACAACGCCTCACCGCACGATCTCGACACCTGGAGCCCGGACAAGATCGCCCTCATCGCGGGCACGGCCACCCTCGGCGTCGCGGCACAGGCCCTCATCCTCATCTGGCCGCTCAAGCGGATCGGCTTCAAGTACAAGCCGACCTTCGGGTTCCGCGGGGTCGGTCTCGGCACGGCCGGAAAGGTCGCGTTCTGGACGTTCTCGGCCATGCTCATCGGTCAGATCGGGTTCCTTGTCATCTCCCGCGTCGCCTCGGGGGCGTCGATCCCCGGCGACGGAAACGCCTCGAACGCCGCATATACGACCGCCTACCTCGTCTTCATGCTCCCGCATTCCCTCATCGCGGTCTCTCTGGCCACGGCTCTGTTCACCTCCCTGGCCAAGGACGCAGCGAACAATGACACCGAGGCCGTCGTCGGCGACTTCTCGATGGGCGTGCGGATGGTCGGCTTCGTCAACTCCTTCGCCGCCGTGGCCTTCATCGTCCTCGCCACCCCCGTCGCAATGATCATCGCCGGTGAGGGACGGGAGCAGGCCACGGCCATCGGACTGGTCATCATCACGATGGTCTTCGGGCTCATTCCCTTCAGCGCGAACTACCTCGCGCAGCGAGTCTTCTACGCCTACGAGGACGCGAAGACTCCGTTCCTCATCCAGCTGCCGCAGATCATCTTCCAGTCCCTGGCGGTGCTCTCGGCGACGATCTTCCCCAAGTCGGTGACGGTGGCGATCATCGGCCTCGTCATGAGCCTCGGGTACCTCACAGCGATGATCATCTCGTTCGCGGTGCTGAAGAAGCGCCTCGGCGCCATCGATCTGCGGGAGATCCTCACTTCGCATCTCAAGTTCCTCCTCGCAGCGATCGTCGCCGGAGGGGCGGGGTTCGGCCTGCTCTACTTCTTCCCGGACTTCGCCTTGGCAGGACGGTGGCAGGCGTTCATCACCACGGCCATCGTCGGCACCGTGATGCTGCTGTTCTTCATCGGAGCTTGTTATTTGCTCAAAGTCAGAGAGTTGCATTCGATTATTGGCGTGGTAGCTGGAAAACTAAGGAAAACAGCCTGAGCCCTTTGAATCCCCACCGGAGGTGGTCGCCCTGATCGATATCGAACCCGGCATGGTGGTGGCCGGCCGTTATGTCGTATCGACCGTCGACCGCCGGTGGCTTCCCGAGAAACCCGAAGTCGGTGCCGTCTGCACCGGACTCGATGCCATCCTCGATGAACCCGTGCTCATCCTCGTCGCTGATGCCGATGGTTCCAACGATGTTCTCGAGGCCGCCCGTCGCGTATCGATTCTCGGCGACCCGCGCATCGCCCCGACGCTCGACGTCGGACATTCCAACGGGCTGGACTACATCGTCATCAAACGCATCGCGGTGACGCCGTTCAACCAGATCCTGCCGCGTTCGCCGCTGCCCGTCGATGCCGCGTGCGCACTCATCGGCGAGGTCGGCTCGGCGCTCGTCACCTCGGCCAGGCGGGGACTGTTCCACATGTTCCTGCGGCCGAGCGTTGTCGGTCTGACCTCGAAGGGTGCGGTGATCATCGCAGGCATCGGCATCGATGCGGCGCTGGCGCTGGACACCGGGCTCGTCGAGCAGAAGGACTACACGCCCACGAAGGCGTCACGGCGAGACGCTCTGGCTCTCGTCCAGCTCTTCTATACGGCTCTGACCGGGTTCTGGCCCGGCGAGGAGTCGTTCGACGGCATTCCTCCTGCGGAGAAGGAGAATGCCCGGATCGCCCGGGCCCAGGCTCTCAACCCCGAGGTCCCGGACAAGCTCGATGATTTCGTCAGCGGAATCATCACGGGCTCGGATCCCGGCCCGGGTTCGGTCGCCGAGGTGCTCGGCTACATCGACGACTGGGATCCCGAGCTGTTGCGCTATGTCAATCGAGCTCCGGTGGCGGAGAACGAGAACCTCTTCGATCAGTCGCCGCGCAGCTTCGACGAAGCCACCAGCCTGCCCGCACCTCGTTCGAAGACCATCGGGCCCGGTCCTGAGGGCGCGGCCAGCGCCAGCGAAGATCAGGTGCAGGCTGCCCTCGTGCGGATCGGCATCACCCGTCCGGGAACGCGGGGACTGGCTGCCGGAGTGGTCGGACACACCACCGGCCGGTACGCCGACCGGATGCAGATGCGCGAAGCTTCGAGCTTCCCGATCGCCAAGGAACAGCTCGACAGTGCCGCCCAGGACTGGGAGGAATGGCAGCCGGAGCAGACGTATTCGGAGTATTCGGAGTACGCAGAGCACGAATACGACGAGAACCTCACGAGCCCGATCATGAGCCGGGAAGACGATTCGGATCCCGATACTCAGGCACTCGAGATCGTGCCAGAGAACGATGACGAGGGTGATGAGAACGATACCCGGGTGATCATGGACGACGAGGATGAGGACGACGGGTCCTGGTTCCTCGGCGGTATGTTCGAAACCAACGAGCAGCAGCGGGAACATCAGCGACGCGAGTATGAACGCGAACGTCGGATCGCGAAGGCCAAGGAGGACGAGGCGCGCAGGCGTCTCGCCGCTTTCGAGGCGAGTTCGACCGCCCGTCAGCAGGAAGCCAATGCTGCCGCCCCGCCGAAGGAGATGCGTCGGCTGTCACCGGACTCCGTTGACGATCGCAGTGCTGCCGATGATCAGAACTCCGTAAATGAGCCCAGCACCGAGGCGGCCACGGGCTCCTCATCCATCCGTCCAGCCGAGCGCAAGGCCGGCAAACCGCGCCAGCAGCACAGCGATTCCACCGACGCAGCACAGGCTGCGTCTGCGAAGCACCGGAACAAGGCCGCCGGGGCAGCTGGTGCTGCCGTGGCCGGAGCCGCGGCGGCGGGAGCTGCAGCGGGCGCCGGCGTCGGGGCGAAAGCCCATGCCGACAAGTCCAGCGGTTCCACGTCCGGTACCTCCGAATCCGGTGCATCCAAGCCCGCGGGCTCGGCCGGTGGTGCAGGCAGCGGAGCGACGAAGACCGCCGCTGGGACGGGTGCGAATACCGCAACGGTTGGCGCCGCAGCCGCGGCCGGCAGCGGCGGCGCGGGCTCTGGCAGCAGCGCTGCCTCCGGCGGTTCCGGCAGCGGATCGGGAGGATCAGGTCCCGAGGAGCGTGACCCCGCGGCCACTCGGAAGCCCTTCCTGTGGCTGGTTCTCGGTCTCGCGGTCGTTGCGGCAATCGTGCTCGGCATCGTCATCATCGGATTCAACTCGGGAGAAGAGGAGCCCACCCCGGTCTCCGAAACCTCTGCGCCGAGCGAGCAGCCGACGAAGAAGGAAGAGAAGAAGACTCCGAAAGCCGATCCGCCGAAGATCGAAAACGTCGAATCTCTCGACCCCGAGGGCGATGGATCGGAACACGACAGTGAAGTCGAGAACGTCATTCCCAAGACCGAAGGGTCCTGGAACACCGACAGGTACAACTCAGCGAGCTTCGGCAATCTCAAATCAGGTGTCGGTCTGCTCTTCGAGTTCGAGGACGAGACCACCATCAGCAGGGTCAAGGTGGCGTCGGGGAACTCCGGAGGCAAGTTCGAGATCCGCGACGGAGACGACCCAGAGGACGCGAAGGTCATCGGCGAAGGCGTCTTCGATGCCGAAGGCGCTGTCACCGTGGAATTCGATGAGGAGGTCGAGACCGACAAGCTCATCCTCTGGATCACCGACCTGCCGCAGACCGACGGCGGCTTCAAGGCCACCATCAGCTCCGTCAAGTTCTCATGAACCAACGGATGGATCTCGCCCCTGTTGCAGGTGCGGAATAGTCCCCGGCACCGTACCGTTATAGATACGAACGTCATTCGGCGCGGCGCTCAACGGCCCGCCGAGCAGAGCAGAGAGAAGCAGGGACCTTTTCACATGACTGATACTCAACTGGTGATCATAGGATCGGGGCCGGCCGGTTACACCGCAGCCGTCTACGCAGCCCGCGCGAACCTCTCACCGGTCGTCATCGCCGGATCGGTGACCGCAGGCGGCGAACTGATGAACACCACCGATGTCGAGAACTTTCCCGGATTCCCCGCCGGTGTGCAGGGTCCGGAACTCATGGAGAGCATGCGTGAGCAGGCCGAGAAGTTCGGAGCCGAAGTCATCTACGACGACGTCGAGACCCTCAAGCTCAACCCGGGTGCTCACGAGATCGAGACAGCTCTGGGTGCGCGCTACACCGCAAAGGCGGTGATCCTTGCAACCGGTTCGGCATATCGCGAGCTCGGCCTCCCGAACGAAAAGAAGCTCTCCGGTCACGGAGTCAGCTGGTGCGCTACCTGTGACGGCTTCTTCTTCCGCGACCAGCACATCGCTGTCATCGGCGGTGGCGACTCAGCTCTCGAGGAGGCGACCTTCCTCACCCGTTTCGCATCCAAGGTCACTCTCGTTCACCGCCGGCAGGAGCTGCGTGCTTCGCAGGCCATGCAGGATCGTGCGAACGCCGATGAGAAGCTCGAGTTCCTTCTCGACTCCGAAGTCGCCGAAGTCCATGGTGAGGACTCGCTCACCGGTCTGACCATCAGGAACACCGTCACAGGGGAGACCTCTGAGCTTCCCGTGACCGGCATGTTCGTCGCCATCGGATCCGACCCGCGTACCAGCCTGTTCGCCGATCAGCTCGAGATGCGCGCCGACGGATATCTCAGCGTCGACGGCCGCACCTCGAAGACGTCCGTCGAAGGCGTCTTCGCTGCCGGCGACGTCATCGACTCCGTCTACCGTCAGGCGATCACTGCCGCGGGATCGGGATGTTCGGCAGCGCTCGACGCCGAACATTACCTCGGTGATCTCGAGGCGGCCTCCAAGCCGGCTGTGGCCGAAGCAGCTGCAGCCGAAGCTCCTGTCGCTTCCTGACCCCGAAGCGTCCGCTCGCACCTCTGCCTACCGAACAGATCAGCCCGAGCGGATCCGCAGGGGAATGAAAGCCCCAGTCCCACTGTTCTGCTAGAGACATTGGTTGTGAAGGAAGGTTACTCATGTCGACAGAAGTCACTGACGCAACGTTCGAAGAGAACGTACTGAAGTCCGACAAGCCCGTGCTCGTCGATTTCTGGGCTCCTTGGTGCGGCCCCTGCCGTATGGTCAGCCCGATCGTTGACCAGATCGCTGAAGAGCACGGAGACAAGCTCAACGTGGTCAAGGTCAACACCGACGAGAACCTTGAGACCGCGAGCACCTACGGAATCACGTCGATTCCGGCGCTCTACGTGTTCAAGGACGGCGAGGTCGCCAAGACGATCATCGGCGCACGTCCGAAGCCGGCCCTTGAGGATGAGCTCTCCGACTTCATCTGATCGAGTTCTAAGGCGCCTGTTGTAATATCAACAGGCGCCTTAGGCATTTCCGGGCGCCGCCCGACACTGACCCAAGAACCGCATCATCGAAGATTGGCAACGCATTGACGAACACGAACTTACCGCGCTACACGCGTGGCGACATTTCCGAGATGCTGCCTAATATCAAAACACAGATGGCCCGGTTGGGACTCCATGTCGGAGATGCCGAGACCGCGGATTTCGATCGAGCCTTTGAACTCGGAGTCAGGCAGTTCCAGCAGGACCGCGGGATCCTCTGCGACGGTGTACTGGGCCCTGAGACGTTTTCAGAGCTCGAGCAGGCTCGATATCAGCTCGGCGACCGAGTCCTCCGATTTGACCCCGTCAGGGTCCTTACGGGCGATGATGTCGTCAACCTCCAGACCAAGCTCGCGGGGCTGGGCTTCTATCCGGGCCGAATCGACGCAGAATACGCCGCCCTCACCGAGACGGCGGTCAAAGAGCTGCAGATGAGCCTCGGCACCAAAGTCGATGGCGTGACCGGTCCGCAGACTCTGCGCGGACTCGACGCGATCGACCGTAATCAGGACACCGGCAACCTCTTTGCTCTTCAGGAGCGCGCACGCGTAGCGGCTTCGGGAACTTCGCTCGTGGGCCGAACCTTCGTCATCGAGGCGGCAACTACAGTTGTAGATTTCCAGAATCTGCCGATGACCGATGAGCAGGCGGCTCTCGAGCGTCAGATCACTTCAGATATAGCAAGTCGACTTGTCGGTCGACTGGAAGCGATCGGAGCCGGGGCGCTCCTTCTGGAAGGGGATGCCGTCGAGGTCAATCGAGCAGACACGCTTGGGGCATCGGCGGTTGTTACCGTGACTGCGGATGTCAGCAAGTCCAAGGATGCCAATGGCATTGCCACCTTCTACTTCGGACACGAACGACAGTCGGATATGAATTCGCCGACGGGGCAGAAGCTCGCGGAGCTCATTCAAGGCGAGGTTGTCGCACGTACTGGAATGCTGGACTGCCGGACACACGCTCGCACCTGGTCCTCGCTCAAGAGACTGCGAACTCCCAAGGTTCATGTCGTCAGCGGTTACCTTACGAATCAAGACGACCTCGAGAACCTGCAGGATCCACACGTCCGCGATGCGATCGCGGATGGAATCGCAGCAGCCCTCCAGCGCCTCTACATCCTCGAGGACAAGGACCCACAGACCGGAACCCTCAGTCTCGACGCAATCAAGGCTCTGAACTAGTCCCCATACGATCAGAACTCAGTCTTCAGTGCCGTGCTCCCTACAAGGAGGGCGGCGCTTCGCATTCCTTATATCTGTCCCAACGCGGTCAGACACTCTCCGTACCCCTCAACGCATGACTGTTCTCTGAGAGAATAGCTTCACGAGCTGTCGCGCCGGGGCAATCACCCTCAGCGACCAGGGACGCCCAGTATGAGTGAGACCGCGGGGCGAGAGGTCAAGCACGCTAACGAACCGACTACACACGAGCCCCGGTTCCGCTTGCGCGCCTAGCGACTTCATCAGCAGCTCACCAGATTGTCACTATGGCCCACTGACTGTTTCGGTCAAAGAATTGTCCTGGACGACTTGGAACGATTACGCGAGGACTTCTCCCGCCGACTGCAGACGGCCCTCCAGACGGCGCTACAGTCGTTTCACGTGAAACAGCGGAGAAACCTGGGCCGAGGCGGCCTATCTCAATCAGTCATCACTCTTCAAGCCGCGTTCGGCTAAATCGCAAGAATCACGAGATCGCATTCTATCGTTTGACCAGATTTCGAATTGCAGCCCACGACTCGATGAACTAGGTGGAGTCAGATAGAAACGCCGTGTACGAGCTAAACCACTGAACCATCGAACCAACACCTAGTGATTATCTCTGTTTCACGTGAAACCTAGGAGTCTAAGACCGCATAGTACATTTCATAAACTGCCCATCAAGGCCCCATACAAGACTGAGCACGCATACGGTCTACCTAGATGAATCACAATCGCAACAATCGAACTGTACGCAGAAATGCCAACCAACTCCATTTCTGAAGACGAACTCGGAGAATTGGCAACACTAACAATGGTGCTTTCAAACTCAGAGGAACTGCTGCTACGTTATCAAGCCGACCCCACTGAGAGGCCTTACAGTCACGCTTTGACCGGAAATAGTGACGATAGTGGGTAGTTAAAGACAGCACCCACGTATGTTTCACGTGGAACGGATAGAGTTTCAGCTGCCACCGGTGAATCTATCAAGCTAGGGACACGCTGACAGGTGCGTGTAGGCCACTTCATCTCAACACCTTGCCAACCAATCTTCATCCTCGACCAACTCCCCAGGAGCTACTCGAGAGGCGTACTACTAGCGCGGCGAAAATCGTACACCGTATTCTCGCACAATCATGTTCCACGTGAAACGAGTCCATCTCGACGCAGAACAGCCATTGAATACCACTACATCGGCGGGGATTCCTTGTGCCCTTCGCTTCCCCTGCTCCATCAGGAATCAGATCTCTGCACATCCGACTCGTAGGTCTGCCGGCACTCGCTACTAAACAACCGAACCGAACTTATCAAGTACAACGCCTCCAATAGAGATTGCTCCGGCTCTAACCCGGCAACGACCGAACGCTGCATAGGACGTCACGATTCTCTTCAGTAAGAGGCGATTTGCGCTCCCACCCTGATAGTTCGTTTCACGTGAAACGATTCTAATCATCGATACATAACCCACACCGATAGAACGGAACCGGTTGAACCAAGCAGAAGAATGATTGTGACCTTGGTAAATGCCTGACTATTAGGTGGTGGAGAAGGCGGAGAGCTATGTGGGTTAGGAAGATTTAGGCCGAAATACTCCATTAGCCGTCTCGAGTCTGTCGTTCACATTGCAAGTATTTGTCCAACCAGTTGTCGAAATCTGAGGTCTGTTCCTCGGTGCGCCAACTGGTCACCATCGCCTACGTTTCATGTGAAACAAACGACACCATTCGATTCTTCCTGCCTCAACTCAGCAGAGGAGGCCTGCCTCAACTCAGCAGAGGAGGTGGGAAGGACGGTAGGAGCTCGCCGCCTCTGAGGCGCTCCGCGCAGAAAGAATAGTCCTCAGCCGATCGAGCAATGACTAGCACTAGAGCACAGGGATATATCAACAGAATCGCGTTCGCGGCGTTACCGTCCCTTCGACTGACTCGGACTACTCAGTGAATCCGCTCAGGCATTCCACTAATCGCACTAACAGAAACTCTCGAGCTCATACCCCATGAACAGGCTCATATCCCAGATAGTCGTCAGGATAGCGAAGGTGTTCGAGGCATATCCTGATCTGCGGACACGCTCGAGTTTCACGTGAAACGAACACTTGAGTGGAAGGTGGGACCAATACGAGCATAAGCAACAGCACAGCTCCGTCAGTGTCACAATCCATTGGAACTCTCGAGTACGTGAGAGCGGACCCGTTCCACGTGAAACATGATGACCAACGACAGAATCAATGAGGTGGCACCTCGCTATTGCAGTTCACAACCGGACAACTTGCCCCGGTCGACCACCGGTTTCACGTGAAACCACGCTGCAGTAGAATCAGCAGATCCAGTTAACCATGGATCCCTTCAAAATGTATCTAACGGGTACCCCTGGTACGCCACCGTGGCGCTATGAATGCTTGACTAGCGGATGACTCCATAGGTTGAGCCCGAACGGTTACGCTTTTCAACGTCTCGAACCTCGGAAGTACGGCACTCTGGCACCTACACACACTAATCCACTCCACCAGTCAGTCCGCGTCGATCCGTATCCTGGCACTCTGTTCAGATACCCGGAGTCGTCCTGACACTTCGAACCGGCGCGACCACAGACTCGTATCCTGAAGTGACGTACGCCAACAGTGAGTACCCTATAGGCAGTGCAGTATGTATATCGAGACAATGTTCCACGTGAAACGATGGTCTGCGGGGCCAATCTATCAAGCGGCGCGACTTACACGGCCTACGCAGCCCGATTCCCTGGAAACTTCCAGTACCGTGCGGCTGCTGAGACAAGGGGAAGCGGGATCTAGAAGTTCACTAGACTGAAATCGACCCCGGCGATGTTCACCGCGGGGGTCGACAATGCTTGGCGTTCTCTGTTCAGAGAGCTTCCTCGTTGGAGATTCCCAAGAGACCAAGGATGCGGTCGAGGTCCTCTTGGTTGGCGAACTCCACGCTCAGTTTGCCCTTACGCTTACCAACGGAGATGTTCACCTTGGTGTCCAGACGATCACCCAAACGCTCTGCAACGGCCAAGAACTCCGGAGAAACCTTCGTCGTTGCACGTGAAACATTGATCGAATCGCCGCGGTTGAGCAGAACGACTGCTTCCTCCGAAGCCCTGACAGACAGTCCTTCAGCAACGATGCGCTGCGCCAGAACTTCCATATGCTCGGGATCGCGCAGACCAAGAATAGCTCGGGCATGGCCAGCCGAGATCACGCCGGCTGCTACGCGGCGCTGAACCAGAGGAGGCAGTCGGAGAAGACGCAAGGTATTGGAGATCTGGGGACGTGAACGCCCGATGCGCTCGGAAAGCTCCTCCTGAGTACACCCGAAGTCCTCGAGCAGCTGCCCGTAGGCCGCAGCTTCCTCCAAGGGGTTCAGCTCAGCACGGTGCAGGTTCTCCAGAAGCGCATCGCGAAGGAGATCTGTATCTTCGACGTACCGAATGATTGCCGGAATCGTCGACAGACCTGCGTCCTTCGTCGCCCGCAGGCGACGCTCACCCATGATGAGTTCGAAGCGCGAACGATCGCTCGGCTTCTGCCTGACGACGACAGGCTGAAGGACACCGATCTCACGAATGCTGTGCACAAGCTCGGCCAAGAGATCTTCGTCGAAGACAGTACGTGGCTGACGAGGATTCGCATCGATGAGCTCGACATCGATCTCACCGAACTCGGTATCCGGAATGGACTCAACGCCGTCCATCTCACCGTCGTCATAGCCGTCGACGACCTCGTCTGCGTCAGCATCGCCCGGATCCTCAGCCTTGGCCGATGAACTCGAGTCTTCACTGGATTCCGAGTTTGCCGAGAACGCGGCATCCTCTTTCTCCGTGGTTGCCGACTCGCTATCCACTTCAGCGGCATCCGAAGCACGTGCTACTACGGCCGTAGTATCAACGTCACTGGCGCTGCCGTTGTCCTCCGCCTCTGCCGGTTCATCCGGCTGGTCGTCGCTACTGCGACCGGAGGACGTGTACACGCCGGGATGAGTCTCACGAACGTCATCCTCGGGCGACGGCGCCGCCGCAGGCTCTGCTGGGGACTCCGCCTCCTGTGTATCAGCGACGTGATCTGGGACTACTTCAGCCGATGTGTTGTTCACTGCGGGAGCCGATTCAGAGTCTGCAACCGCGTTCGACACCGGTGTGGTGACATCGTTGTCACTCTTTGTCGGGTCGGAAACCGAAGCAGGGGCAGATGCGTTCCGAGTGCTCGTTCTCACCGCTGCAGGGGCCTTCTCTGTGCTTTCAGGCAAGGCTCCGGTGGATGATGACTCTGTCTTCGTCGTCGGTGTGCTCGCTTTGGCAGCAGAAGATGATGTGGAGGCGCTGCCCCCGTGGGCTTTTGCAGCACTTGACTTGCTCGTCGATGCTTTGGCCGTCGATGCTTTGGGCGTGGATGTCTTCGCAGTCGTTGTCTTGGAAGTCGACGGCGTCGACCCCGTGGTCTTGGAAGCGGTCGACCGAGACCCCGCAGGTTTGGATGCAGCCGACTTGGCCGTCGAGGTTGTGCCCGTTGCCGACGTGGAACTCGTCGATTTCGTATCAGCGGCCTTCGATGCAGCTGCCTTCGACTGGGTCGCCTTGGAGGAGCCTGCCTTGGACGTGCCCGACCGAGCTGTGGTTGACTTCGAAGAGACTGTCTTCGAGGCAGCCGCCTTGGTTTCTGTGGCCTTCTCTGTTGCCGTGGCCGAGGACCTCGTGGTCCCAGCGGCCTTCGGCTTCCGACGACGAGATGACTGCATGGAAGCGGCCGGGTCGTTGCGCGCGGTCCGTGACGTCTTCGCCTCGCCCTCGCGACTTCCGTCGTCCGTGTTCCCACCGGAGAAGAAGACATCGACCGGACGGTCATTGGAGTTCGCATCGGGGATCAATGCTCCGAGCCCGCGTCCCAAGCCCCTCTTCTTGCGTTCAGCCACGACTTACTCCTCGATTCGCAATTTCTTCAGCAGCCTCCCGATAGGACAGTGCGCCGCTGGAATGTGGGTCATATGAGATCACGGTCTGGCCATAGCTCGGTGCTTCCGAGATCCTCACCGAACGCGGAATGGCAGTGCCGAGCACCTGCTCCGGGAAATGAGTGCGCACATCCTCAGCGACCTGAGCGCTGAGGTTCGTCCGTCCGTCATACATCGTCAGCAGAATCGTCGTGATCGCCAATTCGGGATTGAGATGCTTCTGGATCAGCTGGATGTTCTTCAGCAGCTGGCTGAGACCCTCGAGAGCATAGTATTCGCACTGGATCGGGATGAGGACCTCGCGGGCGGCCACAAAGGCGTTCACTGTCAGCAGGCCGAGACTGGGCGGGCAGTCGATGATGATGTAGTCGACCCGCTCGCCGGCAGCTTCCTCCTCCTTGAGATAGATTCCCAAGGCACGCTGCAGTCGCTGTTCACGTGCCACAAGCGACACGAGTTCGATCTCCGCACCGGCGAGATCGATGGTCGCGGGCACGCACTTGAGAGTCTCGAAGTCGGGGCACTGTGCCACAGCCTCGCGCATCGGCACATCGTCGATGAGGACGTCGTAGATGCTCGTCACTTCGGAATAGTGGTCGATGCCCAGTGCGGTGCTCGCATTGCCCTGGGGATCGATGTCGATGAGCAGGACGTTCAGACCCTGGTTGGCCAGGGCCGCTGCGATATTCACCGCCGTCGTGGTCTTTCCGACGCCACCCTTCTGGTTCGCGATCGTGAAGATACGGGTCGAGTCCGGCCGTGGAAAGGTTGTCTGCGACAGTCGATCCGCACGCCGGCTATCCCGTGCAATCGCGGCACCAATGGGAGACGACTCATCCATGATCGGCATAGGGCGCACTCCATCATCCATCGGTTACACAAGGCTCTGATCCAGCCTAGACCAACTCTACTTCGTACTATTTCTTGACGATCTCGACGACACGACTCGGGACCTCGAGGATGCCGCCGCCATCGACAACGTGGATCTGAGGCTGGGACAGGCGATACCGCTTGATCAGCTTCTTCGCCTTGACCAGCTCACCTTCGACCGAGGCTCCCTTCAGAGCCAGGATCCGTCCTCCGGGGCTGATGACTTCGCGAGTCCATTCGATGAGAGTCGTCATCGCCTTCACCGCCCGTGCGGTCACAACTGTGAACATCTCCTCATCGACGAGGTCCTCGACACGTGCACGGACGATGCGCACATTCTTCAGACCCAGGTCCTCGACGACCATGGTCAGCCATTCGACTCGACGCTCCATCGGCTCGATGAGGACGATCTTCGCCTCGGGGCGCATCAGTGCGATCGGAACACCCGGCAGTCCGGCTCCGCTGCCGACGTCGCCGACGACATCGTTCTCACCGATGTACTCAGCGACCACGGCGCAGTTGAGGATATGCCGGGTCCACAGACGATCGACCTCGCGCGGACCGATGAGGCCCCACTCGATTCCGGTTGTGGCTAAGTGCTCGGCATACCGCTGCGCGGCAGGAAAAGCCGCACCGAAGTACTCTTCGGTGCCGGCCGGAGGCGTTTCGATCTCCGCTGGCGTCGGTTCGTTCGAGGGCTCGATATCGTTCTCGGGGTGATCAGTCATCGGCGAGCCGGATGACGACATGACGACCGTCGCCTTCGCCCTCGGACTCCGAGACCAGACCTGCGCGGGCCGCCTGGTCATGGATGATCTTGCGCTCGAAGCTGTTCATCGGCTTGAACGCGAACTCATCGCCGCCGTCCTTGACCTCGTCGATCGCGCGCTTGGCCTTCTTGACCAGCTCTTCGCGGCGGCTGTTGCGGAATCCGTCGATATCGAGCATCAGCCAGGACCGCTGACCGGTCTGCGTCTGCACCGCCAGACGGCTGAGTTCCTGCAGCGCACCGAGGGTGCCCCCTTCTCGGCCGACCAGGGTGCCCAGGTTCGAGTCATCGTCGTCTTCGCAGACGATGGACAGCTGCGCACGGCCGTCGGCGACATCGATATCGATATCGCCGTCGATGTCGGCCAGATCCATCAGCTCTTCGAGGTAGTCCGCGGCGATCTCGCCCTCTTCTTCGAGGAGTTCGGCACGGCTCGGCTTCGTCGAGGTCTCCTCCGGAGTCTGTTCGGAGGTCTCGTCGATCTTCTCTTCGGTCATGTCTGTCCTCAGCGCTTCTTGTTCTTCTTACGGTTCTTGCTCACAGGCTGCTGCCGCTGGCCGCTCTTCTTCGGGGCCTCCTCGGTGACTGTCGATCCCTTGAGCTCATCCTGCTTCACAGTCTTGCCCTTGCGAGCCTTGCGCTCAAGCATCTCCTTCTCGGCCTTCGAGCCGGGAGCGGGCATATTGCGGATGACCAAGTGCTGCTGGGCCATCGTCCAGGTGTTCGAGACCAGCCAGTAGATGAGGACGCCGAGCGGGAAGTAGATTCCGCCGATGCCGAAGACGAGCGGCATGACGTAGAGCAGCATCTTCTGCGACTGCATCATCGGGTTGGCCATCGCCGACTCCGACATGTTCTTCGCCATCATCTGCTTCTGCGTGATGAACATGGTGGCGGCCATGATGACGATGAGGACACCAGTCAGCAGCTTGACTGCGAATCCCGGGTCGGTGAAGACCGCCGAAAGGCTGATGCCGAAGATCGAGGAGTTCTCGGCCTGAATCGCCAACTGCTGGGTGAAGCCGCCGATGGCGCCCACATCGCCGGAAGCGACCTTCGGCATGTTGTGGATGACTCGGAAGAGCGAGAAGAAGATCGGCATCTGCACGAGCAGAGGCAGGCACGATGCCCACGGGCTCGTCTTGTTGTCGCGGAACAGCGCCATCTGCTCTTCGGCCATGGCCTGACGCGAATACTGGTCCTTCTTGCCTTTGTACTTCGCCTGCAGGCGCTGGATCTCCGGCTGCAGCAGCTGCATCTTGCGCTGCGACTTGATCTGGTAGACGAAGAGAGGGATGAGGAGAGCACGGATGACCACGGTCAGTCCGGCGATCGAGAGCACCCAGGTCCAACCGCTGTCGGCTTGGAGACCGATTGCGGTAAAGATCTCGTGGAAGATCGCGAGGATCCAAGCAACTACCCACTGCAGCGGGTAGAGCAGCTTGTCCATCCAGTCCATTCAGTTCTCCTCGTTACACCGATTCTTGCGCGAAGTTCATTTTGCCATTGTTCACAGGTCGGCGCGACACGACGTGCGCCCCGCCGCAGTCCGCTAGATCGCGCTCGCGCGCGGACTGACGAGTTCATTCTGTTCAGCTGTGTGCCTGACCGCGGTGGATGGTCTTCGACCTGGCCTCCCGCGCCGATCCCGGCACATGGTCGACGCCCCCGTGTGACCACGGATTGCAGCGGAGTATGCGCCACCCAGTTAACACCACTCCCTTGAGAACTCCGTGTATCTCGAACGCCTCGAGACCGTACATGGAGCAGCTGGGATAGTAGCGGCACACTTGGCCGTAGAGAGGTGAGATCACGATCCGATAGGCACGGATGAACCAGACGAACGGCATCCTCGGTCCGACAAGTATGATCCAGCCGAGTGTGGGCCAGAAACCGGCCGGCCGGCGGGGCACCTCCGAGACATGTTTCAGATCATGCTCTGCGTCCACGACGTTCCAGCTTCTTCTCTGCCTTGATCAGCAGTTCGTCGACCTCGGCGGACAGAACGGCGAAGTCGGCCTGTCCCGCATGCGGCAGCGCCCGGATGACGACCAGGTCGCCGGTTCTCAGTTCACCGAGACGCGCACGCATGATCTCGCGCAGGCGGCGCTTGGTTCGGTTGCGCACTACGGCGTTGCCGACGGCCTTGGATACGATGAAACCCACGCGCGCAGCGTGGGTATCATCGGTGTCTCTCAGGCTGTGCGCCATGAGATGCTCTGTGCGCACCCGGACCCCGGCTCTGAAGATTCGTCTGAAGTCTTCGCCGCTGCGGATCCGATGTGCCGCGTCAAGCATGCTCAGGCCGAAATGTCGGAACGTCCCTTGCGACGACGTGCAGCCAGGATCGAGCGGCCCGCGCGGGTGCGCATACGCAGACGGAAGCCGTGCTTCTTGGCGCGCTTACGGTTATTGGGCTGGAATGTACGCTTGCTCACTTCAGTCTCCGATTTCTAGGTTGCGGATGAACGCCGGTGCGTTCTCACAAAAAACGGCGGTGCGAGTCTCGACCGCCGAGCACTCCTGTGCATA